>CAUZKB010000007.1:0-44201 GCA_963580575.1 Bacteroidia bacterium | reverse complement strand
TGATCAACTTGATTCAAATAATCAGGAGATTAATAAACTTCGTGAGAATGAATTCGTCTCTAAATTACCTGTTAATGATTCTAAAGATGAAGAGCAATTAGACAAGAATCATACCAGAAGAGATTTTTTGAAATATCTTGGATTTAGTACTGCTGCAGCTACTTTAGCTGCTTGTGAAGGTCCTGTTATTAAATCTGTACCATATGTTATTAAACCAGAACAAATCACGCCTGGGATTGCAAATTATTATGCTACCACTATTGCTGATGGATATGATTTTGCCAGTGTTTTGGTTAAAACAAGGGAAGGTAGACCAATTAAAGTTCAAAATAATTTAGAGACACCATTTTTGGGATCCGCAAATGCTCGAGTAAATGCTTCAGTTTTGTCTATGTATGATTCTTTGAGAATTCAAGGACCAAAATCAAATGGCAAAGACATTAGTTGGGAGGATTTTTATTATCAAGTTGGTGCAATGATAAAAGCATTAAATTCTAGTGATAAAAAAATAGTTCTTTTAACTAATACACTAGCAAGCCCAACAACTGAGAAAATTATTTCAGAGTTTTTGAATTTATATCCTAATATTAGTCATATAGTTTATGATTCTATTTCATCAGATTCTGCACTGAATGCTTTTGAACAAGAATATGGTATTAGAGCTTTACCCGATTATGATTTCTCTAAAGTGAAAAATATTGTGTCTATTGATGCTGATATTCTTGGAGATTGGCAAGGCGGAGGTTATGAATCTGGTTATTCCAAAACAAGAGTCCCTAATAAAAAAGGCAGTAATAATAAATATTTCATGTCTTGGCACATTCAGTTTGAATCTAATATGTCTTTATCAGGTGCTAATGCTGATAAAAGAGTCCCAGCTAGACCCTCAGAGTTAAAAAATATATTGTTTAAGTTATATTCTAAATTATCAAATCAAAACACTTCGATTTCTCTATTAAAAGAGCATGAAAAGTTAGTTGATCAAGTTTTAAATAAAATTAAAAGATCACCTTCTGATACAGTAGTAGTTTCTGGTATTGAAGATGATTTTTCACAGAGGCTTATCCTTGCTATAAATTCCATTTTAAAGAGTAAGGCATTTCAAATTAAATCTCCAAGATTTATTAGGAAAGGAAAAAATGATGATGTTAAAAAACTAATTTCTGACATAAAATCTGGAGAAGTTAAAGGATTAATTATTTCTGGATTAAATCCTGTGTATTCTCTTCCAAATGGTTTTGAATTTAAGGAGTTGATGAAATCTTTAGAATTTTCTCTTGCATTTTCTTCTAAGGAAGATGAAACCTCATCCTTAGCTCAATATATAGGAGCTACACCTCATCAATTAGAATCTTGGGGAGATTATGAATTTAAATATGGACATTATGCTTTAGCTCAACCTACTATTCGTCCATTGTTTGATACTAAGCAGTTTCAAGATGTTTTAATAAGGTTAATGGGTAAAAACACTAATTATTATGAGTATATTAAAGATCATTGGAATGAAATCATTTTAGATGGTCATTCATGGAATAAGGTTCTTCATGATGGATTTCTTTCAAAAAGAAAGTCTTTAAATCTTAATAGAAAAAAAGACCCCTATTCTTTTGATATTTCTAAATTCTCAAATTTTAAAGATAAGGGAATATCTCTTGTTTTATATTCAAAAACAGGAATAGGAAATGGTCAACAGGCTAATAATCCATGGCTTCAAGAATTCCCTGATCCAATTACTAGGGTTTCTTGGGATAATTATTTAACTGTATCTATGGTAGATGCAAAAACTTTAGGATTAAGAAATGAAAATGTAGCCAATGGAGCTTTGAATGGAAGTTATGCTGAAATTAAAGTTGGAGACAAGTCTCTTAAAGTTCCTGTAATTATTCAGCCTGGTCAAGCTAAGGGTACAGTTGGACTTGCTTTTGGTTATGGTAAAACAATGGGCCTTAAAAAGGAAATGAAGGTAGGAGTTAATGCCTTTAGTTTTTATAATGAATTCAAAAATGTTCAAGAAATCAGTATTAAACCCATTGAAGAAATACATGAATTTGCTTGTGTTCAACTTCATAACACTTTAATGGGTAGAGGAGATATTTTAAAAGAAACTACTCTAGAAATTTTTAATACTAAGGACAAAAAATATTGGAATGCGCCTGTAGTTGTTTCTAAAAATCATATTGAGACTTTAGTTAGCTCTCCTGAAGTTGATATGTATGAAGAGTTTGATAGTTCAATTGGTCATCATTTTAATTTGTCAATAGATTTAAATTCTTGTACTGGATGTGGTGCTTGTGTAATTGCCTGTCATGCAGAAAATAATGTTCCAGTAGTTGGAAAAAGAGAAGTTAGAAAGTCTAGGGATATGCATTGGCTTAGGATTGATAGATATTATTCTTCAAATAACACATTTGAAAAAGATAATAAGGCTAAAGATGATATTTCTGGATTATCTGATTCTATAAATATACTGGGTAATATGGAAAAAGCTTCTGAGAATCCTCAAATAGCTTTTCAACCTGTAATGTGTCAACATTGTAATCATGCTCCTTGTGAAACAGTTTGTCCTGTTGCAGCAACTTCTCACGGAAGACAGGGTCAGAACCATATGGCATATAATCGATGTGTAGGCACAAGATATTGTGCTAATAACTGTCCTTATAAAGTTAGAAGGTTTAATTGGTTTTTATATAATGGGAATGATGAGTTTGATTTTCATATGAATGATGATTTAGGAAGAATGGTTTTAAATCCAGATGTAGTTGTTAGATCTAGAGGAGTAATGGAGAAATGTTCTTTTTGTATTCAAATCACGCAAAAGACAATTTTAGATGCTAAATTAGAAGGAAGAGAAATTAAGGATGGAGAGTTTCATACTGCTTGTTCTAATGCATGTAGTAATGATGCACTTGTTTTTGGAGATGTTAATGACAAAGACAGTAAAGTATCTGAATTAAAGAAAAATGATAGGATGTATCATTTATTAGAAAACGTTGGTACTAAACCTAATGTTATGTATCAATTAATGATTAGAAATATAGACGAAACATAAATTATTTAATAAGAATATGGCATCACATTATGAAGCTCCAATAAGGAAACCTCTTGTTATAGGTAATAAGACTTATCATGATGTATCTGTTGATATTGCTGCTCCTATTGAAGGAAAGGCAAACAAACAATGGTGGATTGTTTTTGGGATTTCACTTTCGGCTTTTTTATGGGGTGTTGCATGTATAATATATACTATATCTACTGGTATAGGCGTATGGGGTCTTAATAAAACTGTAGGTTGGGCTTGGGATATTACAAATTTTGTTTGGTGGGTTGGAATTGCTCATGCTGGAACTTTAATTTCTGCAGTTCTTCTTTTGTTTAGACAAAAGTGGAGAATGGGGATCAATAGATCTGCTGAAGCAATGACGATTTTTTCAGTAATTCAGGCAGGGTTATTTCCAATAATTCATATGGGTCGTCCTTGGCTTGGATATTGGATGTTACCTATTCCAAATGCTTTTGGATCACTATGGGTTAATTTTAATTCTCCTCTTTTGTGGGATATTTTTGCAATTTCGACTTATTTGAGTGTTTCACTTGTTTTTTGGTGGACAGGACTTTTACCAGATTTTGCAATGATTAGAGATAGGGCTGTTCGTCCTTTTCAAAAAAAAATATATAGCCTCTTAAGTTTTGGTTGGAGTGGAAGAGCAAAGGATTGGCAAAGATTTGAAGAAGTTTTACTAGTTTTAGCTGGATTAGCAACTCCTTTAGTTTTGTCAGTTCACACAATTGTATCTTTTGATTTTGCAACGTCTGTTATTCCAGGATGGCATACTACAATTTTTCCTCCTTACTTTGTTGCAGGTGCTATTTTTTCTGGATTTGCTATGGTACAGACCCTTTTAATTATAATGAGAAAAGTCTGTAATCTTGAAAATTATATTACTGTCCAGCATATTGAACTTATGAATATTGTAATAATGATTACAGGTTCTATTGTTGGAGTTGCTTATATAACTGAATTATTTATGGCATGGTATTCTGGAGTAGAATATGAACAATATGCTTTCTTAAATAGAGCAACTGGCCCCTATTGGTGGGCATATTGGACAATGATGACCTGTAATGTTTTTTCTCCTCAGTTTATGTGGTTTAAAAAGTTGAGGACAAGTATAATTTTTTCCTTTATAATATCTATAGTTGTTAATATTGGGATGTGGTTTGAACGTTTTGTTATTATTGTAACATCATTACATAGAGATTATCTTCCATCATCTTGGACGATGTTTTCTCCTACTTTTGTGGATATTGGAATATTTATAGGAACGATTGGTTTTTTCTTTTCTTTATTTTTGCTTTATGCAAGAACTTTCCCTGTTATTGCTCAAGCAGAGGTAAAAACTATTTTAAAATCATCTGCAGATAATTATAAAAAATTAAGAGACAAGAAATGAGTAATAAAGTAATTCATGCATTTTACGACGATGATGATGTACTTCTAAGTGCTGTTAAAGAAATAGTGTCTAAAAAACACCATATCGAAGAGGTTTATACTCCTTTTCCTGTGCATGGTTTGGATAAAGCTTTAGGATTAGAAGGAACAAGAATTGCTATTATGGCATTTATATATGGTTGTATAGGTTTTGTTGTATCAATTTTAATGATGAATTATATGATGATATCTGATTGGCCTCAAAATATTGGCGGGAAGCCTAGTTTTTCATATTTTCAAAATATGCCTGCATTTGTTCCAGTTATGTTTGAGATGACAGTATTTTTTTCTGCCCATTTGATGGTTATCACATTTTATTTAAGAAGTAAATTGTGGCCTTTTAAAAAAGCTGAAAATCCTTATCCATCTACTACTGATGATAAGTTTTTAATTGAGCTTCATGTTGGTGAAAATGAAAAAGATTTAAAAACTCTAATAAGAAAAACAGGAGCTATTGATATTAAAATTATTGAAAAGTCTGAATGAAATGAAAAAAAATAAAATCATATTAATATCTCTTTTATACTTGATGATGGTTTCTTGTTTTGATTCATCTAAACCTAATTTTCAATTTTTTCCTCAAATGTATGAGTCAGTTGGATATGAGACATACTCCGAGAGTGATGCATTCCCGAACGGTATAGAAGCCCAACTTCCAGTTGAAGGTACAATTTCAAGAGGATGGAGACCCTATGAATATGAAGATACAAATGAAGGTTATGAAAAAGCAAAATTGAATTTAGTTTCACCAATTGAAGTTACGCAGGAAAGTATAGCAAATGGGAAAAAGCTTTATGAGATATATTGTTCAGTTTGCCATGGATCAAAAGGAGATGGTCAAGGAATTTTGATGAAGCGTGAAGTTTATCTTGGTGTCCCTAGTTATGCTGATAGAGAAATTACACCCGGTAGTATTTATCATGTTTTAATGTATGGTAGAAATGCAATGGGTTCTCATGCTGGACAGATAAATGAGATTGAACGTTGGCAAATATCCCAGCATGTTATGGAATTAAGAAGTATGTTAAAAAAATAAATATGATGTATAATTTTCCAAAAAGACTTAAAATTTTCTCATTAGCTTGTATGTTTATGGGATTTCTAGGTTTATCTTACGGGTTTTTTTCATCTCCTTCAACAGTTGAGGAGGCTATTGAAATGACTGCATCTGCTGATCATGGAGAGTCTCAAAACCATGAAGCAAATGATTCATCTCATGGAAAACATCTTTTACATCAGTTACAAAATAAACCTTGGGCAGCATTATATGTTTCCGCTTTCTTTTTTATGATGATTTCTTTGGGTGTATTAGCTTTTTATGCTATTCAAAGAGCAGCACAAGCTGGATGGCCTATAGTTCTTTATAGAGTGATGGAAAGTATAACGGCATACTTGCTTCCAGGAGGAATTATTGTAATAACTATTCTTGTTTTGTCTGGAATGCATTTTAATCATTTATTTATATGGATGGATCCTGAAGTTGTAGCTCATGATGAATTAATAAAAAATAAGTCAGTATATTTAAATCTTCCTTTCTTTTTTATAAGAGCAGTTTTCTTTTTGTCTGGATGGGTACTATACAGATTTTTTTCAAGAAAATTTTCTTTAAAACAAGATTTAGCCCCAGCCAATGACATATCTAATCATAAAAAAAATTTTAAAATTTCAGCTGGATTTTTGGTCTTTTATTTTGTAACAGAGTCTATAATGTCTTGGGACTGGGTTTTGTCCATAGACCCGCATTGGTTTAGTACATTATTTGGATGGTATGTTTTTTCAAGCATGTTTGTTACAGGAATTACAGTTATAGCATTAATAACGATATATCTTAAAAATAATGGATATTTAGAATTTGTTAATGATAGTCATATTCATGATTTAGGTAAATTTATGTTTGCCATAAGTATCTTTTGGACTTATTTGTGGTTTTCTCAATTTATGCTTATTTGGTATGCTAATATCCCTGAGGAAGTAACTTATTTTATGACTAGAATTGAGGATTATAAGATACCGTTTTTTGGAATGGTAGTTATGAATTTTATTTTCCCTTTGATAATCTTAATGAATAGTAGTTACAAAAGAGTTAACTATATAGTAGTAATGACTGGAATAGTTTTAGTTTTGGGACATTATATTGATGTTTTTAATATGATTATGCCCTCGGCTGTTGGAGATCAATGGTTCATTGGAGTTAGTGAAATTGGAGCATTTTTATTTTTCTTAGGTCTTTTTATGTACATAGTGTTTAATGAATTAACTAAGGCTCCCCTTTTGGCTAAAGGAGATCCATTTATTAAAGAAAGTGAACAATATCATTATTAAATTTATTACGTAGATGACAAATTTTTTTATTTTTATAGGTCTTATTTTTATTGCAATTTCTGTTTGGCAATTAACCAAGATTTTTGAATTATCACAAACTAAAAAAACAAATAATCAGGTTGCTGATGATAAGGATAATGATTTTAATGGCAAAATGATGTTTGCTTTTTTGATTTTTATTTATGTTTTAACTATTTATTCTTTTCTAGCTTATGGTGATGTTTTGTTACCTAAAGCAGCTTCTGAACATGGTAGTACATATGATAATTTAATGTGGATTTCATTTGCTATTATATTTTTTGTTCAAACTGTAACTCAGGGTGCTTTATATTATTTCTCTTATAAATATAGAGGTCAAAAGGGAAGGAAAGCATTTTTTTACTCGGATAATGATAAATTAGAGATGATTTGGACAGTTATTCCTGCAGTGGTTTTAGCAGTTTTAATTTTATTTGGATTATATACTTGGACTGATATAATGACAGTAGAAGAGAATGATGAATCTTTGATTGTTGAACTTTATGCCCAACAATTTAATTGGAAAGCAAGATATGCTGGAGAAGATGGAGTTTTAGGAGATGCCAATATTAGATTTTTACAAGATTTTAATGGTAAAAATTTGGTTGGAATTGACGCAACAGATCCTAATGGATTTGATGATATAGTAGTACAAGAATTACATTTACCCTTAGGCAGAGAAGTGATTTTTAAAATGAGATCTCAAGATGTTTTACACTCGGCATATATGCCTCATTTTAGAGCTCAAATGAATTGTGTTCCTGGTATGATAACTGAATTTGCTTATACTCCAATAACTACAACTGAACAAATGAGACAAGATCCTGACATAATTTCTAAGGTTAAAAAAATAAATAAAATAAGATCTGAAAACAGCAAAGAATTGATTGCAAACGGTGAGATGCCACTGGATCCATATGTTTTTGATTATATTTTGTTGTGTAATAAAATATGTGGAGTATCTCATTACAATATGCAAATGAAAATAATTGTAGAAACAACTGAGGACTTTAATAAGTGGATAAATGATCAGCAATCCTTTGCTGAAGTAATTCAATAAAATATAAAATTTGCAAGATATGTCAACAATAACAAATAACTCACACGAAGAAGATCACGGACATCATCATAAAGAAACTTTTATAACTAAATATGTATTTAGTCAAGACCATAAAATGATTGCTAAACAATATTTAATAACAGGATTGTTTATGGCTATTATTGGTATATTGATGTCTTTGTTGTTTAGACTTCAGTTGGCGTGGCCAGAAAAACCTTTTTGGATTTTAGAAACTCTTCTAGGGAAATGGGCTCCAGATGGAGTGATGGATCCAAATGTTTATTTAGCATTAATAACTATTCATGGAACAATTATGGTTTTCTTTGTTTTGACAGCAGGTTTGAGTGGGACTTTTAGTAATTTATTAATTCCTCTTCAAATTGGTGCCCGTGATATGGCAACAGGTCTTTTGAATATGATTGCATATTGGTTATTTTTTCTATCAAGTATTATTATGGTTGCTTCACTTTTTGTTGAGGCGGGGCCTGCAGCTTCAGGATGGACAATATATCCTCCTTTAAGTGCTTTACCTCAAGCTCAACCAGGAGCGGGATTAGGAATGACTTTGTGGCTTGTATCGATGGCAATATTTATTGCATCATCACTTTTAGGATCTTTAAATTATATAGTAACCGTAATTAATTATAGAACAAAAGGAATGTCTTTTTCTCGTCTTCCTCTAACTATATGGGCCTTTTTTGTTACTGCACTTATTGGAGTTGTCTCGTTCCCAGTACTCTTATCTGCAGTTTTATTGTTGATTATGGATCGAAGTTTTGGGACGTCTTTTTTTCTGTCAGATATATTTATTCAGGGAGAAGTTCTTCACTATCAAGGGGGATCACCAGTTTTGTTTGAACATTTATTTTGGTTTTTAGGTCACCCGGAAGTTTATATTGTTATATTGCCAGCACTTGGAATTACTTCTGAAATTATTGCAACTAATTCTAGAAAACCAATTTTTGGATATAGGGCAATGATAGCTTCAATTCTTGCAATTGCATTTCTTTCTACAATTGTATGGGGACATCATATGTTTATTTCTGGTATGAATCCATTTTTAGGATCTGTTTTTACATTTACTACTCTTTTGATAGCTATTCCTTCAGCTGTTAAAGCCTTTAATTATATAACCACTCTATGGAAAGGTAACCTTCAATTAAATCCTGCAATGTTATTCTCGATTGCTTTAGTTTCTACTTTTATTACGGGTGGTTTAACGGGTATAATTTTAGGAGACAGTACTTTGGATATTAATGTTCATGATACATATTTTGTTGTAGCTCATTTTCATCTAGTTATGGGTATTTCTTCACTTTATGGTCTTTTTGCTGGTGTATACCATTGGTTTCCAAAAATGTTTAAGAGAATGATGAATAAAAATTTAGGTTATTTTCATTTTTGGGTAACAGCCATTTGTGCTTATGGTGTATTTTTTCCAATGCATTTTATTGGAATGGCTGGTTTACCAAGAAGATATTATACGAATACGGCATTTCCATATTTTGATGATTTAGCGGATATTAATATTTTAATTACAGTATTTGCTTTAATTGCTGGTATTGCCCAGTTAGTTTTTCTTTACAATTTTATTCATAGTATGTTTTATGGAAAGAAAACTGAACAGAATCCATGGAAATCTAATACTTTGGAATGGACTGCACCAATTAAGCATATACATGGAAATTGGGAAGGTGAAATTCCTCATGTTCATAGATGGGCTTATGATTATTCTAAACCGGGTAATAAGGAAGATTTTATTCCTCAGCACATTCCATTAAAGAAAGGAGAAGAAGAGTTACAGCATTAAATTGTTTATTTGGAATCTTCAAAATAAAATTATATTTGAATAACTTATCTTTGGGATTATGAATGAAAATTTAGATCCTACTGGTAATTATTTATCTTCAGAGGAACATGAAATAGACAAGGCTTTAAGACCTTTATCTTTTGATGATTTTGCAGGTCAAGAGACTATTTTAGAAAATTTAAAGGTTTTCGTTGAAGCTGCAAAACAAAGAGATGAAGCTTTAGACCATACTCTTTTTCATGGACCCTCTGGGCTTGGAAAAACAACGTTAGCTCACATTTTGGCAAACGAACTTCAAGTAGGAATAAAATTATCATCAGGACCCGTTATAGATAAACCGGGAGATCTTGCTGGACTTTTAACAAATTTAGAACCAAGAGACATTCTTTTTATTGATGAGATTCATCGATTGAGTCCAATAGTTGAGGAATATCTTTATTCCGCTATGGAAGATTATAAAATTGATATAATGATAGAGACAGGTCCAAATGCAAGAACTGTTCAAATTAATTTAAATCCTTTTACACTTGTTGGAGCTACTACAAGATCAGGTCTTCTTACTGCTCCAATGAGAGCAAGATTTGGGATAACAAATAGATTAGAATATTATTCAACGGAATTATTATCGAATATAGTTGAAAGAAGTGCAGATATTTTAAAAATTAATATTAAGAATCACGCTGCTGTTGAAATTGCTGGAAGAAGTAGAGGAACTCCTAGAATTTCAAATGGATTATTAAGAAGAGTTAGAGATTTTGCTCAGATTAAAGGAAGTGGATCAATTGATATGAAAATCACTCAGTATAGCTTAAAAGCATTAAATGTTGATAAATATGGTCTAGATGATATGGATAATAAAATACTTACTACTCTTATAGATAAATTTAAGGGAGGACCTGTCGGAATTACCACTCTTGCAACTGCTGTTTCAGAAAATGGAGAAACTTTGGAGGAGGTTTATGAGCCATTTTTGATTCAACAAGGATTTATTGTTAGAACGCCTAGAGGTAGAGAAGTTACAGAAAGAGCATATAAACATTTGGGAAGAATTAAAAATAGCCAAGAAGGACTATTTTAATCAATTATTGGCTAGATGAATAAATACAATTACACTCAATTCATTAAGCAAAAAGCAAAAGATTCAGGTTTTATAAGTTGTGGTATTTCTAAGGCTGGATTCCTCGAAAAAGAGGCACCAAAATTAGAGCGATGGTTGAATGATAATCATCATGGAAAGATGGGTTATATGGCTAATCATTTTGATAAAAGATTAGATCCAACATTATTAGTACCAGGTGCAAAAAGTGTTGTTTCATTGTTATTTAATTATTATACAGACAAAAATCAAAAAGATCTAAATGCTCCAAAGATCTCAAAATATGCTTATGGAAAAGACTATCATATTGTGATTAAATCCAAACTGAGAAAGTTTTTGGACTTGATTAGAAATAAAGTTGGTGATATAGAATGGGAGAGTTTTTGTTGACTCAGCTCCAATTATGGAGAAAGCGTGGGCTGAAAAAAGTGGTTTGGGATGGATTGGAAAAAATACAAATTTGATTAGTAAAAAAGTTGGCTCTTTTTTCTTTATATGTGAAATAATTACTGATTTAGAATTGGAATATGATAATTTAACAACTGATCATTGTGGGAGTTGTATAGCTTGTATTGATGCGTGCCCTACAGATGCTTTAGTTGTTCCATATCAGTTAGATGCTAATAAATGTATATCGTATTTAACTATTGAATTAAGAGATGAAATTCCTGATTATTTTAGAAATAAAATGGATAATTGGGCTTTTGGTTGTGATATTTGTCAAAATGTTTGTCCTTGGAATCGTTTTTCAAAGAAAAATAATGAACCTGAATTTGATCCAAACGAAAAAATATTGTCAATGTCTAAAAGTGATTGGTTAGAAATTACAGAAGAAGTTTTTAAGGTAATTTCAAAAAATAGTGCCATAAAAAGAACAAATTTCAAAGGGCTTAAGAGAAATATTGATTTTGTTAATAATTAAACTTAAACACACTTTTAACCATGAGATAATTATTTTTATCTCATGGTTTTTTTTATTTTAAATTTTTTAAAAATTTTGTCATCATGAGATTGGTTTTTTTATTTATATTGATTTTATCTACAGGTTGTAATAATACTATTAATAAAAATGATAAAAAAGACAATAAAAAAAATAGAAAGTAAAGTTCCTAATTGTGACGCTCCTGAAGATTGCACAGATATTCTATATGAAAGAATGACAAAATTACAATATGAAATTATATCAATGAAAAAGTTAGAGAGTAGAAAATATTTAGTTAAAGTTGATAATGGGCTTTATTGAGTAAAAGAGCTTGAAATATATTTAAATTAATGTTGCTGGTGATTAAGTTTTTACTCACTATGGATTTAGTATCTTAGTCAAAGAAATAAGTCATGAAAAAAGAAAAGCAAAGAAGAGAGGCATTGGTTTATCATGCAAAACCACGACCTGGAAAAATAGAGGTTGTCCCAACAAAACCTTATCGTACACAAAGAAACTTAGCTTTAGCTTATACACCAGGAGTTGCAATACCATGTCTTGAAATTGATAAAAGAAAGAAAGATGTATATAAATATACTAATAAGGGGAATCTTGTTGCTGTTGTGACCAATGGGTCAGCTGTTTTAGGGCTGGGAGATATTGGTCCATTAGCGTCAAAACCTGTAATGGAAGGTAAAGGATTATTATTTAAAATATTTGCCGATATTGATGTTTTTGATATAGAGATAGATGCTAAAGACCCTGACAAGTTTGTGGAAGCTGTAAAATCAATTGCACCAACATTTGGAGGAATAAATCTAGAAGATATTAAAGCTCCTGAAGCTTTTGAAATTGAGAGAAGACTTAAAGATGAACTTGATATACCTGTCATGCATGATGATCAACATGGAACGGCAATAATTTCATGTGCTGCATTAATTAATGCATTAGAAATTGCAAATAAAGAAATAGAAAAGGTTCAAATTGTTGTTTCAGGTGCTGGAGCTGCGGCAATATCTTGTGCAAAATTATATATGACTTTTGGTGCAAAAAATGAAAATATTGTTATGGTAGATAGTAAAGGTGTTATAAGAAAGGACAGAAAAGTTCTAACTGAAGAAAAGAGAATATTTGCAACAGATAAAAATTTAAAAACATTAAAAGATTCAATAAAAAATGCGGATGTTTTTATTGGTCTATCACGGGGAAATATTGTAAATAAGTCGATGCTAAAATCAATGTCAAAAAATCCTATTGTTTTTGCAATGGCAAATCCTGATCCAGAGATAGACTATGATTTAGCATGTAGTATTCGAAAAGATGTAATAATGGCTACAGGAAGGTCTGATCATCCAAATCAAGTTAATAATGTGTTAGGTTTTCCATTTATATTTCGTGGAGCTTTAGATGTTAGAGCTACAAAGATTAATGAGGAGATGAAAATGGCGGCTGTAAACGCACTTGCTGATCTGTCAAAAGAGTATGTTCCAGAGCAAGTAAATATAACTTATGGTGTCACTAGTTTAAGTTTTGGAAGAAATTATATTATACCAAAACCATTTGATCCAAGATTAATATCTAGAATCCCCATGGCTGTAGCTAGGGCTGCAATGGATTCAGGTGTTGCTACTTCGCCAATTTTGGATTGGGATAGGTATAAAGTAGACTTAGAATCAAGATTAGGAAGTAGTCAGAAAATAGTAAGACTTATCCATGATAGAGCAAAAAGTGTTCCAAAAAGACTTGTATTTGCAGAAGCTGATCAATTAGATGTTCTTAAAGCTGCTCAGATAGTTCAAGAAGAAGGAATTGCAAGTACTATTCTCTTGGGTAATAGAGAATCTATTGAGGAGCTTAAGAAGACAATTCATTTTGAAACTGATGTCGAAATTATTGATCCTAAAGAGAATAGAGAGTCAAAAAGAAGAAAATTATATGCAAAGATTTTTTGGAAAGATCAAAGAAGAAGAGGATACACAAAGTATGATTCAAAAAGATTAATGAGAGAGAGAAATTATTTTGCAGCGATGATGATAAAAAATAAAGATGCTGATGCCATGATAACAGGTTATTCCAGAAACTATCCCTCTGTTATTAAGCCAATTCTTGAAATAATTTCAAAAGTAAAAGGTGTAAAAAGAGTTGCTGCGACTAATCTTATGCTTACTAAATTAGGACCGCTTTTTTTGTCAGATACTACGTTAAATGTAGAACCTTCAGCTATTGAGTTAGCAACAATAGCTAAAATGACGGCTAAAGTGGTAGAAATGTTTGGGATTAAACCTGTTTTAGCTATGCTTTCATTTTCTAATTTTGGTTCTTCAAAATTTCCTCAGTCTAATAAAGTAAATGAAGCTGTAGAAATTTTACATAGAACATCTCCAGAAATTGTTGTTGATGGACCAATTCAATCAGATTTTGCTTTAAACAAAGAAATGTTAGAAAAAAGATTTCCATTTTCAACACTTTGTAATAAAAAGGTAAATACTTTAATATTTCCAAATTTAGATTCAGCAAATATTACATATAAATTAATAAAAGAACTTAATGAAGCTTTATCAATTGGTCCTATTTTATTGGGATTAAGTGAACCAGTTCATGTAATTCAGTTAGGAGCTTCCGTAGAAGAAATTGTTAATATGTCTGCTGTTGCTGTAATTGACGCTCAGTTAAAAAAAAAATAAACAGAAAATGATAACTCAAATAATTGGAAGATTAATTGAAAAAAATCCTACTCAGTTAGTAATTGACTGTAATGGGATTGGTTATGAAGTAAATATATCTTTATATACATTTTCTCAAATTGGTTTAGAAGAAAAAATAAAATTATATACTCATCTTCAAATTAGAGAAGATTCTCATACTTTATATGGTTTTTTTACAATTTTTGAAAGGACCCTTTTTAGACTTTTAATATCAGTTTCAGGAATAGGAGCTAGTACTGCTAGAACTATGCTATCTTCAATAGACCCCAAGAGTATACAAAAAGCAATTGTTTCTGATGATTTAGAAACTATAAAATCTATAAAAGGGATTGGATTAAAAACAGCTCAACGAGTTATTATTGAGTTAAAAGATAAAATGTTTAATCTTTATGAAAGTGGTGAAATTCCTGACATAAAAAACAATACAATCAAAGAAGAATCGTTATCAGCTTTAGAGGTCCTTGGTTATTCAAGAAGACAGTCTGAAAAAGTGATTGATAACATAATTCAAAGCTCTCCAGATAGTTCTCTGGAAGAACTTATCAAGATGGCTTTGAATAAATTATAGAGTATTTGATTGAATCAATTAATGGTGGTAATTATAGATTGCTGAAAAACTTTATTCTTGTAATATTTTTTATTGTTTTTTCAGCTAGATTTTCTTTTGCTCAAGAATCTTATGACTTAATAAATATTGGGTTTGAAAATTCAGAGAATATAATTGAAAAATATATTTATAATACTGAGTTAAATATATATATTATTTCTGCTGAAGTTGGTGATTATCCTATAAGTGTTCCATTAGTCTTAACTGTTGAAGAATTTGAGGCTATGGTTTTAAAGAAACAAATAAGTAAATATTTTCAGAACAAAATAAAGGCTCTTAGCGGAAAGGGAACGAATATTGATGATATTCAAAAAAATCTTCTTCCAGAGTTATATGTAAATAAAGATTTTTTTCAATCTTTTTTGGGTAAGAATCTAATTGATATATCGCCTCAGGGATCTATAGGTATAGATTTAGGTATAAGATATCAAAAAAATAATAATCCTTCTACTTCTCCTAGAGACAGAAAAAACTTTGGTTTTGATTTTGATCAGCGTATTAGCTTAAGTATCCTTGGGAAAATTGGGGAAAGACTTCAAATTACAGCCAATTATGATACAGAATCTACATTTGATTTTCAAAATTTAGTTAAAATACAGTTTAATCCCCCAAATTTAGTGGATGTGAATAATTTAGTGTCTAGAAGATTAATTAATAAAACTCAAAGTTTAAAGAATATTGGTGAAGTAAAAAATACACTTGAAGAGACAAAAAGAAGAATACAACAGCTAAAGGATAATTTTAACAATTTGCCTAATACGAGAAATCAAATTGGAAATCGAGTTTCTGAATATTTAAAAGGTAAAATTACAGAGGATGCAATTATTCAAAATATTGATATTGGAAATATTAGCATGCCAATTAATAGTAATTTAATTCAAGGAGCTCAAAGTTTATTTGGGGTAAGGACAGATTTAAAATTTGGGAAAACAACTATTTCTGGAATTTTTTCAGAACAGAGATCTCAATCGCAAAATATTACTACTCAAGGAGGAGGAACAATTCAAGAATTTAGTGTTTTTTCTTTAGATTATGAAGAAGATAGGCATTATTTTTTATCTCAATATTTTAGAGAGAATTATGATAAGTCTTTAAGTACATATCCTTATATTAATTCTGCTGTTCAAATTAACAGAATTGAAGTTTGGATAACTAACCGAGGAGCACAAACTCAGAATGTAAGGAATATTATTGCACTTCAAGATTTAGCTGAATCTAATCCAGAAAAAACAACTTTAAATGAATTGACTTCTACTTTTTTTAGCTCTAATGACAAAGATGCTCCACCAAGCAATAAACTAAATAGATTAAATCCAGACAATATTGGTCAATCAGGTATTTTAACTGATAATATACGTGATATTTCAACGGTAAAAAGTGGTTTTGGAGAATTAAGTCAAAAGGTTAGAGAGGGATTTGATTATGTTGTTTTAGAGAGTGCAAGAAAATTAAATTCAAAAGAATATATTTTTCATCCCCAGTTGGGTTATATTTCTCTGAATCAGAGATTAAGTAATGATGAAATTCTTGGAGTAGCTTTTCAATATACTTATTTGGGAAAGGTTTATCAGGTTGGTGAATTTGCAAATGGAGATAATCCAGGAACAAATGTTATATACAATCAGCAACAAAGTGTAGTTAAAAATAATAGTTTAATAGTAAAAATGTTAAAGAGTAGCATTACAGATGTTAGTCAACCAGTATGGGATCTTATGATGAAAAATATA
The DNA here is from genome assembly GCA_963580575.1 of Bacteroidia bacterium. Classification (GTDB taxonomy): domain Bacteria; phylum Bacteroidota; class Bacteroidia; order Flavobacteriales; family Flavobacteriaceae. Next base: position 27,445 of record CAUZKB010000007.1, on the reverse strand, counting down.
TATAATATTGGAGCTTTTCAATTAGCTGAGGAAGGGTTTAGATTAAATATTTTGTATTCAGATCCATCTCCAATAAATTATATATCTCCAGTCGATGGGAATAGTTGGCCAGAGAGTTTAGAAAAGCAGATTTTATTAAACACTTTTGATATGGACAGGTTAAATAAATATAAAGACTTAGCACCAAAAGGTGATGGATTTTTTGATTATATTCCTGGTATTACAATTGATCCAAAATTTGGTCGAATAATTTTTCCGACAGTTGAGCCTTTTGGCAAATTTTTATTTAAGATTCTTGATAATCCAAATTCATCAGAGGAAAACTATAATTCTCAAATTACTTATAATGAAAATCAAAAAAAGTATGTTTTCAAAGAAATGTATTCTTTAACTAAAGCAGCAGCTTTAGAAAATTCAGAAAAAAACAAATTTCAATTAAAAGGAAGATATAAATCTGAAGGGGGAGATGGTATAGCTATTGGAGCATTTAATGTTCCAAGAGGATCAGTTAGAGTAACAGCGGGAGGAAGATTTTTACAAGAAGGAATTGATTATATTGTAAATTATGAAATTGGAAGAGTTAAGATTTTAGATGAAGGTCTGAAAGCATCAAATATTCCAATTAAAATTTCCGTTGAAAATAATTCTTTTTTTAATCAACAAAATAAAAGATTTTCTGGGATGAATGTACTCCACACTTTAAATGAAAAAATGTCCATTGGAGCAACTTTGGTTAATTTAAGTGAGAATCCTTTAACTCAAAAAGCAAATTATGGGACAGAACCTGTAAACAATACAATGGTTGGTTTAAATACAAATTTTTCAACTGAAATTCCAATTTTGACTAGACTTGTTAATTTATATCCAACAATAGATTCAAATGTTCAATCTCAAATTTCTTTTCGGTCAGAAATAGCAAGTTTAATTGCTAATAATCCTAGGAACACAGAGTTAGGGGGAGAGTCAAATGTTTATATTGATGATTTTGAGGGAGCACAGACTAATATTGATATTAAAGGATTTTCTTCATGGACTTTGTCAAGTGTTCCTGATAAATTTTTCAAGGGATCTGATAAGGATGGTATTCAAAATGGTGAAGGTAGATCAAAACTTGCTTGGTATACAATTGATCCAATTTTTTTTGGAAACAATCCGCCTAATGGAATAAACAATAATGATATTTCAGATAATAAAACTAGAAGAATATTTATTAAAGAAATTTTTCCAGAACAAGATTTAGTTCAAGGGGCAACAACAGTTCAAAATACATTTGATTTAGCTTATTATCCAAATGAGAAAGGACCTTATAACAATGCAATTTCAGAATCTTATAATCTTGATTCTGAAAATAATTGGGCAGGTATGATGAGACCTTTAAGTTCTACTAATTTTGAGCAAACAAATGTTGAGTTTATTGAATTTTGGCTTTTAGATACTTTTTCAGATACTGAAACTTTAAAAGATGATTTAGGGTTTTTAGTTTTTCATTTAGGAAATGTTTCAGAAGATATTCTCAAAGATGGAAGAAAACAATTTGAAAATGGTCTACCAGGGGGAAATGATTTAAGACCAACTTATTTAACTCCATGGGGAAAAGTCCCTGCATCACAATCTATTCTTTATGCTTTTAATACTGAAGAATCAGATAGATCTTTACAAGATATAGGATTGGATGGACTAATTGATATTGAAGAAAAAGATATTTATACAAATGGAAATTTGAGTGATCCTGCAGGGGATAATTATACTTTCTATGTTAAAGCTGAGGGAAGTATATTGGATAGATATAAGAGTTATAATGGCACTCAAGGAAATACGCCTATAGCTTTTTCTAATAGTGATAGAGGAAATACAACTGAACCTGATACGGAAGATATAAATAGAGATCAAAGCATGAATACCATTGAAAGTTATTTTCAATATAAGATTCCTATTAATAAAAAAATGAAAGTTGGGAATCATCCTTTTATAACTGACGTAAGGGATAATGTAAAGGTTAATACTCCAAATGGGGATCAAATAACTACTAGATGGATACAATTTAAAGTGCCAATCCAAAAGGAGTATTATCAGAATAACAAATTTTCAAATTATTTTGATGCTATAAATTCAATTAATGATTTAAGGTCTATTAGATTTATGAGAATGATTTTAACAGGATTTAATACAAATGTTGTTTTTAGGTTCGGAACCTTAGATTTAGTAAGGGGAGATTGGAGAACTTATAATAAATCATTAAATAAAAAAATTCTTTCAAATCAAAATACAACCGTGGATATAAGTACTGTTAATATATTAGAAAATGAAAATAGAACTCCAATTAATTATGTTTTACCTCCTGAAATAGAAAGAGAACAAATAAATAATAACAATACAATAATTAGACAAAACGAGCAATCTTTATCATTTAGGATATGTAATCTTCAACCGATGGATTCAAGAGGAATATATAAAACAGTTGATCTTGATATGAGACAGTATAGTAAACTAAGGATGTTTTTACATGCAGAGTCAGTTAGTGGAAATCCTAAATTACCAGGAGAGGGTATTAGAGATCAGTTTGACAGAAGACTTGTTGCTTTCATTAGATTAGGTACTGATTATAAGGATAATTACTATCAAATAGAAATTCCATTAAAACCAACTGAGTATTCTGAAAGCAGCTCAAATAAATTGAATGCTAATGAAGTTTGGATTCCTAATTCTAATTCAATAGATATTTCGATAGACCTATTATTAAAACTGAAAGCCGCTGCATTAGAAAAGTTAATTTTTAATAAACCATTATATTATGATGAAGATTTAAATCAAATAAATGAATTTGATCCAATAAGTACTTTGCCGGGACAAAAAAAATACAAATTTTCAATTAAAGGAAATCCATCTTTAGGTTCAATAAAAACAATTATGATTGGTTTAAAAAATCCATCAGTAGTATTAGGTGATGAATTATGTGGAGAGGTTTGGTTTAATGAATTAAGAATTTCAGGTATTAATTCAAAAGGAGGATGGGCCTTAGTTGGATCAATAGATGGTAATATTGCTGATTTCGCAAATTTTTCTGCTTCAGGAAGATATTCAACAACAGGTTTTGGATCAATCGATCAAAGTCCTAACCAGAGAAGTCGAGATGAACTAATACAATATGATCTTGTTTCAAATTTTAATTTAGGCCAATTAGTACCAAAAAAATGGGGTATAGAAGTTCCTTTAAATTATTCTTCAGGAGAAACTATTTCGACTCCTGAATATGATCAATTTTATCAAGATTTAAAACTTAAAGATAGAATAAAAACCTCAACGAGGTCAGGACAAAGAGATTCAATAAAAAATCAATCAATAAGTTATACTAGTCGTAAAAGTATAAATTTAATTGGGGTTAGAAAATTAGATAATGGAATTAGTAAAAAACGTTTTTATAGTCCAGAAAATTTTAATTTTTCGTACGCTTATAATGAAAAAAAACATAGAGATTATGAAATAGCAAAACAAAATGAAACGGTTTTACTTTTAGGTGTAAATTATGGATATAATTTTCAGCCACTAATTTTTTTACCTTTTAGTAAATTAGAGTTGTCTGAATCAGAAAAACCTTATTGGAAATGGTTAAAAGAGATTAATTTTAATCTTATACCAAATTCTCTTTCAATAAGCTCTAATATTAATAGAGCACTTAATAGTCAAAGATTTCGAGAAGTTTATTTAGAAGGTGTTGATGCCTCAAATCAACTTTCATTACCTGAACTTCAACAACAAAATTTTTTATTTGATTGGTCATACTCAATAAATCATAATTTGACTAAATCTTTGCGATTTACATTTAATTCATCAACAAGTAATATTGTTAGAATTGATTCAGATGATTTATCTAATTTATTTATTTCTAAACCCAAAGAAATTTGGGAAGGTATTTGGAATACGGGAGAACCTGATAGACATTTTCAATCTATTTCTTTAAATTATAAAGTTCCATTTAATCTTATACCTATTTTTAGTTTTCTAGATGCAAATTATAGCTATTCAGGTGATTTTAGTTGGCAAAGAGGCTCTGAAGCCTTAGCTAATGTTAAAAATGAAAGTGGTCAAACACTAGGAATAGTTAATCAAATTCAAAATGCAAATACTAAATCAATCACAGGATCAATTTCATTTAATAAATTATATTCATTATTAAATTTAAATGTAGAGAAATCAAATAAAGTTTCTGATAATAAGAAAAACAAAAAGTTAAGAAAAAATTTAATTAAAATTGTTGATCTATTATCAATGATGAGGAGAATACAAATAAATTATACTGAAAATAATGGCACAGTTTTACCTGGATATCTTCCTTCAGTTGGGTTTACTGGTTCAATAAAACCAACTTTAGGTTTCACATTAGGAAGTCAAGCGGATATAAGGTATGAGGTAGCAAAAAAAGGTTGGTTAACAGAATTTCCGAATTTCAATCAACCAATTACAGAAGTTCATAATAGTAAATTTTCTCTTAGTGGTCAATTTTCTCCATTTAAGAGTTTAATTATTGATTTAAATGCAGAAAGAAGTTATTCAGAAAATATTAATGAAAATTATCTTATTGATCAATTATCATATTTTTCACAAAATTCTAATTTATACGGAAATTATGGAACTTCTACTGTTTTAATAAAAACAGCATTTAGAAATACAGATATAAATAAGGATATAAATTTTCAAAATTTTAGAGAATATAGATCTATTATAGCAAATAGATTATATGAAAAAAGTTTATTAGATTCAAATTTACCACTAACTGAAAAATTTCCTAAAGGTTATGGAAAGAGTCAACAAGATGTTCTAATTCATTCTTTTTTAGCAGCTTATTCGGGTTTAGATCCTAATAAAATAAATTTAGATCCCATTAGAAATATACCATTACCAAATTGGAATTTAAAATTTACCGGTTTAATGAGTATTAAATCTTTGAAAAAATTTTTTAACAGGATTTCTTTAACTCATGGATATAGAGCTAGTTATACGATGAATAATTTTCAGACTAATTTTAATTATAATACAGAAAACCCTGTTGAGCTTGATAATTTAGGTAACATATTGCCTAAAGTTCTATATTCAAATGTTAACCTTGTTGAGCAGTTTAATCCACTTTTAAGATTAGATATTGAATTAAAGAATTCTTTGAAAATATTAGCTGATTTTAAAAAAGATAGAGCTTTATCTTTGAGTCTTGACAATAATCTTTTGACAGAATCAATTGGAGATGAATATACCCTAGGGCTAGGGTATAGATTAAAAGATGTTAAGTTTAGAACTAGCTTTGGTGGAAAGAAAATAACATTAAAAGGAGATTTAAATATTAAGGCAGATTTATCTTATCGAAATAATATTACTGTTTTAAGAAATTTAGAATATGATAATAATCAGGTTACAGCAGGTCAAAAATTAATGTCTATTAAAATTACAGCTGATTACGCAATATCTAAAAATATAACATGTTTGTTTTTTTATGATCATAATTTTTCCAAGTTTGCAGTATCGACTGCTTTTCCACAAGCAAGCATTAGATCAGGAATAACGATTAGATACAATTTTGGAAATTAGATTTATTAATTAATTTTGAATCAAATATATTTGTCAAAATAATGAATATACCTGCTGAATTAAAATATACTAAAGATCATGAATGGGTGAGTATTGATGGAGAAATAGCTACAATTGGGATTACTGATTTTGCTCAAAGTGAATTGGGTGATATAGTTTATGTTGAAGTTGAAACACTTGGAGAAAATTTAAAATATGAATCAGTTTTTGGAACAGTTGAAGCTGTTAAAACGGTTTCGGATTTATTTATGCCATTAACTGGGGAGATCATTGAATTTAATTCAGATTTGGAGACAAGACCTGAGCTAGTAAATGAAGATCCTTATCAGTCTGGATGGATGATTAAGATTAAAGTATCTGATTTAAATTCAGTTAAAAATCTTTTAGATTCTAAACAATACAAGGCCCTTATATCAAATTGAGAAATTATTATAAATACATAGCTTATGGAGCTACATTATTTGTAATCTATTCAAGTTTAAAACCTCCAGATCCAAAATCAGAATTATGGACTTTTTTTTATTTTCCAGGTGATAAAATTTTACATATAATTTGTTATTTATTTTTAACGGTAGTTTATTATTTTTCACTTTATAGATCTTCAAGACCAATTTTTTTTTCAACTTTATACTCTTTTTTATTGGGATTTATACTTGAATTTCTTCAGCTTTTGGACATTTTTCAAAGACAATTTGATTTTCTTGATATCTTATCAAACACATTAGGTATAACAATAGCTTTTTTAATAATTAAAAAAATGTATTATTCAAAATCTTAATTCATTGTTTATTTTTTTATAGTTTAGCGTAATTAATATCTTTAAAAATGGACCCAAAAAAAAATCCTAATGCTGATTTGACTCGAAATAGTAGTTTATATTTTGTAATTGGTCTAGCTGTAGTGTTATTAATTTCGTGGAGAGCTATTGAATGGAAAACTTATAAGAGTGTTTATGATTATGAAGCTCTTAATATTGATGATGATGATGATGAGGAAGTACCTATTACTGAACAATTAAAGACTCCACCACCACCACCACCACCTCCTCCTCCTGCTCCTGTATTTATAGAGGTTATTGAAGATGAGGAAGAAATTGAGGAGACTGTTATTGAGTCAACTGAAACAGATGAAGAAGAAATAATTGAAGTTGTAGAGATTATGGAAGAAGAAGAGGATATTGATGTTCCATTTGCTGTTATTGAAGATGTTCCTATTTTTCCTGGCTGTGAACGTGTTAAAAAATCAGATAGAAGAAGTTGTTTTCAAGAGCAGATGAACAAACATATTAAAAGGAACTTTAGATATCCAGAAATTGCTCAGGAAATGGGAATCCAAGGAAGGGTTTATGTTAACTTCATTATATCTAAAGAAGGTTATATAACTAATATAAGAATGAGAGGTCCAGACAAGAATTTGGAAAAAGAAGCTCAAAGAATAATTGCTAAGTTACCAAAAATGACTCCTGGCAAACAAAGAGGTAGACCAGTTCGTGTTCCTTTTAGTATTCCAATTACTTTTAGATTAAGATAATTTTTTATTTTTTCTAGATTATATTTGCTGTTACTTTGATTAATAATGCGTCTAATAGAATCTATTAAATTAAATTTATTTCAAGATTTTATATCTGACTTATTACAATTAACTAAGTTTCGTTTATCAATTAGTGTTGTTTGTTCTTCTATTGCAGGTTATTTTTTAGCTGTAGATAATGTAAATTATTCTAGTTTAATTCTACTTTCCTTAGGAGGTTTTTCAATGGTTGCTTCATCAAATACATTTAATCAGTGGATTGAAAAAGAACAAGATAGATTAATGAATAGGACTAAAAATAGACCGTTACCTTCAGGAAGAATAAAAGATAATACAGCTTTGTTGATTGGTTCTATTTTTTTGTTTATTGGAATAATTTTACTTTATCAAATAAATGTTAAAACAGTTTTTTTTTCAGCATTATCAGTTTTTGTTTATGCATGTCTATATACACCATTAAAAAAAAGGACACCTTTAGCTGTTTTTGTTGGAGCTTTTCCAGGTGCAATTCCTTTTATGCTTGGATGGGTTGCTGCTACAAATAAATTTGGTGTTGAACCTGGAGTATTATTTTTGATTCAATTTATATGGCAGTTTCCTCATTTTTGGGCTATTGGATGGGTAATGCACGATGATTATAAAAAAGCAGGGTTTAAATTATTACCATCAGGAGAGAAAGATCAAGCATCATCATTTCAAATTGTATTTTATACTTTTTGGATGATTTTATTTTCCTTAATTCCTGCGACAAACTATACAGGAAGCTTATTCCTTTCTATTCCAGCTGCAATTTGTATAGGTTTTTTAGGTATAATTATGCTATATTTTTCTATATCATTAATGAGTTTAAGAAATGATAATGCTGCAAAAAAACTTATTACTTCTAGTATAGTTTATATTACTTTATTGCAATTAATTTTTGTTATAGATAAATTTATTTCAATATGAAAGATTTAAAAACTTTAAAATCAGAAAATAATCGAGCAAAAAAAATGATGCTCTGGTTTGGAATTGCTAGTATTTGTATGACTTTTGCGGGTTTATCAAGTGCATTTATAGTAAGTAGTAAAAGACCAGATTGGATTACTCAGATCGAACTTCCATTTTCATTTACAATAAGCACTGTTATAATAATTCTAAGTAGTTTTTCCATTTACTTTTCTAGAAAAATGTTAAAAGAAAATAAATTAAATCAAACAAAATTATTTTTGATACTTACCCTTATTTTATCTTTTTTATTCACTTTCTTTCAGTTTCAGGGATTTAAAAAAATTATAGATTTAGGGTATTATTTTACAGGACCTGAGAGTTCAATTACAACTTCTTATTTATATGTTATTGTTTTACTTCATTTATTACATTTATTTGCAGGAATTATTGTAGTTACAATTTTGCTTATTAATACATTAATGGGAAAATATTCTAAAGAAGATTCTTTAGGAATTGAATTAGCAGAAACTTTTTGGCATTTTCTTGATTTTTTATGGATATATTTATTTTTATTCGTTTCTTTCTATAGTTAAAATTTAATAAATTTGTAATGAATTTTAGATAAAATTATGGAAGTATCTACAGTGAATGAAAGTGAAGAATTAGAGGTTTGGTCTGGTGGTAATAAACCTTTGCAAGCAAATTATGGAAAAATGATGATGTGGTTTTTTATAGTATCTGACGCTCTTACTTTTTCAGGATTTCTTGTCTCATACGGTTTTTCAAGATTTAAAAACATTAATTCCTGGCCTATTGCAGATCAAGTGTTTACTCATTTTCCTTTTCTTCATGGTGTTGATGCACCTATGTATTATGTTGCTTTCATGACCTTTATTTTGATATTTTCTTCTGTTACTATGGTATTGGCTGTTGATGCAGGTCATAATATGAATAAATCAAAGGCTGCATTTTATATGTTACTTACAATATTCGGAGGCGCAATTTTTGTTGGTTCTCAAGCGTGGGAATGGAAAAATTTTATTAATGGAGAATATGGTGCTTTAGAGACTAAAGGGGGACAAATACTTCAATTTGTTAATGGTGAAAATGGTAAAAGAGCAGTAATTCATGATTTTTCAAAAACTATTTTAACAGATAGAACGAATCATATAAAAAGTAAAGGAGTTTGGTATTTTAGTGAGAAATCACTTCCAAGCGTAAGTCTTTTAGAGGTAAAAGAGGGTTTTAAATTAAATTCAAATCTTTTAATAAGAACTGAAATTTTAGATGAAAAGGGGGAAAAAACAATATTATCAAGAAAGGAATCTTTAGAAATAATTGAACATGCTCAGTTAGTTGTTGAAGGAGCTAATCTGATAAGGAATGAATATGGCAATAGATTATTTGCAAATTTCTTTTTCTTTATTACTGGTTTTCATGGTTTTCATGTTTTTTCAGGAGTGGTCATTAATATTATAATTTTTTTCAATATAATTATTGGAACATATGAACGTAGAGGACATTATGAAATGGTTGAAAAAGTTGGATTATATTGGCACTTTGTAGATTTGGTTTGGGTATTTGTGTTTACATTTTTTTATTTGGTATAGATTATTTTTTTAGATATGGCAGCAGAACATAAACTTTCAATTTTTAGAGGATTACTTAAATTTAAATCTAATGAACAAAAGATTTGGGGAGTATTAATTTTTCTATCAATTGTAACTACTATCGAGGTTGGATTAGGTATTAATAAACCCGCTTTTCTTCTTCATAGTTTTTTGCAAATAAAAATTTTAAATTGGATATTTATTCTACTTACTTTAGTTAAAGCATATTATATAGCTTGGGATTTTATGCATTTGAGAGATGAAACAAGTGGGTTTATGAATTCTATTGTTTTACCACTTTTAATCCTTATCCCTTACCTTGTTTTTATATTAATTATAGAAGCAGATTATATCTATGATATGATGCAGGCTGGATTTCAAAGTTGGAATTTTTAAATTTAAAATTTCTGAAAAAACTATATCTTAAAAATGAGTTCTGAAATTAAAAAAAAAATTGTTTTAGGTATTCTGTTTATTTTTCCAATTGTAGTTTATCTTTTTTTTGCTTCTGGTAAAAATAATTTTTCTAAACTCCCTGTTTTAAGTGAAGATGTTTTAGAAATAGACATGTTTAGAAGTCATGAAAATAGAAAAGTTTTTTTAGAGAATAATATTACAATTTTAGGTTATTGGGGAGATAATCTTGAATTCAAAAAGGCGGAGGCTTTAAATTTAAATGAAAAAATTTATAAAAGATTTTATGAATTTAAAGATTTTCAATTTGTAATAATTATTCAAGAAAATGAGAAAAAAAATATAGAATTATTAAAAAACGATTTAAGAGAGGGGACTGGAACTAATTTATTAAAATGGAATTTTTTAATGGGTTCAAAAGAAAATATTTTAAAACATTTTAATAGTTTGAAAATTCCTATAAAACTTGAAAAGGATTTAAGTTCACCTTATGTTTTTATAATTGATAAGGAAAAAAAATTAAGAGGTAGAAATGATGATGAAGATATTGGTATCCTTTATGGTTTTGACGCTAGATCTGTTGCTGAAATTAATAAAAAGATGATAGATGATGTTAAAGTTATTCTAGCAGAATATAGATTAGCACTTAAACGTTATAATAAAATTGAAAGAAATTAAAATTATTATGTGGAAAGTAAAGTATTTAGGTGTTTTAATGATAGTAATAATCTTCGCAATTATTATATTTCCAATTGTTATTAATCGTGTAACAAAAAATCAAATTATTGAAAATAATAGAACATTTTCAGCATCTCCACTCTCATATATAAAAATTAATGGAGAGGTAAGAAAGGTTCCAGATTTTTTATTTTATAACCAAGATAGTTTAATGATTTCTAATGAAGATTATAAAGGTAAAATTTATGTTGCTGAGTTTTTTTTCACTAGATGTCCTAGTATCTGCCCTATAATGAATAAAAATATGAAAAGGATTGAAAGTGAATTTGGAAAAAGAAATGATTTTGGAATTGCTTCTTTTACAATTGATCCAGATAATGATAGACCACATGTTCTAAAGTCTTATGCAGAGGATTACAATGTTTTCTCTAATAATTGGCATTTTTTAACAGGTAATAAAGATGATATATATTCATTAGCAAATAAAGGATTTAATATTTATGCTTCAGTAAATCCTCAGGTTGCAGGAGGATTTGAACATCAAGGTTATTTTGCTTTAATTGATAAAAGTGGTTATTTAAGATCTAGAATAGATAAATTTGGAAACCCAATAGTATATTATTTGGGAATTGATCAAGAAGATATAAATGTTCAGGGAACAGATATGATAATTGAGGATATTTATAAATTATTGAAAGAATAAATTTTCAATATGACTAAAAATGAAGAAATTAGATATAAAAAAATTATATGGGTTTTATCAGTTTCAATACCTATAGTTGTTGCTCTTCTTTTTTTGGTTCGTATTCCTAATGTAGGACCTTTTAATTTTCTCCCACCAATTTATGCAACAATAAATGGAATTACTGCATTATTATTGATTATAGCTTATTGGGCAGTGAGAAATAAAAAATTAGTTCTTCATGAGAGGTTTATGAAATTTTCAATTTTATTATCAGCAGTTTTTTTAGTAATGTATGTTGCATATCACATGACTTCTGAACCAACTCCATTTGGAGGGGCTGGAAATATAAAATATTTGTATTATTTTATTTTAGTAACTCATGTTTTACTTTCTATTTTTATTATTCCTATGGTTTTGGTTACTTATGTTAGAGCTATATCAATGATGTTTGCTCAACACAAAAAAATTGGAAAAATAACATTTCCAATTTGGTTGTATATTGCAGTAACAGGTGTAATAGTATATTTGATGATTTCTCCTTATTATGTTTAGGTATAAATTTTTCTTTTTAATTATATTTTTTTTTACAATAGAGATTCTTAATTCTCAATGTTCTATGTGTAGAGCTGTTCTCAATTCTAGTGAGGCTCAAGATATTGCTAAGGGAATTAATAATGGTATTTTATTTTTAATGTCTATACCATATTTATTATTAGTATTTATAGGCTGGAAAATATTTAAAATTACAAGAAAATAATTATTAATTTTTTTTATATTTGCAATACTTTGCATAACAAAGTACCTTGTAAAACATTAAACTAAATTAATTAAATAATTGAGCTCAGAGAATTTTAAAACTCAAATAAGAAAAGGATTACTTGAATTTTGTGTAATGCAAATTATTTCAAAAGGAAAGGTTTATGCCTCTAATATCCTTGACGAATTGAAAAATTCAAATATTCTTGTTGTCGAAGGTACTTTGTATCCATTACTTAATAGATTAAAAACAGCTCATTTTGTCAAATATAGTTGGAAAGAATCAACTCAAGGGCCTCCTAGAAAATATTATTCTCTTACCTCATCTGGAAAAAAACATATTGAGAAATTATTTCAGTCTTGGAAGGAAATTGATGCATCAGTAAAAAAAATAATCAAACTAAAATAAGTTATGAATAAAACTTTTAATATAAATATAGCTGGAATATTTTTTAACATAGATAAAGAAGCTTATGATTTACTAAGTAGATACTTAGAATCAATTAAATTATATTTCTCAAAAATCGATAAGAATGGTGATATAATTTCTGATATTGAATCAAGAATAGCTGAAAAATTTCTTTCAAACAGTTCTATTAAAAACAACTCAATCTCACTTTTAGATGTAAAGAATATTATTAAGGTAATGGGCACATTAGATGATTTTAAAGAGATTTACGATGATGCAAATAATGAAGAAGAGCCTTTTTCTTCAAATGATAAAGATTCCAACAAATTATATAGAAATGTTAGTGATAAAGTAATTGCTGGAGTTGCTTCAGGTATTAGTAATTACTTCAAAATTGATCCAATAATAATTAGAATTCTGTTCTTTGTGTTAATATTTGCTGGTGGCTTTGGACTTTTAGCATATATAATTTGTTGGATTGGCATTCCACATAAAAATGGATCTGAAAATATATTAAATAAAAGATTTTATAGGGATAAAGATAATCTCGTAATTGCTGGCGTTGCGATGGGAATTGCAAATTATTTTGGTGTAGATGTATCCATTATAAGAATATTATTTGTTATAAGTATATTTTTTGGTGGCTTTGGTCTTCTAGCTTACTTTCTTTTGTGGTTTATTACTCCTGAAGCGAAGACAATAGGTGAAAAAATGAGTATGACGGGACATTCACTTACTCTTGAAAATATAGAAAAATTTGTTAAGAAAAAAATTAATCCAGAGAATAAAGAAGAAAGTGCTCTGATGAAGATTATTTTATTTCCCTTCAGATTAATTGCACCCTTACTAAATGGTATTATAAAACTTATAGTGCCTATGCTAAGAATAGTGCTAAGTATTATTCTTTTTGGATTTTTTTTAGGGATAATAGTATTGACTATATTTTTTGCTTTGACTCAACAAGAAATAATTGATTACATACCTGTACACATACTAGTTTCGAATATTGATTTTCAGATAGACGGAATAAATCTTGCTGTCATTATTAATGAAATTCCACTTTTAATTATATGCACTTTATATCTAAACTTATTATTAACTTTAATTTTATCAATTATGATGATTACTAAATTTTCATTTAATAGACAACTAACAAAATTTTCATTATCTATAACAATTTTTTTTGTTTGGCTATTTGCAACTTCATTTAATTTAATATCTATACCAATAATAGTAGAAAATTGGAAAGATGAGGGTATGATTGATGAATGGATTGAAACAGGAATAATCGAAGATTACAAAAAAGCTCAGACTTATACTAAAACCTTTGACATTAAAGACTTTGAAGGGATAAAAATGGGCATTCCTGCAAATATTTTAGTAAAAGAATCAGATGTTTTCTTAGTAAAAATCGATGCGACACAAAAAGAATTTGAATATTTAACAGTAGAAAAGTCTTCAAATGATGTATTAAAAATTTATTCTAAAAAGACTAGATGGAGATGGAAAGACTGGAAGAGTAGTGATAAAACTTCAATAGTTATAGAGCTACCTAATATAAATACTCTCGAAACTTCTGGAGCTAGCAATATTGACATTGAGTTCTCGAGCTTAGAGGATTTAACGCTTTTAGTTAGTGGAGCGTCTGATTTAGAAATAAATTCTGATATTTCTAAGTTAAACGCTAAAATATCAGGAGCTTCAGATGTTGATATTAATGGAAATATTGTAGATTCAAATTTCAAAATATCAGGTGCATCTGATGTAGATGTTGAGGGAAAAGGAGAAAATTTGTTAATTAGAGTTAGCGGAGCAGCACGATTCAATGGAAGAAGATTTATTGTAAATACAATTTCATTAATTACATCTGGCGCATCAACATCCCATATTCATTCTGTAAATAGAATTAGTGTAGATGCTTCCTCAGCAAGTAATGTCTATCATTACGGAACAGGTAGTATCGATGATTTTAATTTATCATCTGCTGCTTCATTTAAGTCTATTAAAGATTTTGATTAAACTAATTTCAGAAATTTTTGCCTAATAAATACTTATGACTACATTCGCGAAAAAATATTTTATTCATCTTTATTAAGTAATGATTTTAATTAAAAATCTTCACAAGTCTTATAAAATGGGAAGTAATTCTCTTCACGTTCTTAAAGGTGTTGATCTAAAAATAGAAGAAGGGGAATTAGTTGCTATTATGGGATCCTCAGGATCGGGTAAATCTACACTTCTTAATATTCTTGGAATGCTTGATAATGCTGATAAGGGAAGTTATTATTTGGATAATGTTTTGATAGAAAATCTTGATGAGAAAAAAGCTGCGAAATATAGAAATAAATTTTTAGGTTTTGTATTTCAGTCTTTTAATTTGATTAATTATAAGAATGCACTAGAAAATGTTGCTCTTCCTCTATATTATCAAGGTTTAAAACGTAAAGAAAGACAAAAACAGGCTTTAGAATATCTTGATAATGTTAGTCTTAAACCTTGGGCTACTCATTTACCTAGTGAGCTTTCTGGAGGTCAAAAACAAAGGGTAGCTATAGCTAGAGCAATGGCGTCAAGACCTAAAGTTCTTTTAGCTGATGAACCTACAGGAGCTGTAGATTCAACCACTTCTTCTGAGATTATGGGCTTAATTCAGAAAATTAATGATGAGGGTAAAACAATTCTAGTTGTGACACATGAAAATGATATTGCCAAAATGTGTAAAAGAATAGTTAAATTAAAAGATGGTGTTATTGTAGAGGATAAAAAAATTAAACAAATAATTGTAAAGAATAATGTTTAGCAGGGATACTTGGGCAGAAATTTTTGATACTATAAATAAAAACAGGCTTAGAACATTTCTTTCTGGATTTACTGTAGCTCTTGGAATCTTTATTTTTATAATTCTTACTGGATTTGGAAATGGATTAACAAATACATTTCAAAGTTTTTTCGGTGACGATGCTACAAATATTTTAAGAGTTTTTCCAAGCAGGACATCAAAACCTTATAAAGGATTTAAAGCTAAGAGAAGAATTGAACTTGATAATTCAGATATTGCTGATATAAAAATAAATTTTCCATTATTTCTTGAGGGTATAACACCTAGAATTTCAAGAAGCGCAGTCGTTAAATATAAGAATAAGTCCGATAATTATCAATCAAGAGGAGTAGGACCTGCTCATCAAGCAGCTGAAAAAACAATTTTGATGAAGGGAAGGTTTATTAATCAAGATGATATAAAAAATAAAACAAAATATACTGTAATCGGACGTAGAGTTGCACTTGATCTTTTTGGAGAAGAAGATCCTATGGGGAAATTTTTAGATGTTGGGGATACTGTATTTAAAGTAGTTGGAGTTTATCAGGATTCTGGAGGAGAATATGAAGAAAGTTATTTATATATTCCCTATACTACTAGACAATTAATTGAAAAAGGAAATGATAAAGTTGATCAAATAATTTTGAGTTATAAACCATCTATTGGTTATGCTGGTGCAATGGAACTTGAAAAAAAATTACGTCTTTTTTTGAAAAACAAAAAAAGTATTGATCCTACTGACCAAAGTGGTCTTTATATAAGGAACGTATCTGCTAATTTAAAACGAAATCAGGAATTTGCTGGTGTTCTTCAAACAATAGTAATTTTTGTCGCTATAGGAACATTAATTGCTGGGATAATTGGAATATCTAATATCATGGTATTTATTGTTAAAGAAAGAACTAAAGAGCTTGGGATTAGAAAGGCTTTAGGAGCAACACCAAAAAGTGTTATATCAATGATACTTCAAGAATCTGTTTTTATCACTATTATTTCCGGTTATTTTGGTTTATTCTCAGGAGTTTTAGTTCTAAATAATATTGGAACTGCCTTGGAAGAAGATTATTTTATAAAAGATCCTAATATTGATTTAACTACAGCTATTGTATGTACAATAATATTGATAATTTTTGGTGCAGTTGCAGGGTATATTCCTGCAATAAGAGCTGCAAGTATTAAACCTATAGTTGCTTTAAGAGATGAATAGTTTAAAAATAATATTTGATTTTGATACTTGGCAAGAAATTTTTGAATCAATTTCCAAAAATAAAACTAGAACTATTATTACTGTAATTGGAGTTTTATGGGGAATTTTTATTTACATAGTTTTAGCTGGTGCTGCTAAAGGGCTTGATAATGGATTTGAAAGACAATTTAGAAATATTGCAATGAATTCAATTGGAGTATGGGCACAAAGGACAAGTTTGCCATTCGCTGGTTTTAAAAAAGGGAGAAATCCAAAATTAAAATTTAAAGATGCTGCTGTATTGAAAGAAAGAATTCCTGGAATACAGTTTATTACACCAAGAAATGTAAGGGGTGTTTTTGATGGGGGACCCCCTCCACTAGTTGTGAGAGGAAATAAATCTGAAAGTTACGCACTTTATGGAGATACTCCTGAGTATGCAAGAATTGTTGCCAAAAAAATTTATGATGGAGGTCGATTTATTAATGAAAAAGACGTGGAACTTGAGAGAAAAGTATGTGTAATTGGTGAAAGAACTGTCAAAGAATTGTTTGAACCAAATGAGAACCCAATTGGTGAAAACATAAGAATTAACCAGACTTATTTTAAGGTAATAGGAGTTCATAAATTTGTTCAAGGAGGAGGCTTTGAGAGTGATGGAGATATATTTATTCCATTTACAACATTTAATAAGATGTATAATTATGGAGAAAGGGTTAATTTCTTTTTCCTTGCAGCATATGATTCTGAGGATCCTGTAAAAATTGAGGCTCAAATTGAACAGACCTTACAACGAATTCATCAAGTTTCTCCTAAAGATGATGAGGCTTTTGGTTTTATTAATCTAGGTGAAATTTTTGGAAAAATGATTGGTTTTTCAAAGGGTATGACATTTCTTTCTTTAGTTGTAGGATTGGCTACGATCTTTGCTGGGGTTATTGGTATTGGAAATATACTATTAATTTCAGTTAAAGAAAGAACAAAGGAGCTTGGAATTAGAAGAGCTCTTGGAGCTACTCCTTCAGAGGTAAAAATTCAAATAATTCTTGAATCGGTTTTTTTAACATTCGTATCAGGAGTTTTAGGAATTGTTTTGGGAGCATTAGTTCTTGCAGGAATAAATGCCGCTACTTCTGGATTAACAGATTATCCCTATACCAATCCAACTGTTCCAATACCATATGTGTTAGGAGTTTTATTTGTAATAATTACTTTGGGAACATTAATTGGATTAATACCTGCTCAAAGAGCAGTGTCAATAAAACCGATTGAAGCATTAAGAGAAGAATAATTAAATTAAGTTATATGAAAATTTTAAAATATTTAGGAATTGGAGTTTTAGTTTGCGGTGTATTATTTGCAGCTGCATATTTTATTAAAACAAATAGTAAAGGTATAATTGATTATGAAACAGAAACACCAAAAATAGTTTCAATAGAGAGAGAAGCTGTTGTGACTGGGAAAGTAATCCCTGAAGATGAAGTTGAGATAAAACCTCAGATTTCTGGAATTATTGCTGAGCTCTTTGTTGAGGAAGGTGATTTAGTTAGTACGGGAGATTTATTGGCAAAAATTAAAGTTGTTCCAAATGAGCAAAGTTTGAACTCAGCTAAAGGAAGATTAGCTAATTCAAAAATAGTTTTAGAAAATGCTGAACTTGATTATAAAAGAAACAAACAATTGTTTGATAGTGAAATTATCTCAAGACAAGAGTTTGAAAATGCTCAATTAAGATATAGTCAGGCAAAACAGGATGTTTCAAATGCTAGAAGTGATCTTCAAATAATTAGATTAGGTTCAGCTGGAGGATCATCCATGGCAAATACTAATATTAGAGCTACTGTTGCAGGAACAATATTAGAAATTCCTGTTAAAGAAGGGGATCAAGTAATTGAAAGTAATAATTTTAATGCTGGAACAACAATTGCAACTATAGCGGATCTTAAAAAAATGATTTTTGAGGGTAAAGTTGATGAGGCAGATGTTGATAAATTAATAATTGGAATGTCTCTTGAGGTTAAGTTAGCTGCAATTCAGGATCAAAAATTAGAAGCAAAATTAAAGTTTATTGCTCCCAAGGGAAACGAGGAACAAGGTGTTGTTCAATTTAAGATAGAAGGAGATGTTTATTTAAAAAATTCTATATCTATAAGAGCTGGTTATAGTGCAAATGCAATAATAGTTTTAGAAAAAAAAGATAGTATTTTGGGAATTTCAGAAGCCCTTTTACAGTTTGATCGTAAAACTGAAAAGTCTTATGTAGAAGTAATGACTTCAAATCAAAAATTTGAAAGAAGAGATATTAAGACAGGAATAACTGATGGTATAAATGTAGAAATAATTTCTGGTGTTAAAATTGATGAAAAAATTAAAGTTTGGAATAAAACTGAATCTAAAAAAATTGAGGATAATGATGATAAGGGAGAAAACGAAGAAGATGATTTTGAAGATTAATAGATTGTAAAAAATTATGATAATTAATAACATTAAATATAAATTAAGTTTTGTCATTTTTTTATTGCATTTTTTCTATTTAAATGCTCAAAAGGAATATACTTTGGAGGAATGTGTGAATCTTGCAATAGAAAAAAATATAAGTATTAAACAATCATTAATTGATTTAGAAAATGCCTCAATTGAAAAAATAGATGCTATTGGAAATTTTCTTCCTCAAATCACAGCTCAATCACAGCATGTTTGGAATTATGGTTTAAGTCAAAATATTACTACTGGTTTAATAGAGAATTTGACAACTCAATTTACGTCAATTGGTTTAAATATAGGGATAGGTGTATATAATGGAAAAAGAAATTTAAATCAGATATATAGGTCTAATTTAAATTTATTAGCAAATGAATTTAAACTTCTGGATATGAAAGATGATATTGGGCTTTTTGTTGCAAATTCTTATTTGCAAGTAATGTTTAATAAAGAACTACTTCAGGTACAGAAATTACAGATTGAATTAACCAAAAAACAAATTGAAAGAACAAAAAAACAAATTTTAGCTGGTGTTCTTGTTCCTTCTGATATTCTAGAATCTGAAGCTAATTTAGCTTCTCAGGAACAATCTTTAATTCAAGCAGAAAATGCTTTTCATTTATCAAAAATAAACTTAGCTCAATCATTATTAATTACTGATTATGAAAATTTTTACATAGCAGAGGAAAGTCTAGATATTCCAATTTCACTGATTTTAGATAAGAAACCTAAAACTATTTATGAAAAAGCATTGACTTTTAGAAATGATGTTCAATTAGGGTTAACTAATATTGAGATTGCTGAAACTGACATTAATTTAGCTAAAAGCACATTGAAACCAAGTCTTTCTGCTTTTGTTGGATATAGTGGTAGAATAACTTATTCTGACAGGTTATCTCCAAATGGAAATTTTGAAGAATTTCCTATAGGTTATGTCAATAATACAGGAGATATTGTTAGTACTTCAATCCCTAAAACAAGTATAGTTGGTCCTATTTCATTTGTAGAACAATTATATAAAAATGATGGTCTGGCATATGGTGTTAACTTAAATATTCCAATTTTTAATGGATTTTCACTAAAAAATAATGTAAAAAGATCTAAGCTTAATTTAGAAAGAGTTAAGAATCAATTTGAACAAACTAAATTAGATTTAGAAAACACTATTAATCAAGCATATAATAATGCTAAAGGAGCATACAAATTATATGAGGCGGCCCAAAAAACTGTAATTTCAAGAAAAGAATCTTATGAATATGCTCAAAAAAGATTTGAATTAGGATCTCTAAATTCATTTGACTTTATTCAAGCAAAGCAACGTTATGAAATATCAATATCAGATCTTATAAGAGCTAAATATGATTATATATTTAAAATAAAAGTTTTAGAATTTTATTTTGGAATTGATATAAAAATTTAATAATTACTTTTTAATACCATAACACATCTATACCTTAGTGATTAAAAAAATATTTTCATGGCTATATATAATGATCATAAAGATATTCCTGGAAATCCTTCAATTGCAAAGAGTAGTAAAATTAAATTAAGAGAAGATGCCACTGCTGATTCATTGAAGGTTTTATCTTTACAAGACTGGAAATTTTGGAAATATAACGGTTATATAGTTGTAAAGGATGCAATTTCTAAAAGACAAGCTCAGAAAACAGCTTCTTTTTTGTGGGAGTTTGAGGAAAAAGTAACTGTCGATTCTTCAACTTGGTATACATCTCCACGTGCAGAAATTCAAATGAAAGAATTAGCTGGAACAGGAATGATAGAAGTTTATAATCATCAACTTTTGTGGGATAATAGACAGCAAAATAAAATTTATGAGGCTTTTGTTGATATATGGGGTATAGAAAAACTTTGGGTAACTATTGATCGTGCAAATTTGAATTTTCCTCTTCGTAAAGATTTTCAATATAAAAGTTTTATTCATTGGGATTATGATCTTGAAACTAGACCTCAAAATGTTCAAGGAGTGTTAGCTTTAGCTGATCAAACAGATATAAATATGGGTGGATTTCAATGTATACCATGGTTATATAGAAATTATGATATTTGGAAAAAATCACAACCAAAAGATCGAAATTATTTTCAACCCGATATTTCCAAACTGGAAGATAAAATAGTTAAGGTTCCATTAGAGGCTGGGGATTTATTAATTTTTAATAGTACTCAACCTCATGGAATAAGACCTAACAATTCGAAAAAAGTTAGAATAGCCCAGTATATATCTATGATGCCAGCAGAAGAACAGAATTTAGATTTAAAAAATTGGAGAATTAATTCTTGGAAAAACAGGATAGCTCCAGAGGGGCATGCATTCCCTGGTGATCCAAGAAATTGGGAGCTAACAAAATATCAAACTGCAAAACTTAATGATTTAGGGGAAAAACTTTTAGGTTTAAAGAATTGGTGAAAAAGATATTTTTATAGATTATGGATCTTAAGTTAAAGGGAAAAACAGCTTTTATAAGTGGATCTTCTCAGGGAATAGGGTATACTACAGCATTAAATTTACTGAAAGAGGGTGTTACTGTTTATATTAATGGCACAAATTGTTTAAAGCTTGAAAATGCAGTAAAGAGTCTTACTAATAAAATTTCAAATGCTAATATTTTTGGAATTGAAGGAGATTTATCTAATAATAAAGATTTAGAAAATATAAAAAATAAATTATCAAAAATTGATATATTAATTAATAATGTTGGAATATATAAATCTCAATCTTTTTTTAATACATCTAATGAAGATTGGTTAAAGCAGTTTAAAGTTAATTTTATGAGTGGAGTAGAGTTATCTAGGTATTTCTTGCCTAAAATGATTAAATCAAATTGGGGTAGAATAATATTTATCTCCAGTGAATGTGCTTTTTTAGTTCCTGAAGACATGATTTCTTATAGTACTTCAAAACTTGCTCTTCATGGATTATCAAGAGGATTATCACAGTTAACATCAGATACTGAAGTAACAGTAAATACAATTGTTCCCGGTTCAACTCTAACTCCAGGTGCAAATAAATTTTTGTATGAAATGGCTAAAAAAGAAGGTAAAACAACTAAACAGGTTGAAAAGGAGTTTTTTGATAAAGTAAGAACTTCCTCCATTTTAAAACGATTTGCAAAAGAAGATGAAGTTGCAAAAACTATCCTATATATGTGCAGCCCATTATCTATTGCAACAAATGGTTCTATAATTAAAATTGATGGTGGAACAACTGGAGGTATAAATTAATAATAATTTGTGTTTGAGAATTACAGTTTTATTGATATAAGTATCATTTTTGGATATTTTGCTATTATCTTGTGGATTTCAAGGTGGGCCTATAAAGGAAAAAATAATTCTGAGTTATCAAAAGTTGATTATTTTCTTGCTGGAAAAAGTCAAGGATGGCTTGTCGTTGGAGCTTCATTATTTGCTTCAAATATTGGATCAGAGATTATTTTAGGTGTTTCAGGAGCAGGGGCTAGTGGAAACATGCCTTTGGCTAATTTTGAAATTTTAGCTTCATTAATTCTTATATTATTTGGCTGGTTTTTTGTCCCTTTTTATATAAGATCAGGTGTTTATACTATGCCTGAATTTTTAGAAAAAAGATATTCTTTAGCTTGCAGAAATTATTTGTCTGTCGTATCTATTATTACTTATGTAATAACTAAAATTTCTTTAATAATTTTTGCTGGAGCTCTGGTTTTTGAAACTATGGGTATTCCATTTTGGACAGGAGCAATTGTTATTGTATTTGCTACAGGTTTTTATACTGTATTAGGGGGGCTTAAAGCCGTAATTTATACTGACATGGTTCAGGCTTTTATATTATTAATTGGATCTATATTAGTAACTTTTTTTGGACTTTATCATATTGGAGGCTGGGATGAATTAATTTCTATTTTAGATAAAGCTTCTTTTATTGATGGTAATCCAGAAGTAAGTGATTATTTTAACTTATGGAGACCCATAAATGACAATGATTATCCTTGGACTGGAATGCTTTTTGGAGCTCCAATTTTAGGTGTTTGGTATTGGTGTACAGATCAATATATTGTTCAAAGAGCTTTATCAGCCAAAAATTCAATTGTTGCAAGAAAAGGTGCTCTTTTTGCAGGATATTTAAAAATACTTCCTGTTTTTATTTTTTTCTTACCAGGAGTTATTGCATTTGCTTTAATGCAAAAAGGTATTATTAATTTTTCATTAGATAATGCTGATCAGGCTTTACCTGCAATGATTAGTAACTTTTTACCTGTAGGAATAAAAGGAATTGCAATTGCTGGACTTCTTGCTGCTTTAATGAGTTCATTATCTTCTGCATTTAATTCAAGTTCTACTCTTCTAACTATAGATTTTTATCAAAAATATAAACCTAAAGCTACTGAAAGTCAATTGGTTTCATTTGGTCGTATTTCTACCCTATTACTTGTTTTCATAAGTATTGGATGGATACCATTTATGAAAACTTTGATGTCAGGAGGAATTTTTCATTATTTACAAAGTGTTCAAGCCTATATTTCGCCGCCAATAGCTTCAGTTTTTCTTTTTGGGTTATTATATAATTGGATTAATTCTAAGGGTGCGATAATTTCTCTTTGGACGGGTTTTATTATCGGTATTTTTAGATTAGTATTTGAATTTTTATCAAAAGAGGGTACAATAATTGTATCCAAAGACACTTTTTTATTTTATTTTTTACAAATAAATTTTCTTCATTTTGCTTTATTTCTATTTATTTTGTGTTCAATTATTCTAATTGTTGTTAGTAAATTAAGAAGTAAACAAATAATTAAAAATATTGAGGGATTAACAATTAAAACCAGAGAAAGAATAAATGATTCACAGAAATTTAACGATATATTTTTTTCAATAATTCTAGTAATTATCGTTTTATTGCTTTGGTTAGTTTTTAGTCCATTAATAATGGGGTAAAGAAATATGGACTATCTATTATATATTGAAACTTCAACAAAAAATTGTTCTGTAGCAGTCTCTTCTGCATTTCATTTATTAGCTATAAAGGAGCTTAATTCTATTAACTATAGTCACTCAGAAAATTTACATGTTTTCATAAATGATGTATTAAAAGAAGCTAAAATAGATGTTAAGGATTTAAGTGCTGTTGTAATAGGAAAAGGACCAGGATCATATACTGGTCTTAGAATAGGAACAGCTTCTGCAAAAGGGTTGTGTTATGCCCTAAATATTCCCTTGATTTCTATTAATTCTTTAGAAATTATGTCTCAAAAAATTTCAGTACTTCCAAATCAATTGTTAATTCCGATGATTGATGCTCGAAGATCTGAGGTTTATACAATGATTTTAGATCATAATAAAAAAATTGTAAAAAATACATGGGCTGAAATATTAACTTCTAATTCCTTTGTGGAATATGCAAATAATAAGATTTGTGTTTTTTTTGGTGATGGATCAATAAAATTTAAATCAATTAAACCAAAAGTTAAAAATATTTTTATTGAGAATGAATGTTTCCCTTCAGCAAAGAATATGATTTTAAAGGGTTATAAGTTGTTTAAAAAGAAAAAGTATGAGTCAGTAGCTTATTATGAACCTTTTTATTTGAAAGAGTTTATTTCTACTAATTCAAACAAGAAAAAGATAAATTAACCATTTATTGCTTCAACTTTATTTACAATTCCAGGCATCATTTCTTTAAGAATATTCTCAATGCCATTTTTTAATGTAAAAGTTGAAGAAGGACAACCGCTGCATGCGCCTTGTAAGACAACCTTTAATATTTTTTCTTTAGGATCGTATTTTTGAAAAGCAATATTGCCTCCATCTGAAGCAACTGCAGGTTTCACATATTCATCAAGAACTTTTATAATTTGGTTTTCTGTTGAGTCAAATTCTTCTAAGTTTAGATAAGATTTAGATTTTTTTGTAGAAAAATCCGGATTTACAATTGTTTTTTCTTCTTGAATGTAATTTTTAATAAATTCTCTGAGTTCTAATATAACTTCGTCCCATTTACAAATTTCATATTTTGTTATGGAGATATAATTATAATCCATAAAAATTTCTTTTACATAGGGATAATGAAATAATTTTTGAGCTAGTGGAGAATCTTTTGCTTCATCAATATTTTTGAATTCAAAGGTTGATGATACAAGAGGTTTATTAGTTACAAATTTCATTACAGCTGGATTTGGAGTACTTTCAGCATAAATACTTACAGGAATTTTTTCATTATTATAATTATTTAATACTATTCCACCATCATTTAAATAATCTTCTATTTGTTTAGAAACTTCTTGAATTACTTCATTCCATTCTAAAATATTAAAACGTTGGATTTCAATTTTTGATTTAGAAACTATTACACATTTCACAAATGGTAGATAAAAAAGTTGTTTTACTAGTGGTGAATCAATCGCTTCATCAACATTATTGAATTTTTTTTCAGAATTAATGCTTATGGGCTTGTTAATTTCAAATAACGCCCAATCTTTACCAATTTGAGAATTTCCTATTATTTTAAAATTACTCATTGTAGACAAATTAAAAAAAACTGCTTTAACAGTTTTTTACAGTTTTACTATACTTTTAGAATTAGTTTTTTTTAAAATCCTAATTCTTGTTTAACTTCAGCACTTAAGTTCTTCCCTTTAGCCATAATTACACTTCCTCCAGTACTAGAATCTAAAACATAATCGAAACCTTGAGCAGAAGCAACTTTTTCAATAGCTTTTCGGGCTTTGTCATATAGTGGTTTCATCATTTCTGCACTTCTTTTTTGTAATTCTTGACTTGCACTATCTCTAAATTCTTGAATTCTTTGTTGCATACCTTCTAATTCTGATTGTCTTTGTTTGTTTATTAATTCAGTTTGATTCTGGACATCACCAGCATAAGTTTGTGCTTTAGTTTGAAATTCTCTTGCAGAGGATTCTAATTCTTTAGCATACTGTTCTTCTAGTTTTTTTAATTCTTTTTGGGCAGCAATTACTTCTGGCATTTCACTTATTAACTCTTGTGTGTTTATATGAGCTACTTTAGATTGAGCACTGATTTCGATTAATGGTATAAGAGTGAAAATTATACTTATAAACAGTGTTGTTAAATTTTTCATAATCTTATTATATTAATTTTTTTTTGCGATACTTCTTAGGGCTTCTATTTTTTCTTTTCTATCTTGAATTTTTTGGTTTCTTTTTATTCTTTTTAAGACTAGGTCGCTAATATCGTAATTTTTTGCGGAATATAGCATTGTTCCATCTGAAGATCTATCAAAAATATAGTCATATTTTTTTTCTTCAGCTATTTGTTTGACTATACTTAGTACTTGATCCTGAATTGGTTGTAATAATTTTATTTTTTGTTTTATCATGTCTCCTTGAGATCCGAATCGTTTTTCTTGAAGACTTATTAATTCTAAAGCAAAATCTTCTATTTCTAATTCTTTATCTTTAATTAATTCAGGAGTAAATAAAACTTTTTCAATTGTTAATTGATCTTGATATTTTTTTAATTGGATTTTTTTTAATTCAATTTCTTTTTTCCAATCTAAAATATTATTATCCAATAATCTATTAGATTTTTTATATTCTTCAATATTATTTAGAATTATGTCCATATCAATGTAACCGACCCTAGCTCCTTTCTGTGCTTGAGAATTCATTAGAGTAAAGAGTAAAAAATAAAAAATATAATTTTTAAACATATTATTATAACGTAAAAATTGATTATATATTTTTTGAAATCTGATAGTTAATACTATTAATGAAAAATTAAAATTGTTGCCCTATAACAAAATGTGTTTCCCATCCGTTAGGTTCTGTTGAATTAGGATCTACATTGTCAAAACCATAACCAAAGTCAATTCCTAATAAGCCAAATGCGGGCATGAATATTCGAACTCCTAATCCAGCAGATCTTTTTGAATTGAATGGATCAAAAGATCGAAAAGTGTCGTAACCATTTCCTGCTTCTAGAAAGGTTAGACCATAAATAGAAGCTGTGGGTTTTAATGTAATTGGATATCTTAGTTCAACAGAAAATTTGTTATAAATTATAGATCCATCTCTACTTGATAAGGATTGGTTTTCATAACCTCTTAATGCTATTGTTTCCCTTCCATCCATAGAATAGTTTACCATTCCATCACCTCCTAAATAGAATCTTTCAAATGGGATATTTCCTCTATCTTGATTGTAAATTCCTAAAAATCCAAAATCTGCTTGAGTTTTTAGAACTAATTTTTCAATTAATTTAGTATACCAAGTTCCATTAAATTTTATTTTATAATATTCAAGCCATTTGAATTTTTCTTGATCTATTTTATCTATTAAAGGATTTCCTTTTATGTCTTGAAACTCAGGAAGGTCTCCTAGTTTACTGTAATTTCTTCCAG
>CAUZKB010000006.1:0-44304 GCA_963580575.1 Bacteroidia bacterium | reverse complement strand
AATGGATAGTAGATGACTTGGTTCCGACTAAAGATATGTTAAAGGTTCTTCATTTAACAATTAAAAAAGTCTCTGATGATATTGAGTCATTTTCATTTAATACGTGTATAAGCACGTTGATGATATGTGTAAATGACCTTCATAATTTAAAATGTCATAGTAAAAAGATTTTAGAGAAATTGGTAATACTTTTATCTCCATTTGCTCCACATATTTCTGAAGAAATATGGGAGAGCTTTGGAAATTCTACCTCAATATCAGAAGTTAGTTACCCTTTATATGATGATAAGTATCTTATTGAAAATGAAAAAAATTATCCAATTTCCTTTAATGGAAAAATGAAATTTAATTTAAATTTATCATTAGATTTAGATAAAAAAGAAATTGAAAATATTGTATTGAGTGATTCAAGGACTATTAGATATTTACAATCCAAACAAGTTAAAAAAATAATTTTTATTCCTAATAAAATTATAAATATCGTATTTTGATAAATAAATTTTTAAACAAAAAATTATAGTTGAATTTGTCTAATTATTTGTTGTTGAAGAGATATAAAAGTTTCTGTTCTGGAAATTCCATTGATGGTTTGAATTTTTTTGTTTAATAGCTCCATTAAATGTTCATTATCATTACATAATATTTTAACAAAAACACTCCAATTTCCAGTTGTGTAGTGACATTCTAGTATTTCTGGAATCTCTTCTATTTTTTTTACAGCTTCATTATTTCTAATAGCTTTATCTAGGTATATTCCAATAAATGCTAATGTTTTATATCCTAAGGATTTTGGATCAATATTTATTTGAGAGCCAGATATTATGCCAGATTTCTCAAGTTTTTTTAATCTTTGATGTACAGCAGCTCCAGAAATTCCAGTTTTTTTTGAGAGAATTAAAATTGGAATTCGAGCATCTTTCATTAGAGTTTTTAAAATAATTTTGTCAATACCATCAATTTTAAAAGTATTCTTATCTATTTTCATTTTAGATTAATTAGATTTTATTAATTAAAATTGACCTATGACTTTAAATTTTCGATATATTTTTCAATTGCCATAGTCATAGAAGGGATTTCTTTAGTAGGTGCTTGAATGTTTGGTATTAAATTTGCATTTTTTACTGCATCAATAGTAAATTTTCCAAATGCTGCTATCAATGTTTTATTTTGAACAAAACCAGGAAAATTTTTCATTAAAGAATCAATTCCTGAGGGGCTAAAAAAAACGAGGATATCATAGGAAACATCTCTTAAATCACTTAAATCAGAGATAATTGTTCTATATAATTGAATTCTCTTCCAATTTATTTCAATTTTATTAAGGAAATTGGGAACGTCTGATTTTAATTTATCTGAGGTTGGTAGAAGATAGTTTTCCGTATTAAATTTTTCAAATATTTGTTCTAAATCATTTATACTTTTTTTTCCTACATAAATTTTTCTTTTTCTATAAACAACATATTTTTGTAAATAGAATGCAATTGCTTCAGATTGACAAAAATATTTAGTTGAACCAGGAACTTTGAATCTCATTTCTTTTGATATTCTAAAATAGTGGTCAACTGCATTTCTACTTGTTAGAATTATATTTTGAAAATCAATTAAATTAATTTTTTGAAGTCTTACTTTATTTGCACTAATTCCTTCAACATGAATAAAAGGTTTATAATAAATTTTTAATCCATACTTACTTTTAAGTCTATTGTACGGAGAATTATCATTTACAGGTTCAGGTTGAGAAACCAAAATAGAATTAATTTTCATAATTTCAGACTTGTATTCTAGTTTCATAAATGGTAAGGTATATCCATAACCAAGGTGAAATTTTAACAGAGCAAATATAAAAAATTATATAGAAAAATTGATTTTGTCTATCCTTTAAATATCTAGATATTAAAATAAAATTAGATATGGACCATGATAGAATAATTGAAATAAAACAAATTAAAATGATTTTATCATTTAGATATGAAAATTCATTTATAAATAGTAAAATCAAAGTACTAAAACATAAAAGTATATTTTGCGAATAATTTTTACTCAGAAAAGTTTCAACATCATCAATTATAGAAAAAATTGAAAAAATTGATTTTACAATAAAGAATCTACATATAAGGGTTGTAGATATAATAAAAAATATATATAAAAAATCATTTGGAGTTAAAATTGGATTTTTAAAATATTTAAAAAATTCGTAAAATAGAAAGCTAATTGAAGTTGAGATAATTAAAAATGAACCAATATTAAATGGTTCAATAACAAAACACTTATTTATCTGAGTTTTTAATTTCTTATCCAATGATAAAAAATTGAATACAGAATTAAATTTTATTGGAAAAAACCAATTTAATCCGGCAAAAATTAAATAGTTAGAATAGCAAATAAAAAATATCCAATCTTTATTATCTAAAGATTTTAAAATCCAATCATTCACAATACAAAAATAATAGAATTAAAGTTCAATTTATTCTTTATTATATCTTAACTTTTTAATACTTCTACATTTTGTAAATTTGAATAATTTATGTCTGAAACATTAGTAATTATTCCAACTTATAACGAGAGTGAAAATATTTCATCTTTAATTAACAAAATTTTTAAAGAACATCTAGAAATTCATATTCTAGTTGTTGATGATAATTCTCCTGACAAAACTTATGAGATTGTAAAAAAATTAATTTTAACTTATTCAGGAAAATTGTTTTTGGAGTTAAGAGATTATAAGAATGGATTGGGAGAAGCATATAAACATGGATTTAAATGGGCATTGGAACACAATTATGAATATATTTTTCAAATGGATGCAGATTTTTCTCATGATCCGATTGAATTGTCAGTTATGTTAAATTATCTGAAAAATGATTTTGATGTTGTTATTGGTTCCAGATATATTAATGGCATAAATGTCATTAATTGGCCATTAGGCAGAATTTTATTATCTGTTTTCGCATCGTTTTACGTAAGATTGATTACTAGAATGCCAATTAAAGATCCAACTGCAGGTTTTGTTGGTTATAGTAAAAAAGTTTTGACTTCAATAGAAATGAATAATGTTAGATATATTGGTTATGCTTTTCAAATTGAGATGAAATATATTTTATGGAAAAATAATTTTAAACTCAAGGAACATTCAATAATTTTTTTAAATAGAGAAAAAGGAATATCTAAAATGGATAGTAAAATTATTTTAGAAGCTATTTTTGCTGTACCGATGTTAATATTTAGAAAACTTTGAGATGAAAAAAATTTTAATTTCTAATTCACTGGTTGTTAATGAAGGTATAATTCACGCCAAAGATATATTAATAAAGGACAAGAGAATTGAAAAAATTGGAGATCATATATCTGAATTTAATGTTGATGAGATAATAGATGCTGAAGGTTTATATTTATTTCCTGGAATGATTGATGATCAAGTCCATTTTAGAGAACCAGGGTTAACTCATAAAGCAAATATGGATACTGAATCTAAAGCAGCTTTAGCTGGAGGCGTAACTTCTTTTATTGAAATGCCAAATACAGTTCCACAGACTATAACAATTAATGATTTTAATAATAAAAGATTAATTGCTAAAAAAAGTTCAGCAGCTAATTATTCATTTATGTTTGGTATTACAAATAATAATTATACTGAAATTTTAAAATTAGATAAAAATAATGTGCCTGCTTTAAAAATGTTTTTAGGTTCCTCAACTGGACAAATGCTTGTTGACGATTATGATTTGATAAATAAAATTTTTAATAACATTGATTTAGTCATAGCTGCTCATTGTGAAGATGAGGAGATAATAAATAAAAATTTAGATAATGCTATAAAAAAATATGGATCAAAAATTCCAGTTTTTGAACACCCAAATATTAGAAGTGAAGATGCCTGTTATGTTTCATCTTCTAATATAGTTAATTTGGCCAAAAAGGCTGGTGCTAGACTTCATGTCTTTCATATTTCTACTGAAAAAGAACTTTCCTTATTTGATAATAATACTCCTTTAAAGAAAAAGAAAATTACAGCAGAAGCTTGTATACATCATCTTTGGTTTTCGGATAAAGATTATGATAGAAAAGGAAGTTTTATAAAATGGAACCCATCAATTAAAAAAATTAGTGACCGGGATTCAATTTTAGAAGGAATTAATATAGATTTAATTGATGTAATTGCATCAGATCATGCACCACATACCATAACTGAAAAAAATAATTCTTACTTGAATTGTCCCTCCGGTGGACCTTTAGTTCAGCATAGTCTTTTAGCTTTAATTGATTTGTTTTTTGAAAAGAAATTAAGTCTTGAAAAAATTGTAGAAAAGGTCTGTCATAATCCTGCAATTTTATTCCAAGTAAAAGATAGGGGGTTTATTAGGGAGGGATATTTTGCTGATTTGGTTTTAATAGATTTAAAAGAAAAGCATTTGGTTCAAAAGAATAATATACTTTATAAATGTGGTTGGTCCCCTTTTGAAGGAATTTCTTTTAAATCTTCTATAAAAATGACTATGTTAAATGGTCAATGGGTATATTTGAATGGAGAGATTGTTAATACTAATGCAGCTATGGAACTGAAATTTGATCGTTAATTGTAATGAAAAAAAATAAATTAATATTTTTTTTAGTTTTTTGTAGTTGTATGGATAATAATACTATAAAGAAACCTGATAATTTGATTGGTGAGAAAAAGATGGAAGCCATATTGTACGATATAGCTATTGTAAATTCTGTGAGATCATCTTCATTTCAAAATTTAAATTATTCAGATTTATCATTAAATTCATATATTTTCAAAAAACATCAAGTTGATTCTATACAATTAGTTAAAAGTGAGATATATTATTCAAAACTTCCAAGGATATACTTGAGGATTCATAAAAATGTTGAAAAAAGATTAAAAAAAGTCAAAGACAGTTTAGGGAATTTATTAAAGTAATTATTTAATAAGAAAACCTTCACCTATTTCTTTAATTTTACCCTCAATATTTTCATATTCAAAATCAATGAATTTTTTGATTTTATTTCCATCAAATTCTTGACAACTTAAGAAAGTAGATATGAGAGGAATACTCATAAAGCTCTTTTTTATTTTAAGAAAAGACAAAAAATTGTCAATAAAATAAAATATGTATAAAATTGATTTAGTAAGTGGAATTTTTGGTTTCGTTTTATTTAAAACTTTTGAAATTAAATCTAATAATTCTTTATAGTATAAGTTTTTTGAGACAAGAATAAATCTTTCATTAAGAATTTTTGAATTCATAAGTTTTATAGATGCCTTTGCTACATCGTCAACTGAAACAGCACCAACTTTTCCGGTAGGATAAAATTTAAGTCCTTTAAAAATTTGTTTAAATAAAACTCCGGAACTTCTACTCCAAAAATGTGAACCAATAATAAATCCAGGATTTACTATAACAGCTGGAACTCCTTCTTGAGTTCCACGCCAAACTTCTAATTCGGATTTATATTTAGATAAGGCATAATCAGTGTGATTTATTTTGTTATTCCAGTCTTGATCTTCATTAACTAAATCATCATAATTTTCTACTCCGATTGATGCAATAGAACTAATAAATAAGAGTTTTTTTATTTTATATTTTATTGCAAGATTTACAATATTTGCTGTGCCTTCAACATTTGTCTTCATTAATAAATTTTTATGTCTTTTTGCAAAAGAAACAAATGCTGCGCAATGATAAATTCTGTCAATTCCTTTATATATTTCATCAAGAGAATACACGTCAGTTAAATCAGCTTTTTCCCAAATTATCTTATTAAAAAGTTTTGGATAGCTTGTATCCATTATTTTAAAGAATTCTCTTGTTTTTTTTATATTTTTCTCTTTTCTAAAAGTTGATTTTATAGATGAATTATTTTTTGAAAGTTCATAAAGAATATAAGATCCAACAAATCCAGTCCCTCCTGTTACTAAAATCATATGAGCTAAATTAGTATTTTTGATTCTGATTTTAACTTTCTTTGTTATAAATCTATATTTTTAAAAATAGTATGCAAAAAAATTTTGTAGAAGAACTTAAATGGAGAGGATTAATAAGTGATATAATTCCAGATACTGAAAGATATTTATTAAAGAATTCCGTATCTGGATATATTGGTTTTGATCCAACTTCAGATTCTTTGCATATTGGAAGTTTGATACAGATTATTATTTTAATTCATTTTCAAAAATTTGGTCATAAACCGATAATTCTACTTGGAGGCGCTACAGGGATGATAGGTGATCCTTCGGGTAAATCTAAAGAAAGGAATTTAATGGATCAGGAAATTCTTAAGAAAAATTGTCAGGAAATAAGACTACAAATGGAAAAATTTCTTGATTTTGATGAAGAAAAAATAAATTCAGCCATAATTGTAAATAATTATGATTGGATGAAAAATTTTAGTTTAGTTGATTTTTCAAGAGAGATTGGTAAGCATATTACTGTGAATTATATGATGGCTAAAGATTCTGTAAAAAAGAGATTAGGTAATGATTCCAATGAAGGGATGTCATTTACTGAATTTACTTATCAATTAATTCAGGGATATGATTTTCTCCATCTTTATAATCAATATGATTGTAAAATTCAAATTGGAGGGAGTGATCAGTGGGGTAACATTACAACTGGCACTGAGTTAATTAGAAGAAAAAATGGAGAAAAAGCATATGCAATTACCTGCCCTTTAGTAAAGAAAGTTGATGGAACTAAATTTGGAAAGACAGAAGAGGGAAATATTTGGTTAGATAGAAAGAAAACGTCACCTTATAAATTCTATCAATATTGGTTAAATACTTCTGATGAAGATTCATTTAACTACATAAAAATTTTTACTCTTTTAGAAAAGGATAATATTGATAAAATTTTAGCTGAACATAAATTAAATCCACATAATAGACTTGTTCAAAAGACTCTTGCCGATGTGGTTACTTTATTAGTTCATGGAAAAGAAGATTTAGAGAATGCTAAATTAGCATCACAAATTTTGTTTGGTCAAACAACTAAAGAATCATTGGAGAAAATAAATTCAGAAATATTTTTAGAAATTTTTGAAAGTGTCCCTAATGCAAGTTTTGAAATTAAAATTCTAAAAGAAGGGATTGATATTGTTTCTTTACTTTCAGGAAAAACCAATTTTTTAAAATCAAATAATGAAGCTCGTAGAGCACTTAAGGAAAATTCTATATCCGTTAATAAGTTAAAAGTAGATGAAACATATGTAGTCTCAGAAAAAGATTTAATTTTAGAAAATTGTATTTTAATTCAAAAAGGGAAGAAAAATTATTTTTTAATCAAATTTATTTAGTTAATTAAAAGATTACAACCCCTAATATCTGAATTGTCGAATCTTCCTATAAGTTCAAATCCTCCGTTTCTAAATTTTTTTCCTAAATCCTGAGTTGCTATAAATGAACAAGAATCAATATTTGCTAAATCAATAATGTTAATACCTCCAACTTTTTCATAACCAATTGATTCAAAGGGATCATCAGTAGACCTAATTTGAATATTCATCCAAGGAGGACTATGAAAAACCCCTTTTTCTTTGGAGTAAGCTTGACTCATTAATTCGGTCATACCATATTCTGAATGAACTTTTTTTACTCCAAATCCATCATAAATTAATTGGTGTAATTCTTTTTTTGTAATTTCATTTTGTCTGCCTTTCATTCCGCCAGTTTCCATGATAATTGTGTTTTTAAGTTTAAATTTTTTGTATTTAATTAGATTTATTAGTGCAAAACTGACTCCAATTAAAATAGTTTTTTGGTTTTTTCTTTCAAGTGTTTCTAAATTTTTTATTAAATCATCATAGTTATCTAGGTAAAATCCACTTAATTCATTTTTAGTTTTTTTAATTAAGTATTCCATCATATAAATTAATGAAGAATCTTTTCTTTCTAAATAAGATGGAAGTAAAGCAAGTATAACATAATTTGATTCTTTACCATAGAATTTGTTAAAACACTTTAAGAAAGTTCTATTATAATTATTTAAAGATTTTACATAGTGTTTTGATGCAATATTATTTGAAGTTGTACTTGAAAGGAATACTTTTTCAGAATTTCCTTTGAAACTTTTTACCTGATTTGATTTGAAAAAATCAATTGGTAAAAAAGGAATTTCTTTTGAGGTTTTGATATCTGAACAATTAATATTAAGTAAATCACAAAATGATCTGTATACTTTACAGTTTTCATATTGATAATTAAAAATTTTTAAAGCCAAATTATTAAACTCAAAAGAATTTTTAATATTTAAAAAGGATGTTTTATTTTCAATAATTATCATTCGAGATATTTTTTAATTTTATCTTAATATAAGATTATGAATTCTTGATTAAATTGTAAAATTAAATTTTATTGTTTGGAAAATAAAAATATTAAAATTCTTGTCGTAGATGATGAACCTGACATTGTTGAAATTATCAGTTATAATTTAAAACAAGAAAATTATCAAGTATTTACTTCTGATAATGGAAACGATGCAATTAATATTGCTTATGAACAAAAGCCAAATCTAATAATCCTTGATGTTATGATGCCTGAAATGAATGGCATTGAAGTATGCGAAATACTTAGATCAAATAAAATATTTACTAATATTATAATAATGTTCTTGTCTGCTAGAGGAGAAGACTTTACTCATTTGGCTGCTTATGAGGCAGGTGCTGATGATTATGTAAATAAACCAATCAAACCCAAATTATTAGTTTCTAAAGTTAAGAGTTTGTTAAGAAGACTCAATTTATCAAATCAAATTTTTACAATGAAATTAATATATAAAGAATTGATTATTGATAAGGAAGAGTATACAGTTAAAGTTAAAGGAGATAAAATTATTTTACCAAGAAAAGAATTCGAGTTGTTATTCCTTTTATCATCAAATCCAAATAAAGTTATTCATAGAGAAAAGATAATGAATAAAATTTGGGGAGATGATGTTGTTGTTGGAGATAGAACAATAGATGTTCACATTAGGAAACTTCGTGAAAAAATAGGTCAAAATTATATTAAAACGATTAAAGGAGTAGGATATAAATTTATTTCTGAAGATATTTAGTTAAAAATCTGTTTTGAAAACTAAACCAATTATTTTACTTGTAATAATAATTTTATTTTTTTTAATAATAACTCAAATTATAATAGGGTTTTTTTATTTTGAATTTTCAATTTCTTCCTTTCCTTGGATAAAATTGTTTATATATAATTTAGTTGTTTTTTTATTTTCTTTTTTTATTGTAAGGATTTTTATAAATTATTTTATAGTAAATAAAATTTCAGAAATATTTACTGATACCAAATCTTCTCCAATTTCATTTATGAAAAATTATTCTTCAGATGATGTTCAATTCATTACAAAAAATTTTCAAGAAATTTATAATGAAAGAAAGCAAGAGATAGAGTTTTTAAAAGATCAAGAATCATTTAGAAAATATTTTATTGGAAATTTATCACATGAGTTAAAAACACCTTTATTTACTATACAGGGTTATATACTAACTTTATTGGATGGAGCTTTGAAGGACGAGGAAGTAAATAAAAAATATCTTAAACGAGCTCAAAAGGGAGTACAAAGATTAATATATATTATTAAAGATCTTGATATGATTACAAAATTTGATTCTGGAATTGAAAAAATTAAGAAAACTGTTTTTAATATAATAGATACAATTGATAATGTAATTGAATCATTAGAAACAGCTTCATCTAAAAGATCTATAAGTATAATTTTTGATCATGATCATGGAAGAATATTGAAGGTGTTTGGTGATGAAAAAAAAATTCATCAAGTTTTAATTAATTTAATTACAAATTCTGTTAGATATGGAGTAGATGATGGAACAACTGAGATAAATTTGAAAATAATTCAAGAAGATAAACTTTTAGTAAGTGTAACTGATAATGGTCTTGGAATAACTAAACAAGATATGCCAAGATTATTTGAAAGGTTTTATAGAGTAGAAAAAACTAGAAATAGAGATGAGGGAGGTTCTGGTTTAGGATTGTCAATTGTGAAGCATATAATTGATGCTCATGATGAAAAGATAACTGTACAATCTGAGGAAGGTGTTGGATCTAATTTTTCTTTTACTCTTGATTTGTATAAGCCATAAGATCAGATTTGAAAATACTTAATCATTTAAATTTAATTGTTTTGGGTAGTAAAAATAAGTTAAAGAGATTTAAAGAAAATGAAACATTTAATAATGTTTTTCAGCCTAAAAGATCAACTTTAATTAATGATTCATTTGAAATGAAGGGTAATTGGAATAAAAATTATTTTAAAAATAATAATCCGATTATTTTAGAATTGGGATGTGGTAAAGGAGAATATTGTCTATTTATGGCCTTAAAAAGTCATAAATATAATTGTGTTGGAGTAGACATTAAGGGGGCTCGGTTTTGGAGAGGAGCAAAAACAGCTGATGAACAAAAGATAAAAAATGTTGCTTTTCTGAGGGCTCAAATTGAATTAATTGATTATTGTTTTGAGAAAGATGAAGTTGACGGAATTTGGATTACATTCCCTGATCCACAGATAAAATATAAAAGAACAAGACATATATTGATTCATCCAGATTTTTTAAACAAATACAAAAAAATTATGAAGAAAAATGGTGTTATTCATCTTAAAACTGATAGCGAATTTTTATTTGGTTATACTCTTGGTATTTTAAATAATTATCCTTGTAATATTAACTATGCTCATCATGATATATATAACAATCCTAATTCTCCAACTGATGCAAAATCAGAACAAACTTTTTATGAAAAAAGTTTTTTAAATCATGGGAAAGCTATAAAGTATATAGAATTTCAATTATAATAATGAATTTAAATAAATTAGATTTTTTTCAAAGGGTATATTATGTAGTAAAGAAAATTCCTGAAGGGAGGGTTACTTCATATGGAGCTATTGCCAAATATATCGGATCTCCTCAAAGCTCAAGGGTTGTTGGATGGGCTATGAATGCTTCACATGTCTATAATAATATTCCTGCTCATAGAGTAGTAAATAGAAATGGAATGTTAACAGGAAAATATCATTTTTCGGGCACAAATTTGATGAAAGAATTACTTGAGAATGAGGGTGTAAAAATAGTTGAAAATACTGTAGTTGATTTTGACAAGTTTTATTGGGATCCTTCTAAAAATATTCTTATACTTTCGATTTTAATTTCTTAACAGTATATTTGCATTTATAATTTTTTATAGAAAATTTTAATGAAAATTGTTAAAAAATCAATTATAGATACACTTAAGATGGTTAGTGTTTCAGGAGAAAATCAAAATCTTATTGATAGCGGGTTTGTTAAGAATGTTATGGTTTTTGGTGATCAAGTTGATATTGATTTGATAATTAAAAATCCTAGTTTGCAAGCAAGGAAAAAAGTAGAGGTTGATATTTTAAAAGCTATTCATGAAAATGTCTATGAAAAAGCTAAAATAAAAGTGAAATTTGAGATAGTAGCTGATAAAAAAATTGATAATACAATAAAAGGAAAGCCTATAAAAGGAATTGACTCAATTATAGCTATATCTTCTGGTAAAGGAGGAGTTGGTAAATCAACAATTACTGTAAATATTGCAGTTACTCTTTCAAAAATGGGTTGTAAAGTAGGAATCTTGGATGCAGATATTTATGGACCTTCAATTCCAACCATGTTAGATATTGAAGGTTCAAAACCATTGTCAATAAATGAAGAAGGTAAGTCTAAAATGAAACCTATAGAAAATTATGGTTTAAAAGTTTTATCTATTGGATTTTTTACTAAACCTGATCAGGCTGTCATTTGGAGAGGACCAATGGCTTCTAAGGCATTAAATCAAATGATTTTTGATGCTGCATGGGGTGAATTAGATTTTCTTTTAATTGATTTACCTCCAGGCACAGGGGATATTCATCTAAGTATTGTACAATCTTTACCATTAAATGGCGCAGTTGTTGTTAGTACTCCTCAAAATGTTGCCCTATCAGATGCTAAAAAAGGTATTGCAATGTTTCAACAACAAAATATTCAAGTACCTGTTCTTGGGATAATAGAGAATATGAGTTATTTTACCCCAGATGAGTTGCCAGATAATAAATATTATATCTTTGGTAAAAAAGGAGCTGAATATTTAGCTAATGACAAAAACGTACCTTTTTTGGGAGACGTACCTATTTTTCAAAGTATAAGAGAAGCATCTGATTTTGGTCATCCAGTTGCTTTACAGAAAAACACCATATTAGCTGAAAAGTTTAAATTAATTTCTCGAAAATTAGTTTTTGAGTTAATTAAAAGAAATAAAAGTTTACCTCCTACCAAAGCTGTAGAAATTACTAATATGGTTGGATGTGAGGCTATAAAATAAAATTATGAATTCAAAAGAGATAAAAAACAAAGTATTAATTGCATTGGAAGAGATAAGACCTTTTTTAGCTTCTGATGGAGGAGATATATCATTAGTTTCCATAGAAAATGACCGTGTTGTTAATATTCAACTTCATGGATCCTGTGTTGATTGTACTGTAAATCAAATGACATTAAAAACAGGTGTGGAAATGACAATTAAAAAATATGTTCCTCAGATTGAAAAAGTTATTAGTGTAGAAGATA
The DNA here is from genome assembly GCA_963580575.1 of Bacteroidia bacterium. Taxonomy (GTDB): domain Bacteria; phylum Bacteroidota; class Bacteroidia; order Flavobacteriales; family Flavobacteriaceae. Next base: position 31,713 of record CAUZKB010000006.1, on the reverse strand, counting down.
ATTAAAATGATTAATACAGATATATTAATTATTGGTGCAGGACCAATAGGACTTTTTGCTGTATTTGAAGCAGGTTTATTAAAATTGAGATGTCATCTTATAGATTCTTTGCCTTTTCCTGGTGGACAATGTGCTGAAATTTATTCAAAAAAACCAATTTATGATATTCCTTCTCGTTCTGAAATTTTAGCTGGAGATCTTGTAAAAAAATTATTGAAACAAATAAAGCCTTTTCAACCAACTTATACTTTAGGAGAAAAGGTTTTAACTATGGATAAAATTTCAGATAAAGAATTTATTGTAACTACAAATAAAGGGACTGAAGTTAAATCTTCTGTTATTGTAATAGCTGGAGGGTTGGGATGTTTTGAACCTAGGAAACCTTCAGTTGAAAATATTGAAAATTATGAAGGCAACGGAGTTGATTATATTATTAAAAACCCAGAAAAATATAATGATAAAAAAGTTGTTATTTCTGGTGGAGGTGACTCAGCTTTAGATTGGACAATTTTTTTAAGTGATAAAGCAAATAGTTTAACTTTGGTTCATAGGAGAAATGAATTTAGAGGAGCTTTAGATTCTGTGGAAAAAGTTCAGAATCTTAAAAACAAGGGTATAATTGATATACTTGCACCAGCTGAAATAGTTTCAATTAATGGGGAGACTAAACTTAAAGAACTTACAATAAAAAGAGATGATATTAGTACAATTGTTAAGACAGATTATTTTATTCCTTTATTTGGTTTAACCCCTAAATTGGGTCCAATAGCTAATTGGGGTTTAGAAATTGAAAATAATTCTATAAAAGTTGATAATTCTTTAGATTATCAAACAAATATTCATGGAGTCTATGCTATAGGTGATGTTAACACTTATCCAGGTAAATTAAAATTAATATTATGTGGATTTCATGAAGCTGCTTTAATGTGTCAAAGTGTATACAAAAGAATTTTTCCAGATAAAAAAAAGATATTAAAATATACAACTGTTACTGGTATTCAGGGATTTGATGGATCAAAAAAAGAATCACCAAAGTCTGCTATAAAGGTTATTAAATAGAATATGAATAAAGATATTCAAATAAGTATTATAGATAGAAATGGAAAAACTCATCTAGTTCTAGCGCCAATAGATATGAATTTTAATTTAATGGAGATATGCAAACTAAACAATATAAGTGTTCAGGGAACTTGTGGAGGAATGGCAATGTGTTCTTCATGTCAATGTTATATAATTAGTGATCATGAATTACCTAAGAAAAATGATGATGAGATTGCGATGCTTTCAGAAGCCCTTTATTTAAGAGAAAATAGTAGGTTAGGGTGTCAACTACGAATTACTTCAAAGTTAGAAGGGCTTAAAATTGAAATAGCCCCAGATTAATACTTATGAAAAATATAATTTCCATTTTTATTTATAGTTTCTTATTTATTAGTATTTCTTGTCTTTCAAAAAAAAAATTAATGTTAATTGGTCATCGTGGAGCAGCAGGATACGTAGTTGAAAATACAATACCTTCTATTGATAAAGCAATTAACTTAGGTGTTGATGCTGTTGAGGTAGATGTTTTTTTATGTAAATCAGGAGAATTAGTTGTTTTTCATGATGAAAATCTCGGTAGATTGACAAACTCTGATGCTTTTATAGAGTCATTGACTTTAGATTCAATAAGGAACATAGATGTTTTAAAAAATTACAAAATACCAACATTAAAAGAGGTTATAGAATTTATAAATAAAAGAGTTCATTTAAATATTGAATTAAAGGGTTCAAATACTGCAAAGCCCACATATGAATTACTTCTTTCTCTTTTTTCAGATAAACAACAAATAATTGATAAAATTTCAATTTCTAGTTTTAAATGGGATGAACTTGAGACAATTTACAATTTAGATAAAGAGATTCCTTTAGCTGTTTTAACTGATAAAAAGCCTATAGAAGCAATTAATAAAGCAAAAAAAATAAATGCAAAAGCAATAAATATTGATTATAAATTGTTGAACAGAAAAATTGTTAAAAAAATTCAATCAGAAAAATTGATTGTTAATGCTTGGACCGTAAATGATAGAAAGGAAATAAAAAGAATAATTAAATTGGGTGTTGATGGCATTATTACAGATTATCCAGATAGGGTAATTAAATAAACATATTTCTGAAAAACTTTATTTTCTAATTCAATATCTTTGTTTTTTTATGAAAATTCAAGATTTTATTAGTAACTCTGATCAATTGATGAAAGGAGAAACTAAATGGTTGGCGCCAAGTAATATTGCATTGGTAAAATATTGGGGAAAAGAAAATAATCAGTTACCTAAAAATCCTTCAATTAGTTTTACACTTTCAAATTGTGTGTCTGAAACAAAATTAATTTTTGAACCAAAAAAAAGAAACAAAGAATTAGTAAATTATAGTTTCTTTTTTGAGGGTAAGTATAGAAAGGATTTTAATAAAAAAATTGAACTTTTTTTTAGCAGGGTATATAAATATGTTCCTTGGATTAAGAATTATAATTTCATCATAAACAGTAAGAATTCTTTTCCTCATAGTAGTGGAATTGCATCTTCTGCTTCCTCAATGGCATCATTATCACTTTGTATAATGGATATCGAAAGGATTATGTTTCCCAAAATGTCATTAAATTATTTTAATAATAAAGCTTCCTTTTTGGGTAGATTAGGATCAGGGAGTGCTTCAAGGAGTATTAAAGGCCCAATTTGTATTTGGGGAGCTACAAAGTCGTTTGATAAAAGTAATGACTATTATGCTGTTGAATTTGGTCAAAATCTTCATGAAATTTTTAAAACTTATCGAGATACAATACTAATAATTGATAATAATAAGAAAAAGGTATCTAGTTCTAAAGGACATGAGCTCATGTTAAGTCATCCTTTTTCAAAACAGAGATTTATTCAAGCTAAAAAAAATACTAAACTGTTGATTTCAATTTTGAAAAATGGAGATCTTGAGAATTTTATTTCTATAGTTGAATCTGAAGCTCTTACATTACATGCATTAATGATGACATCTAAACCTAATTATATTTTGATGAATCCTGGAACTTTAAATGTGATTTATAAGATTATTGATTACAGAGAAACTACTAAAACTCCTATTTGTTTTAGTTTAGATGCAGGTCCAAATGTCCACTTATTATATCCTAATAGTTTTTCAACTGAAATTTTAAATTTTATTAATGAAGAGTTGTTAACTTATTGTAAGGAGGGCAAATTCATTTTTGATAAAGTAGGCATGGGTGCAAAAAAAAATTAACTTTATAATATTATGAAAGGACCTTTATTCTTTGCGAAAATTTTACTTTTTGGCGAATATGGAATTATTGAAGATTCAAAAGGGTTGTCTATTCCGTATAATTTTTATCGTGGTGCTTTAAAAATACCATCAAGCAGCTCTGAGGAAAAAATGAAATCTTATCAAACATTAATTCATTTTGCAAAATTCTTAAAAGATATTCCTGATGAAATTGTGATTTTTGATTGGAAAAAATTTGATAAAGATTTGGCCTTAAAAATGTGTTTTGACAGTAGTATTCCTCAGGGTTATGGAGTTGGAAGTAGTGGAGCTTTAGTTGCTGCTATTTACGACAAATATGCTTTAAATAAAATTACTGTTTTAGAAAATTTGACTAGAGAGAAATTAAAAAAACTGAAATTAATTTTTTCTGAAATGGAGTCTTATTTTCATGGAAAGTCTTCTGGTTTAGATCCTTTAAATAGTTATTTAAGTCTCCCAATATTGATAAATTCTTCTGATAATATAGAAACAATTGGTATTCCATCACAAAATCCAAATGGAAAAGGAGCTGTTTTTTTATTAGATAGTGGATCTGAAAGTGAAACTGGACATATGATTTCTCTGTTTATGGAAAATATGAAGAAGGAAAATTTTAATTTGATGATGAGAGATAAATTTATAAAATACTCTGATTTTTGTGTTAATGATTTCTTAAAAGGAGATATAAAATCACTTTTTAATAATATTAAGGTTCTTTCTGATATTGTATTAAATAATTTTAAACCTATGATACCTAACTCTTTTAGAGATTTATGGAAGAAAGGTATTGATTCAAATTTATATTATTTAAAATTATGTGGTTCTGGAGGTGGAGGTTATATTCTTGGGTTTACTCAAGATTATAAAAAAACAAAAATTGCTTTAAAAAAATATAATATTGAGTTAGTTTATAATTTTTGATTAGAAATGAATGTTTTTAAATTAAATGATTTTAAAATATATCAACTTTTAAGTTTTTTTAGTATAATTAGAGGGTATAATATTATTGTATTAATCTTAGCTCAATATATGACTGCTAAGTATATTTTTAATCCAATTCAAAGTTGGAAATCTCTTTTTTTTGACAAAAATTTTTTATTTATAGTCTTAGCAACTGCTTTTTCTACATCAGCTGGTTATATAATTAATAATTTTTTTGACTCACCTAAGGACAAAATAAATAGACCGAAAAAATTTTTTATAGAAAATTTAGTTTCTCAAAAAAACCAATTGTTTTTATATATTTTTTTAAACGTTTTTTCTATAATCTTAGCATCACAAATTTCATTTAATGCTATAATTTTTTTTTCAATATATATTTTAGGAATATTTATTTATAGTATTTCAATAAAACGTTTATTTTGGTTGAGTAACATTTTTTCATCAATTCTTATGATAATGCCATTTTTGGCTTTATCTGTTTATTTTAAAACTTTTGATTATGTAATTTTTTATTTTGCAGCGTATTTATTTTTTTTGATTTTTTCAAGAGATATAATTAAAGATCTAGAGAGTTTTAAAGGAGATTGGGTTTCTAGATATAGAACTTTACCAGTAGTTTACAGTAATTATATAACTAAGTTTATTTTTTCACTAATTATTATTTTAACTTTTATTCCTACATATTTGTTAATTTTTGAAGATCTGGGATTAATGAATTATTATTTCATTTTTAGTATTCCTTACCTTATAATAGTTGTGTTAATTTTATGGTCCTATAATAAAAGTAAAATTTATTTAATTATTCATAATTTATTAAAAGTTTGGATTTTACTTGGAGTATTAAGCACTTATCTTATAAGCATAAATTTTGTTGAATAATGAAGAATTTCAAATCAAAAGCTAATGATTTAGTTAGGCTAAATAAGTTTATATCAAATTCTGGAATTTGTTCAAGGAGAGAGGCGGATTCTTATATTTTAATGGGTATGGTTACTGTTAATGGAAAAGTTGTAACTGAGATGGGATATAAAATTAGTTTAAGTGATAAAATTAGATATGATGGACAGTTAGTTCAGGCTCAAAAACTCGAGTATTTTGTTTTGAATAAACCAAAAGGATTTATAGCTGATTTAAAAAAAAAAAAATTAACCAAATCGGTTGATGAATTAATCAAATTAGTTTCAAATAATAAAACGTTATTTTTTGAGGAAATGAGTAGAATCTGTTCTGGATTACTTTTTTTCACTAATGATCAAAGGCTTAAAAAAAAGATTATTGATTCAAAAAAAATTGAAATGGTTTATCATATAAAATTTGATAAAATTATTGATGAGTCTTTGTTAAATAAACTAAGGAAAAAAAATAAAAATTCAAAAGATCAATTGCAATTCGAATCTATTAATCAAATTGGAAGTAAATTCAAAAAAGAATTAGGTGTGAAAGTTTTTTCTACTTCACCGTTAACTTTGATAAAATTTTTTTCAAGTTATAGTTTGAGAGTTCAACAAATTGATAGGTCTATTTATGGACCGCTTACTAAAAAAAAATTACCTAGAGGAAAATGGAGAAGACTTGAAAAATTTGAAATTAGTATTTTGAATATGATTTAGAATTGGTTTATTAGTGAACTCGTAAATAAAAATTCCATATACAATTGCATACTCGATTATTAGAAATAAGGGTTCTTCGTTGAAACCAGTTGTTTTATATGCTGAATAACTTAATAGACAGGTCAGGCTCCAAACTATAGGATAAAAATATCCCGTAAAAATTGATATTATTATAAGATTAATTATGTACCATGGGTGGACTGTAGTTGATATAAAAAAGTAGAAGCTATAAATTATTAGTATGTTTTTTAAAATTTTTGACATGCTATTGTTTGGTTTTAAAAAAGTAATACAGCCTACTAAAAGAATTATTATAAAAGGCGTAATTAATGAGAGACTTTTAATTATATTATATCCAAAGATTTGATATCCAAAATATCTTATTATATAGTATATACTTGCATTAAATTCGAATGTATCAAACCATAGATAAATAGTATTTAAAAAGGTTAATAAAACTTTTTTTTCTAATAAAGGAAACCAGATTAGTGTTGAAAATAAAAGAAGGTAAAGAAGAAAATAATTAAATTTTTTTAATCCTAAAAATTTAAAAAACAAGGGAATAATTATGATTGGTAATAGTTTGGCAGCTATTGATAATGACATAAAAAAACTAGAAATGACTAATTTTTTTTCAAAAAGATATAAAAATGAAATAACCATAAACATTATCATTAATCCCTCTCCATGCAAGTTTCCAATTGTTTCAACTATTATCATTGGATTTAGATAGTACCATCCAATTTTTTCAGGTTGCTGTCCCAATTTTATTAATAATTTTTTGGCTCCAAAAAATAGAATAATTTCAGATAATAAATAAATAATTTTTATAGTTAAAACAGGTTTAATTATTTCACCATTATTGAAATATGCAGATAAGTAAAATAAATATTGGCTAAGAGGAGGATAATTAGAAAAGTTAATTGAACTTAGTCTTCCCATTTTGGAATATATTAAATCAGATAATGGAAATTGGATTAAATTAACTAAAGCTTCTGGTTTATATAGATATGGATTTATTCCAAGTATTTGAATGCTCCCATCCCAAATGAATCTATAAAAATCTTGTGATAATTGAGGTATTGATAGTATTAAGGTTAGTCTGAAAAGTAAACCTATAAAAAAAATTGCTTTTAAACTTATTTTCTTTTTAAGGAGAATGAATTGAAAAAGAAAAAGAAAAATAAATGTTATTAATAAATAAAAGAACTTTTCTTTTGGAATAAAAAAACCAATTAGAAAATATAGAATAACACATAAAAAAATTGTTAAGCTTAATGAAAAAGTTTTCTTTAATAACATGAATTAATTTAATTATCTGATTTTAATGTATTTATAACTATATATGAATATCCTAAAAAAAGAATAAGATGGAATGGGAACAATTTAAAAGATCCATTATTAATAAAAAAAGAAATACATAAGCTAAGAAAAAAGTAAAAAGTTAAAAATAAGTCAAATAAAAAGTTTATTGGAATTATTTTTTTTGAGTAAATATTTTGTTTAACATTATTTTTTATGGATTCTATATTGAATTTAGGAGTTCTAATAAACGGGCTTTTTTTTCTTAAATGACCTTTTAATACGGCGATTGAATTATGACAAGAAAACCCTGAAATAATTGTTAAAAAAAGTATGAAATTTTTTGTGTAATTGAAAAACGATTTAATTCCACTACCAAAGTTTATTTTATAAATTATCCAATAGCTTATAAAAAGTATTATAGTTGAAATAATAAAAATTGAACTAATATTAAAAAACCAATTTATCTGATTGTTTAGATTATTAAAAAAAAGTAAGGGAACACTTAGAAAAGAAATAATAAAAACATTCAAAAACATTGAACTACTTAACAGATGAATTAAACCAATTATTTTTGTGGTTACATTAATAGATTTAGATTTAATGATTCTCCAAAACATTTTTTGAAAATTTTCTGCACCTCCTTTATTCCATCTATATTGCTGAGATTTTACAGCATTTATTGTAATAGGAAGTTCAGCTGGCGAAATGATTTCTTCTAAATATTTGAATTCCCAATTCTTTAGTTGTGCACGGAAACTGAGATCTAAATCTTCTGTTAGTGTATCTCCTTGCCAGTTTCCAGAATCTATTATACATTTTTTTCTCCATATACCAGCAGTTCCATTAAAATTCATAAAATGATTGTTAATGTTTCTACCTACTTGTTCTAAAGTAAAATGAATGTCTAAAGCAAAAGCTTGTATCTTGGTTAAAGTAGAATAGTTTCTATTTATATGCCCCCATCTTGTCTGTATTAATCCTATATTTTTGTTTTCAAAATGAGGAATGGTTTTTATTAGCCAATCAGCTTCAGGAAGAAAATCTGCATCAAAAATTGCAATAAATTCTCCTTTAGCAAATTTTAGACCATTTCTTAATGCACCAGCTTTGAATCCTTCACGATTAGATCTAGTAATTTGTTCGAATTGGAAGCCTTTAGTTTTATAAAGTTTTATAAGTTTCACTATTAATTGGAAAGATTCATCATCTGAATCGTCTAATACATGAATTTGTAATAGTTTCTTCGGGTATTTTAATTCACTAATTTTTTTAAATAGCCTTTCTATTACATATAGTTCATTATATATTGGAAGTTGAATTGTTACTTTAGGTAATTTTTTTTCTGATAGTAAAAACTTTTTTGTTTTTTGTCTCTTTTTCTTTATGTAAAAAAAAAGCAAATATGCTTGAGAAAGACTAAAAACAAATATTAATAATAGACAGAAAAAATAAATTATTAAAATTAGATATGAAAACATGTAATTATTATGTCAGAATTAAAGTTCATTTTTTTAAATAATATTTAAATATCCAGAATAAAATTTTATAACCAGCCATTATATTGCCTAATAAAGTACTAGAAATTTTTGATTTTCCTATACGCTTTCTGTATCTAACAGGAATTTCAGTATATTTTATGTTATGTTTAATAGCTTTAAGTTGCATTTCAATAGTCCATCCAAAAGTTTTATCTTCCATCTTTAGTTTTTGAAGAGAACTCCATTTGATTGCTCTAAAAGGACCTAAATCTGTAAAATTAGCCCCGTATAAAATTTTTAATAAAAAACATGCTAGAGAATTTCCAAAAATTTGTTGCATGGTCATTGAACCAGGTTCTCTCAAACTTTTAATTCTAGAGCCAATTACAAATTCATATTTTTTTTTTATGATTGGGTCAATTAATAGATCTATATCTTCTGGGTAATCAGAGAAATCTCCATCTAAAAATACAATTATATCACAAGGATTTTTTTTTATAAATTTTATTGCCTTAAGACAAGCGTAGCCATAACCTTTATTTGATTCATTTAATATTGTAGCTCCATTTGATTTTGCAATAAAGGAGGTGTTGTCACTTGACCCATTATCAACAACTATAATTTGATTTACATACTTTGGGATTGAATTAATAACATATGAAATTGATTTTTCTTCATTTAGAGCTGGAATTATAACTGATATTTTATTCAATGTTATTTTAATTAATTGAATAAAAGCTTTTATGATAAGCTATTATATTCAAGTTGTTGTTGAGGAACAATATATTTATCAAAATAATAGCTTGAAAATTCGTCCATTGTCCAAAAAAGTGATATAGTAATAATTGTAAGAATTATTGCAAATAAAATTTTGTTTATTTTTTTTTGATATTCAGAGTTTAGAGAGCAATTTTCTTTTTTGTTGAATCTAATTATACCAATTAAAAGAATAATAAAAGCTAAAGTTCTTAAAATTATTGCACCAATGCCTGTCGTCCCATCTTCTTTGTAAAAAAAATCAGCGAAAGAAATAGCATAAATACCACCCATTAATCCAAATTGAAAAAGAATTACAGGAGCAATACAACAAAAGATTCCTGTAATCGCAGCAGTAAGACTAAATTTTAAAAAATGAACTATTTTCCACATAATTAATTTGAATAATCAAATTTATAAAATACTTTACCTAAGTATTAAAAATTTATTTTAATTATTAAGAGACCAATCATAAGTTAAGTATTTAATTTTAGGATTTTTTAATTCAATTCCAGAGTATTGAGAAATGAAATCAATTTTTTCTCTTTTTGTTCCAAAATCTTTACTAAACCATAAAAAAATTCTTGATAAGTAAATTTCATTTTCACTTAAGATATTTTTTTTTGTGTTACATAGAAAGGCTTTAGTAACTATTGTTAACTGTTCTTCTAATTTTCTTCCAGAGTAAGCCTCATCTAATAATTTTGGGCATGATTTAGATGAGCAGTTAATTGCAAAATGAATTCTTGGTTCATTCATTTTTCTAAGTATTTTATGTTCTATATCTCCTAATGAATATTTCTTTTTATATAATTTTTTCCCCCAACAATTGTTAATGTCTTTTATACTATTTATTGGAAAATTTTCTAATATCAAATTAACAGTTATAGCATTGTAAGTATTAATCCAGTAGGCTAGCTTATCATTTTTTGACCATGATTTTTTTGAAGGGTTTAGTTCTAGTGTATTTATATATTTTATTAATTCTATTTGATCTTTTTTCCAATCTTTATAGTTTACATTTCCATTAACAGACACATATTCTTTAAGCATTTTATTCCACCTGTAATTTATATTTTTTTGAGCTTCAACAGTATTAAAAAAAATAAACGTTAAAGAAAAAATTAAAACAGCTTTAAATTTAATTTTTGATTCCATATAATAATTATTTTTTAAAATTATTATTATAAATCTTCAATAAAGTTGAATTTTGAATTAAATCTTCATAAGTGTCTATATCATTTAATTCTGGAAGTAAAAAAAGATTATTGTTTAGAATATTAATTGTATCTAATAAAACACTTTTAGTTCCCCATTTTATTCCTTTGAAAATTTTTGGTATTCTTTTATTTAACCCTAATAAATAATATCCTCCATCTGTAGAGGGACCAATAACAACTGAGTTTTTATCTAATTCTGAAAACCCTCTATCAATAATATTTTTATTTAAATCCCATAAGTCTGAACCTATAATTATTATTTTTTTATAACCTTTTTCAAAACCCCAATCAAATGCATTAGAAATTTTTTCACCTAAATTATTTCCTGCTTGAATTTTATTCCATTTAGCAAAATTTTGAAATGGGTTTTTTGAAAATTTAGTTTTATAATGGAAAATTGCAATATCCATTTTTAATTTTTTTGTAATACTTACTGTTTTTTTTAAAAGTTGATCATAAACCCATGTGCTTTTATTTTTTCCAATAGAAGTCTTAAGTCTAGTCTTTACCGAATATTTTTTTGAATCTTTCACAAAAACTATGAGAAGTTGATTCATTATAACTATTAGTTTTATATTTTATTATGATCTAATTTCATTAATAAATTTTTCAATTTTATTAATTCCCTCTTTTTTTATAAATTCAATAAATGCTGATCCTATTATTGCTCCTTTGGAATACTTAACTGCATTTTTATATGTTTTAGAATTACTGATCCCAAAACCAATTAATTGAGGTGTTTTTAAATTTAATGATGAAATATTTTCAAAATATTGTAATTGTGAATTTTCAATAGAATTTTTTACTCCTGTAATACTTGAATTGCTAACCATATATATAAAACCTTTTGAAATTTTATCAATAAACTTAATTCTTTTTTTATTAGTTTGAGGTGTAATCAAAAATATATTATATAAATCATAATTTTCAAAAATATATTGGTATTTATTATGGTAGACATCGACAGGTAAGTCTGGGATTATTAAACCATCAATGCCTATTAATTTTGATTGTTTACAAAAACTTTCAATTCCATATTGTAATATTGGATTGAAGTATCCCATAATTATTAAAGGGATATTAATTTCTTCTCTAATATTTTTCAGTTGTTTAAATAATAGTTTAGTATTCATTCCATTTTTTAATGCTATAGTTGAACTTTCTTGTATTGTAGGACCATCAGCTAGAGGGTCACTAAACGGAAGTCCAATTTCAATAAGATCTACTCCAGCTTTTTGTAATTTTTTTATAATTGGTACAGTATCATTAATATTTGGAAACCCTGCTGTAAAATAAATAGAGATTAATTTTTTGTTACTTGAAAATATCTGATCAATTCGATTCATTAAAGTTTAAAATAATTTATATAAGTATCTAAATCTTTATCACCTCGACCAGAGCAGTTAAAAATTAAGATGTCATCTGGAGTAAATTTCATTATATCTAAAATAGAAAATGCGTGAGCTGTTTCAATAGCAGGAATAATACCTTCCATTTGAGATAAATTAAGACCCCAAGTCATTGCATCTTCGTCAGTAATTGAAATAAATTTAGCTCGTTTTGAACGATAAAGATGGGCGTGCATTGGGCCAATACCGGGATAATCTAATCCAGCTGAAATAGAATAAGGTTCAGTTATTTGTCCATCTGTATTTTGCATTAAAAGAGTTTTGCTTCCATGGATAATTCCTTTTTTTCCAAGAACTGAGGTTGCAGCACTTTTACCAGTTTTGATACCTTTGCCAGCAGCTTCAACAGCAATAATATTCACATTTTGATTTTCGAGATAATGATAATAAAGTCCAGCTGCATTGCTTCCTCCTCCAACACATGCAATTAAATAATCTGGATAATTTCTTTTTTCTTGAGTTAAAAGCTGGCTTTTGATTTCATCACTTATTACAGATTGAAATCTCGCAACCATGTCTGGGTATGGATGAGGGCCAACAACTGATCCAATTATATAATGAGTGTCTAATGGATTATTTATCCAATCTCTTATAGCTTCGTTTGTTGCATCTTTTAGTGTTCTACTTCCAGATTTAGCTGGTTTTATTTTAGATCCAAGCATTTTCATTCGGGCAACATTGGGAGCTTGTCTTTTAATATCAATTTCACCCATATATATAACACATTTAATTCCCATTAATGCACAAACTGTTGCAGTAGCGACACCATGTTGTCCAGCTCCAGTTTCAGCAATAATCCTATTTTTTCCTAATTTTTTTGCTAAAAGAATTTGACCGATAGTGTTATTAATTTTATGAGCACCAGTATGACACAAATCTTCTCTTTTTAAATATATTTTTGTTTTATATTTATTGGAAAGTCTTTCAGCAAAATATAGTGGAGTTGGTCTACCTACATATTTTTCTAATAAAATTTTAAACTCTTTTTTAAATTCAGTCTGGGAAATAATTTTTAAATAATTTTCTTTTAATTCATTAACATTTGGATATAGCATTTCAGGAACGTATGCCCCCCCAAAATCTCCATAATATCCATTTTTATCTACGTTATATTTCATTTAAATAATTTTAGTTTAAACTGTTTTAATAGTTTTAGGTTTTTATTTCCTGGGTAAATTTCAAATTTACTATTTACATCAATAGCATGAATTGGAAGATTTGATTTTGTTATGTTTTGAATTTCTGAAATTTCTTCAACACCAATACCTCCGCTTAAAAAAAAAGATTTTAATGAAGTGTAATTTTCAATCAATTTCCAATCAAACTTAAAACCATTACCTCCTGGTAATTTACATTTAGTGTCAAATAAAAAATGATCACAAACATCTTCATAACTTTTAATTTTTTTAAAATTAAATTTTTCATTTATTGAGAATGATTTAATACATTCAATACCAAGATCCTTGATTTTTCCACAAATTAAAGGGCTTTCATTTCCATGAAGTTGAACTGCATTTAGTTTATAATGTTGTATGTGTTTTTTTATTTCATCTATAGATTGATCAACAAAAACTCCAGTTAATTTAATTTTATTATTTATTTGAGGAATTTGATTATTAAAAAAACGGGGAGATTTTTTCCAAAAAATAAAACCCAAGTAATCTGGCTTTAAATCTGAAACTCTAGTTATGTTTTCAGGAATTTTCATTCCACAGATTTTAAATTTCATTATTTAATTTTTTAATAAAATTTTTTAATTCAATATCAGGAGAGTTTGTTTTCATAAATTTTTCTCCTATTAAAAACCCTTTATATCCGATTTTTTTTAATTCTTTAATATCTTTAATTGATTTTATACCGCTTTCTGAAATTTTTATATAATTACTAGGAATTTTATTTGATAATGATTTGCTGTTATCTAAATTTATATTAAAAGTTTTTAAATTTCTATTGTTAACACCTATAAAATCAATATTTGGAACTATTGATTTTTTTAATTCATTTTCATTATGCACTTCTATTAATATTTCTAAACCCAGGTTTTTTGCAATAGTTGAAAATTTGATTATTTGTTTATTTGAAAGTACTGATGCAATTAATAAGATTATATCTGCTCCAAATGCTTTTGATTCAGAAATTTGATATTCATCAATTATAAATTCTTTTCTCAGTAAAGGCAAATTTGAAACACTCCTTGCCTGAACTAAATCTTCCAAAGAACCTCCAAAATATTTGTTATCTGTTAATATAGACATTCCACAGGCACCTGCTTTTTCATAACCATTTGTTACATCATTAATTGACAAACTTGAATTGATATTTTTTTTTGAAGGAGACTTTCTTTTAAATTCTGCAATTATTCCAGATGGGCTAGATTCGATTCTAGATTTTAATGATATAATATTTCTTTTGTATAGGGGTGATTTTTCAATAAAACTGATCGGAAAAATTTCTTTTTTATTTGAAACTTCAATTTTTTTATCCTTAATTATTTTATTGAGAATATTATTCATCTTTTTGAAATTTTAATCAATTCATTAAAGGCTTTTTTAGCTTTTCTAGATATTAAGGATTCCATGGCTTTTTCAAAGCCCATTTTAGGAGTTAAATTTTTTACTGTTGATATTGCCATTCCAGCATTCGCGCAGACTACATTTTTTTGTGCTGTTGTTCCTTTTCCATCTAAAATATTTAAAAAAATTTTTGCCGAGGATTCAATTGAGTTTCCTCCGGTAATTTGTTTTGGTTCTATCTTTTTAACGCCAAATTCATTTGGACTAATTAATAATTCTTTGTCTTTTTGAATTACTCTGGTTTCACAAGTCAATGAAATTTCATCATAACCATCAAGCGCATACAATATTGTGAAATTTTGTTTTGTTTTTTGAAATAAGTAACCATAAAGTCTTGCTAATTCTAAATTGAAAACACCTGTTAATTGGTGTTTTGGAGATGAGGGGTTAACTAATGGGCCAAGTATATTAAAAAATGTTTTTAAACCTAATTCTTTTCTAGCAGGGGCAATAATTTTCATTGCAGGGTGAAATAACGGAGCATGCAAAAAACAAATTCCAGCTTTTTCAATTGAATGTTTTAAAAAGCTTTCATCATTAGAAAATTTTACATCAAGAAATTCTAAAACATTACTTGATCCACATCCGGAAGACACTCCGTAATTTCCATGTTTTGCAACTTTAATTCCAGCACCTGCAGTAACAAAAGATGAAAGTGTGGAGATATTAAATGTATCTTTATCATCTCCCCCGGTACCACAAAGATCAATTGTTTCAAATTCAGATAGATCAATTGAAACACATAAATCAATTAAAGCTTGACGAAAACCTTCTAATTCGTTTAAGCTTATCGAGCGCATCATATATATTGTAAGAAAAGAAGATATTTGACTATGGTTATGTTTTCCTTCAGCAATTTCAATTAGAATATTGTAAGCTTCTTTTTTACTAAGTTCTTGATATTGAATTAATTTGTTTAAAATATTTTTCATAAGTAATCAATTATTAATCCAGTTTTTTAAGATTTTTTTGCCAAAAGGTGTTAAGATAGATTCAGGATGAAATTGAACCCCTTTTATATTGTAGTTTTTGTGTCTTATCGACATAATTTGACCAGAGTCATCTACTGAAGTAATTTCTAAGCAATCTGGGATAGCTTTATTTATAATCCATGAGTGATACCTTCCTACAACAAGATTATCTGGAAGGTTTTTAAATAAAATATCTTTTTTTAAAATTTTGATTGATGTTTTAACACCATGATAGACTTTATCAAGATTAATTAGTTTAGCTCCAAAAACTTCTCCTATGGCTTGGTGACCTAGACAAACACCAAGTATTTTGTGAGTGGATTTATATTTTTCAATTGTAGATTTTAAAAGCCCAGCCTCATTTGGAATTCCTGGACCTGGAGATAAAACAATATAATTGTAATTTCTGATTTCATTTAGATTAAATTCATCATTTCTTTTAACCGTTGTTTTACAATTTAGTTCATTAAAATAATGAACTAAGTTATATGTAAAGGAATCATAATTATCAATAATAAAAATTTTCTTCATAATATTCTTATAATTCTTCAGCATTAATTAATGCTTTATCTAAAGCTCCTAACTTGTTATAAACTTCTTGTAATTCATTAATAGGAATAGAATCTGAGACGATACCTGCTCCAGCTTGATAATATAATTTTTTGTTTTTACTTAAAAAGGATCTAATTATAATTGCATGATTGAAATTACCTGAAAAATCCATGTATCCAACAGCGCCACCGTAAAAATTTCTTGCAGTTTTTTCATAAAGGTTAATTAGCTGTAGAGCTCTATGTTTTGGAGCTCCACTTAATGTCCCTGCAGGAAATGTGTCGGCAACTATTTGAAATGTTTTAGAATTATTATTGATTTTTCCAGTTACTTTTGATACTAAGTGAATAACATGTGAGAAAAATTGAATTTCCCGGTTTTTTTCTACTTTTACATTAGTTCCATTTCTACTTAAATCGTTTCGGGCTAAATCTACAAGCATTACATGTTCACTATTTTCTTTTGGGTCTTTTGAAAGTTTCAACGCTGTTTCTTTGTCCTTTTTATCATTTCCACTTCTTTTAAAAGTTCCAGCAATGGGATGAATTTCTGCCTTTCTATTTTGAATAATTAACTGAGCTTCTGGAGAGCTACCAAAAATTTTAAAATTACCATAATCAAAAAAGAATAAATAAGGAGAAGGATTTATAGACCTTAAAGCCCTATATACATTAAATTCATCACCAGTAAAATTTTGATAAAATCTTCTTGATAGAACTATTTGAAAAACATCACCACGAAAGCAATGTTTTTTTCCTTTTTCTACAAAATCAATAAATTCTTTATCTGTAAGATTCGAAAATTTTTCTCCTTTCTTTTTAAATTCATATTTAGTAATTCTCTGTGTTTTTAAAATTTGTTCAATCTCATTTAAATTATCATCATTTGAGTAATTATGAGAGAAAATATGAGCTTCATGACTAAAAAGGCTAATAGCAATTATATTCTTATAAACTGCATAATATATATCAGGAATTTCAAGATCTTCTTTATCCCTATTTAACTTAATTTTCTCGAAATAAGAAACGGCTTCATAAGCTATATAACCAAAAATTCCACTGGTTATGAATTTAAAATTATATTTTTTGCAGTCAAATTGTTTTGAAAAAGATTCTATTAGATTAGGGAGATCATTACTATCCATATTTTTATTCAATATTGTCTTCCCATCAGGATATGTAATTTTCAAATCATTATTTTTAATACTGAAGGTTGAAATTGGATTACAACATATGTAAGAGTAAGTATTTGTTCTACCATCATATTCACTGCTTTCTAACAAAATACTATTTGGGAAAATGTCACGTAGTTTTAAATATGCACTAACTGGAGTTATAGTATCAGCTATTAATTTTTTGTAATTTGAATTTAATTTATATTTTTTCATTGTTTATAAAATAAAAAAGGCTTGTCGTGAAGACAAGCCTTTTAATAAGCTAATAGGTTCACAAACAAATCAAATTATTTTGTTCCACCAATTAATATTTTTTTTCAAATTTTCCATCGATTGCAAATATAGTACAAAAATTAATATTTAAAACTTGTTGTAAACATCAATTAAATTCAAGACTTACTTCAAGTTTTATATCATCATAAATTAGTTTATCACCAAGATTTTGGAAAAATGTTTCAGATCTAAATTTAACATCATATTTTGCTCTATCAAAAATTAGATTAGATTTAGCTTTTTTTTCATTTAATTCCATAGTAAAAGTAACTGGATGTGTTTTACCCTTAATTGTTAAATCTCCTTGTAAGGTTTGAATTCCATTAATTGGCTCGTTACCTTTTAATATTTTTAAAAAAGCATTTTTATATCTGTCAACACTGAAAAAATCGTCTGATTTTAAATGACCTTGTAGATTACTTTTACTTCTGCCACTAAGGTCTTCTACATTAAGACTAGTCATATCTACAGTGAGATTTCCTGAGATAATTTTATCTGAATATTTTCCAGTCGTACTTAAAATTATTTCTCCTTTTTTGAATTTTAATGATCCATAATGTTGTTTGCCTGTTATTTCATCACCGTACCATTTTACATTACTTTTTTCAATATTAATTGAAAGTGTTTCAGTTTGGGAATATGTTATTAGGAAATTAATGCATAAAAATAAACTTAAAATGTACTTACTCATTTCATTAAATTTTATAGTTGCAATAATATATTTTTTTTTAAAATTAAAAAAAAAATTTGTAAAGTCGAGATCTTGTATTTAAATTTGTATATGGATTTAGATCAAATAGATTGGATAAAAAATAAGAAAGAAGAAGATAGAAGTGTAATATTGGATGTAAGAACAGAAGAAGAATACAATTTTGGTCATATTAAAAAATCTATTTTGATAGATATTAAAAAGCCTGATTCATTCATGAAAGCTATTTTAAAACTGAAAAAAAATAATTCATATTACGTTTATTGTAGATCTGGAGTTAGAAGTGAAATGGCATGTAATTTAATGAAAGCGAATGGTTTTTTAAAAACATATAATCTGGTTGGAGGTTTTTTAAAATGGAAAGGAGAGATTGAAACGATTTAATTATTGGTTTTTTGTTTGATTTAAAGGATATGATTTATACAAAAGAAGTTCAGTATTTGAGCTTTAATTTACATTTTAGATATATTTAATTTGATCTTTATCTTTTAATAATTTTTTTTTCACTTTCTTTTTTTGATATTGCATTTATAAGATATAATTAAAATGGACAACAAGTTTAAAAAATTAAATTACATAATTCTGATCTTTTTATTATTTAATAATTTCAATTTAAGGGCCCAAGAAAAGGGATTAGATTATAGAATAAATGAAGTATTTACTCCGATTGCAAATTGGTGGGAATCTCTTATTCTACATAATTTTCCTGGCACTGAAGTTCCAACAATAATTTTCTTACTCGCTGGTGGAGCAGTATTTTTTACATTTTATTTTGGCTTTGTTAATTTTAGACATTTTTTTACTGCGATTAATATTGTTAGAGGTAAATATGATTTTATTGATCAAAATGTTTCAGACAAGAATAACCAAAAGTTAAATGATAATAAAGAACAAGGAGAGGTTAGTCATTTCCAAGCTTTAGCTACGGCTGTTTCAGGAACTGTGGGAAACGGAAATATTGCTGGTGTTGCTCTTGCAATAGCTGTTGGTGGTCCAGGAGCAACTTTTTGGATGATACTATGTGGTTTGTTAGGAATGTCTACAAAATTTGTTGAATGTACTTTGGGTGTGAAATATAGAGATGTTGGAGAAGATGGGACAGTTTATGGAGGACCAATGTATTATTTAACAAAAGGATTGAAAGAAAGAGGTTTTGAAACAATTGGAAAAACATTAGCTGTAATTTTTGCACTATTATGTATAGGAGCTTCTTTTGGAGGAGGAAATGCTGCTCAGTCAAATCAAGCCGCTATGCAACTTGTAGGCTCATTTGGCATGACTGGAGGTAGTGCAAGAACAATTATTGGAATTATTATGATGATTTTGGTGGGAATTATAATAATTGGAGGAATAAAAAGAATAGCTTTAGTAACTGAAAAGATTGTTCCTTTCATGGCTATAATGTATGTTTTGGCCTGCACATATATTATCATAATAAATTTTTCTTTTATAGATGATGCAATTGGAATGATAATTAGTCAAGCTTTTAATCCCCAGGCTGGACTTGGTGGATTGCTAGGTGTGTTAATTACAGGTTTTAGAAGAGCTGCATTTTCAAATGAAGCTGGAGCAGGATCAGCATCAATTGCACATTCAGCAGTTAAAACTAAATATTCAGCATCCGAGGGTTTAGTCGCTTTACTTGAACCATTTATTGACACAGTTGTTATATGTACTATGACTGCTTTAGTTATAATTATTTTTAATGGTGATAATAATTTTTTTGATTACGGTGGAGATGGAGGAGTTGTAATGATTAATGGAGTTCCATTAGAAGGAGCAGGAATTACAGCTGCAGCATTTTCTGAATATATTTCCTTTTCAGGACCTTTTTTAACTTTGGCGGTTGTACTATTTGCTTTATCTACAATGATTTCTTGGTCATATTATGGTCTTCAATCTTGGATGTATGTGTTTGGGAAAAGTAAAATTTCTGGGCTTATGTATAAAGCTCTTTTTTTAATTTTCATCGTTATTGGAGCTGCTGGAGACATGTCTTCAGTATGGGCTTTTTCAGATGCAATGATTTTATCTCTTGTTTTTCCAAATATGATTGGGTTGATATTACTATTTCCAAAAGTAAAAGAAGAATTAAACAAATATTTAGTTAAAATAAATAGTGTTAGGAATAAAAATTAGTAAACAAAAAATACTATTATAAAGTATTTTTTAGAATTATATTAATGTAAAATAGGATATGATAGATATAGAAATTTCGTCTGATTTGAAAATGAAGGAAACTGAGATGATGGTTTATGATTCAGCAAAGGGTTTTGCTGATCAACAAATTAAACCATATTTTATGGAATGGGATGAAAAACAGTTTTTTCCAAAAGAAATTTTTAAGCGTGCAGGATCTTTAGGTTTTATGGGAATGTTAATTCCTTCAGATTATGGAGGAGCAGGAATGGGTTATCATGAATATGTAGCTATGATAGAAGCTGTTTCTTCTATAGATGCATCTATAGGTTTATCTTTGGCTGCTCATAATTCTTTAAGTACTAATCATATTTATATGTTCGGGAATGAGGGTCAAAGAAATAAATGGCTGCCAAAAATGTGTTCTGGTGAATGGATAGGTGCGTGGGGATTAACTGAACAAAATACTGGATCTGATGCAAAAAGTATGGATACTATTGCAGAAAGAGATGGAGATAATTGGATAATTAATGGATCTAAAAATTTTATAACTCATGGAATGTCATGTGATATAGCTGTAATTATTGCCAGAAATGGACTTAAGGGAAAAAGTCGTGAAATTACGGCTTTTGTTGTAGAAAAAGGTACTCCAGGATTCATTTCTGGAAAAATTGAAAATAAATTAGGAATGAGGGCTTCAGAAACAGCTGAAATGGTTTTTGAAAATTGTCTAATTCCTGATGCTAATAGATTAGGAAAGATAGGTGATGGATTTATTCAGTCTATGAAGATTTTAGATGGAGGAAGAATATCAATAGCTGCTCTTTCTCTTGGCATAGCTAAAGGAGCTTTTTCAGCTGCACTTAAATATTCTAAAGATAGAGAGCAGTTTGGAAAGCCAATTATTAATTTTCAGGGCATATCATTTAAACTTGCCGAAATGGCAACAGAAATTGAAGCTGCAAAATTATTAACTAAAAAAGCCTCTGAGTTAATAAATCAAGGAAAAAAGGTTACTTCTCAAGGAGCTATGGCTAAATTATTTGCATCAGAAATGTGCGTAAGAGTAGCTAATGAAGCTGTTCAAATTCATGGAGGTTATGGTTATGTGAAGGATTATCCAGTAGAAAAGTTCTACAGAGATTCAAAATTATGTACTATAGGTGAGGGTACAAGTGAAATTCAAAAAATTATTATTTCTAGAAATTTATAGATGTTCCTTTTGATTTAAATTAGTTTTTTTATATTTGTCAAAATTTTGAAAGAAAGTATTTTATGCTAATAATTCCTATAAAAGAAGGGGAGAATATTGATAGAGCTTTAAAGCGTTTTAAAAGAAAATTTGATAAAACTGGGGCAATGAGACAACTCAGAACTAGAAAGGAATTTATTAAACCATCAGTTAAACATCGTCAAAGAGTTCAAAAAGCTCAATATTTACAGAAGCTTTTAGATCTTCAAAATCAATAAATAAAAATTTTACTTTTTCATATCTCTTTAGTTTGTAAATTTGGATATAAAGTTTTGTATGTCCATTTCTAAGTTTTTAGATTACATATATCTGGAAAAGAAGTCTTCCCTTCATACTAAAATTGCTTACAATACTAATTTATTAAGTTTTGAAGATTTTGTAAAAACTAATTTTAGTATCGATTCTATTGAAAATATATCATATAATGAGATTCGATCATGGATAGTTTTTTTAATAGAAAGTGGAAACTCAAATAGAACAGTTAATAGAAAAATTTCAGTTTTAAGATCATACTATAAGTTTTTATTAAAAACTGAAACTATCAAGTCTTCTCCATTACAAAATCATAAGGTTTTGAAAACTGCTAAAAATATAAATCTACCTTTCTCTGAAGATGAAATAAAGTCTGTTTTTAAAGGAAATTTTTTCCCTGACAACTATAATGGTATTCTTGAAAAAACTATGATTGCAATGTTTTATTTTACTGGAATTAGGAGAATAGAATTGATTAATTTAAAGGACCATGATGTAATGATTAATGAAGGTGTTTTAAAAGTTCTTGGAAAGAGAAATAAAGAAAGGTTAATTCCAATTTTGGATGAATTAATAAATATAATTAAAATTTATATTAAAATAAAAAATAAAGAAATTATAAGAATTAATTCATCAACATTTTTTGTAAACAAAAAAGGTAAAATGTTAACAGAATCTTTTGTTTACAAAACAGTAAATCGTTATTTTAGTATAGTATCATCTAAAACAAAAAAAAGTCCTCATATGCTTCGTCATAGCTTTGCAACTCATTTACTCGATCAAGGGGCAGATTTAAATTCAATTAAAGACTTACTAGGGCATTCTAGCCTAGCGTCAACTCAATTTTACACTCATACTAGTATGAGTAAAATTAAGGATATTTATTTCAAGACTCATCCAAGAGAAAAAAATTAATACAAATAAAATCTTAGACATGAATATTATTTTCCAATCAATAAATTTTAAAGCAGACATAAAGCTTAAAGATTTTACAAAAAAAAAGATAAAAAAAATTAACTTATTTTATAATAAGATTATTAGTGTTTTTGTTTTAACAAAGGTTGAAAATTCGTCAAATAAAATAAATAAATACGCAGAATTGAAGATTGGCATCCCTGGTAATAGTATAATTGTAAAAAAAAGATCTAGGTCTTTTGAAGAGGCAATTAAGATAGCTTCTGAGTCAGCACAAAGAATTATTAAAAAAAGAAAAGAAAAAATAAGATAGATTTTGCATCAAACATTTTTTATGTTTTTTTTGAAACCACTAAAATTAATATTTAATTTACAATCGATTTTTTATTAAAAATTATTAAGCCGATGTAGCTCAGCTGGCTAGAGCAGGTGATTTGTAATCAGATTATTTAATAAATCAATTGTCTTTTTTACAAGAAAAAAGTAAAACCATTAATATTATAATGATTTTTTTTATATTCTAAATGTAAGAAAAAACCCCTAAAGTTAATTAGTGGGATATGCTTAATTTGGACAAGTTCACCAAAACAGGTTTATTAGCATTTGCAAATGCAGAAGCCGTTGAAAATTTTATCCATCGATAATCTCATCCGTTGTATATCCAACATTGTTGAATTGGAAATATTGTTCTTATATGGGTATATTTTATATCGCCTCAGTTTACCTCTGACGAAAGAATTAGTAATATATTTGCCAACTCTTAAAAAAACATAATGACTATAATTAAAAATATTGCCATTATAGCTCACGTTGATCATGGAAAAACAACTCTAGTAGACAAAATTTTACATCACTGTAATTTATTTCGCAGCAACCAAAATACAGGAGACTTAATTTTAGATAATAATGATTTAGAACGCGAAAGAGGAATCACTATACTTTCTAAAAATGTATCGGTTGAATATAATGGAGTTAAAATTAATATTATCGACACTCCTGGACATGCTGATTTTGGTGGTGAGGTAGAAAGAGTTCTAAATATGGCAGATGGAGTTTTACTTCTTGTAGATGCTTTTGAAGGACCAATGCCTCAAACACGATTTGTACTTAAAAAAGCAATTGATTTAAAATTAAAACCTATTGTTGTAATTAATAAAGTTGACAAAGAAAATTGTTCTCCTGAAATTGTTCACGAATCTGTTTTTGATCTTATGTTTGAATTGGGAGCAGAGGAATGGCAACTTGATTTCCCTACCGTTTATGGTTCTGCAAAAAACAATTGGATGAGCACTGATTGGAAAAATGAAACTGATTCGGTTGCACCATTATTAGACATGGTATTAGATCATGTCTCTAGTCCTGAAATAATGACTGGAAATACTCAATTACTTATTACATCTCTTGACTTTTCATCTTTTACTGGAAGGATTGCGATTGGAAGATTGCATCGTGGTCAACTTAAAAATAACATGAAAGTAAAGTTAGTTAAGCGGGATGGCTCTCAAATTAATACTTTGATTAAAGAATTAAACTTATTTGATGGATTAGGACGCAAGAAAGTTGAGCGAGTAGAAGCTGGTGATTTATGCGCAATTATAGGTCTTGAAGGATTTGAAATAGGAGATACTGTTGCTGATTTCAATGCTCCTGAAGCTCTTCCTTCAATTTCTATAGATGAGCCTACAATGAGTATGTTATTTACTAAAAATGATTCTCCCTTTTTTGGAAAAGAAGGAAAATTTGTTACATCTAGACATATTCATGAAAGGCTTGAAAAAGAATTAGAAAAGAACCTTGCAATGCGTCTTGAAGAAACAGATAGTCCTGATAAATTTATTGTATTTGGTAGAGGCGTTTTACACCTTTCAGTTCTAATTGAAACTATGCGACGTGAGGGATATGAGTTACAAATTGGACAGCCTCAAGTAATAATAAAAGAAATCGATAGACAGAAAATGGAACCTATGGAGGAGCTCACAATTGATCTTCCAGAGAAAGTCTCTGGAAAAGCAATTGAAATGGTAACTCTTCGAAAAGGTGAAATAGTTAGTATGACTTGTAAAGGAAGTAGAATGATATGTAATTTTAAAATTCCATCAAGAGGTATCATTGGTTTACGTAATCAACTTTTAACTGCTTCTGCTGGTGAGGCAATTATAAATCATCGTTTTATTGAATTTAGTGTATACAAGGGGGAAATCTCAGGGCGGATTAATGGGTCTCTTATTTCTATGGAAAAGGGGGCTGCGATACCTTATTCTCTGGATAAGCTTCAAGAACGTGGAAAGTTTTTTGTATCTCCCAATGAGTCAATATACGCAGGTCAAGTTATTGGTGAAAATACGAGGCAAGATGATATCGTAGTTAATATAACTAAGACAAAAAAACTTTCAAATGTTCGTGCATCAGGATCTGATGATAAGGTTAAGTTGGCTCCTGCAATTAAATTTTCATTGGAGGAAGCTTTAGAATATATTCAAAAAGATGAATACGTTGAAGTAACTCCAAAATCAATACGTCTTAGAAAAGTTTATTTAGATAAAAACGAACGAAAAAGACAAAAACAATAAAAAAAATGATAATAAATATAAGCAATCCAATCCTTCTTTAGTCTGCTCAAAAGAAATAAGCGGAATAAATAGTAAAAGAAGTTTTTCTTTTTCATAGTATATAAATGTAAGAAAAATAAAAACCCCCTCACTTTTGTGAAGAGCTTACGCTTGCTCCCCCTCTTTATGGAGACCTTTAATTTACTTGACTAATAGTGAAGAAGCTAATAAATATTTTCATTACGAGTATAGAAAAGATTGGGAATTGTAAATATACCCAATATTAAACTATAATAAGACCAAAATAAAGACAAGGTTCTATTTGAGGCTAATATAAAAAGTTACATTAGCACAACGAATACTAAAGCTAGTTATAAAAAAATTCAATCTAACAAAATGAAAATATTAAAAACAGTTTCCAAATTAGTTAGTTTTATTCTGTTTATTTTATTTACGAGCTGTAATCCTAAATTTACTGAGGAAAATAATATAGATTATAATATTATAAAAAATATAGGAGGAAGTACCTTAGGATATAATCCAAGTTCAGGAGTAAAAATTTTAATTATTGACCGTTTTGCGTTTAAAGACCTTAACAAGAATGGACTTTTAGACACCTATGAAGATTGGAGATTGCCCTCAGAAGAAAGAGCAAAAGATTTGGCTTCAAAACTAAGCTTGGAAGATATTGGAGGACTTATGTTATATAGCTCACATCAATCTATTCCTGGCAGTAGTCGTGGTTTTGGATCTTCAAATTACAATGGGAAACCGTTTCCAGAAAGTGGTGCTAATCCAAGCGACTTATCTGATGAGCAAATAAAGTTTTTACAAGATGACCATTTGAGACATGTATTAATTACGAGAGTAAATAGCCCAGTCGATGCTGCTCAATGGAATAATAACGCTCAAGCTTATGTTGAGGCTATCGGATTTGGAATACCAGTGAATACTAGTTCAGATCCTAGACATGGTAGTGATTCATATGCAGAATTTAATATTGGTGCCGGTGGAGCAATTTCTATGTGGCCAAGCACATTAGGTATTGCAGCATCATTTGACCCTATGTTGATGAAAAAATTTGGTGAAATTGCATCAATAGAATATCGTGCTTTGGGTATTTCTACTGCACTTTCACCTCAAATCGATCTCGCTACCGAACCTAGATGGAGTCGATTTGACGGAACCATGGGAGAAGATCCAGACCTTGCGACTGATTTAGCACGTGCCTATGTTGATGGATTTCAGTCTACTAATATTAAGGGATGGGGTATGGAAAGTGTAAATGCTATGGTAAAACATTGGCCGGGAGGTGGTCCTGAAGAAGGGGGGCGCGATGGTCATTTTGGTTATGGTTCTTATGCAGTATATCCTGGAAAAAACTTAAAAGATCATATTCAACCTTTTATAAATGGTGCTTTTAAATTGGAAGGCGGTACAAAGATGGCTTCAGCTGTTATGCCATATTATACTATTTCGTCTGGTGAAGGAGAAGCTGTTGGAAACGGTTTCAATAAGTATTTGATTACTGACGTTTTAAGAGGAGAGTATGGTTATGACGGTGTTCTTTGTACGGATTGGGGAATTACTAGAGATGTTACTGCCATTGATAAGTTTGAAGGCAAAAGTTGGGGAGTTGAAATGATGTCAGAATCAGAACGTCATTATAAGGCTATTGATGCCGGAATGGATCAATTTGGTGGAAATAATTCTATTCTACCCATACTTGATGCATACAAAATTGGAATTGAAGAACAGGGTGAGCAGTATATGCGAAAACGTTTTGAAACTTCTGCAGTTCGATTATTGAAAAATATTTTTAGAGTTGGATTGTTTGAGAATCCTTATTTAGACGTTACTGAATCTCAAAAAATAGTGGGTAGTCCAGAATTCATGAAAGCTGGTTATGAGACGCAATTAAAGTCTATCGTGTTACTTAAGAATCATCAAAAAATATTGCCTTTAAAAGAAAATAAGAAAGTTTTTATTCCACAGCGTTATATTGCTCGAAGTTCAAATTGGTGGGGTATGATAACCCCAGAAAAAACAGAATACCCCTTTAATATGGAATTGATCGGAAAATATTTCGATCTAGTAGATACTCCTGAAGAGGCAGACTTTTCAATTATTGGTATTAAAAGTCCAGATGGTGGAGTAGGGTATAACCGCAAAGATTTAGAAAAAGGAGGTAACGGCTATGTACCTATTAGCCTTCAATTCAATAGCTATAAAGCAATAAATGCTCGTGAAGTTAGTTTGGCTGGCGGAAGTCCGCTTGAAGACTTTACCAATCGATCATACAAGGATAAAACAGTAACCGCCAACAATATAACAGACATGGATTTGGTAAATGATACAAAGCTAAAAATGCGGGATAAACCTGTAATTGTTATTGTTCATGTTTCGAAACCTATGATATTTTCAGAAATTGAAAAAAATGCAACTGCTATATTGGTTCATATGGGAGTGCAGGATCAAGCTTTGATGGAAATATTATCAGGCAAAATAGAACCATCTGCTTTGTTACCATTTCAAATGCCCGCCGATATGAAAACGGTGGAAACACAATTTGAAGATGTTCCTAGAGACATGAATCCCTACGTTGATTCTGATGGTAATGTTTATGATTTTTCCTTTGGGTTAAATTGGAAAGGAAAGATAGAAGATGAAAGAGTGAAAAAATATCAATAATGTTAAGACTTAGAAGGAATGTCATATATAGGAAAAAACTTGTTTTAAAAGAGAGATTTAATATATTTTCCTAACATTTAATTAACTGATTTTACTTACAAGACCATCTATTAAACAATCACCAAAAGTATTTTTTAGCTATTATTTAGTCTATTACATACATACGAAAAATTTAATTTCTCTATTTTTTTTCAAGAATCTAAATCCTGAATTTTATTAATATATTTCTTTTTCCCAGAACTATTGACTATTCCAAGTATATCTTCTAAGATAGCTCTTGCATCATTAGAATTAGAAAAAACAGGCATCCTTTCATCGTGAAGGAATCTTAAAGCTTCTTTATCTAAATCAGAAAAAACATCGTTTAGTCCAGGGGTATGATTAGGAAACATAATACTTGATTCATCTATAGTGTGTTTTAACCCTAAAATATATCCTAACTCATGTCTTATGGTATATCGAATCACTCTATTTTTAACTACGGCTGAGTTCTCGGGAGCATACATTTTAATGGAGTTCATAAAAACTCTTCCATAATCGATATTCCCTGCCTCGTTATTAAACCACCAGGCATATCCCCAATAATCTTCAATTGGCGTATTTTCATATACTGAATAAACTTCTTTGAAAGTGTCCGCATCAGTCACCATCATATGAACATTAGAATCTGAAAGCGTATTAACCTCGTTAATGGAAAATGCTTCATCATTGTCTAAAATGGTATTTAATTCTTTTATAAAAAGTCCTAATTCTTCTTTAAATTTTGATGACATAATTCCGTCTAAAAAAAGATTCATTTGTCTCCACCTTAAAGTATACTGTGGACCATTTGCTCCATCCCCAATAACAATTTGTTCAAAACGTTTTAATAATTTTTGTTTATTGATAAACTTGGCTAGAATTGAAATATCAGAATGAATATTAATATCAATAGGATTTTCTCTTGATCCATTTGACCAACCCATAAAAAAGTATTCCGAATTAGGTGTTGCTGTTATTGTTACACTAGAATTTTGGTTATATGTACCTCCAATAATATCTACACTACCTCCTTCAGCAGCAGAAATAGCTAAGGTGAACGTTGTAATTGCTGCGGTAACTTCACCACCAGTAGAGTCGTCTTCCTTAGAACAAGAAAATAGGATTAGGAAAAATAAAATTGTAACTCTTTTGATAATATGGTTATTATCGAATTACAAGATATTAAAAACCTTTTACATTATTAGTTAGTATTTATTGATTATAAAAAGTCAAGAACAAGTGTATATGACCATAATTTTGCCAAAGTCATAAAGTTTCATTAATACAAAATATGAGAACAAAAGATTGTATGTAAATTAAAAAAAAGAAATATTGTTTGATGATATTTAATTGATATTGAAAGATAACTCTTAGAAGTAAAAAAGTATATGAACTTTTAAAAATATTGAATTTAAAAATTGATTTTATAAGAGATGACTGTTCACCTAGAGATTTTGTTGAGGTTTTAATAGGAGTATTGGACAAAGAATATCTGATCTGCAGAAAATTAGAGAAGAAAATATCAGATATGACGAAGATGGAATCGTTTTAATTGACATAATTCAGGTCAAGGGAGAGAAGCCAGTCACAGTACCTGTTCATAATCAAATAGTCATTAGTATTTTAAAACACAAATTACCATATCCAATATCAGACCAAAAGTTTAATGATTACATGAAAGAAATTTGTAAAAGATCTGGAATTAATGAAGTAGTAAAAGGATGTAAAATGAATCCAAAAACCAAAAGGCAGTTTAAATAAACTAACTAAAGAAGTAAAAGAAACTTTGCAGAATATTACTGAAGAGCTTGTAAGTGATATAGATATTAAGGCTTTAAATTATAACCAAAAGCTAAAGTTTTTACAAATATCACTTCAATATTTATTACCAAGACTCAAACATCAAACTAACGAAAATTATGAAATGTCATCTATATCTCATCAAATAAATATAGTTGAAACTACGGATGAATTAGAAAGATTTGAAAAAGTTAGAAGGTATGAAGAGGAAAATAATGTTAAAATTCTGTAACCAATTCTCACAAGGAAATAAAATAATTAATTCCGAATAAAATATATTAAATTTGCCGACAGTTTATTGAAATTTTGAAAGCAGTACTTTTGATTAAATTGTGATTTTGTTATTTTAATTAATAAAAGTAATCTTTAAATTCTAGCGAAACTACTGTAAAAACTAATATAAGCCGATGTAGCTCAGCTGGCTAGAGCAGCTGATTTGTAATCAGCAGGTCGTGGGTTCGAGTCCCTCCATCGGCTCAGTTAATTTAAGAGTATTTTTATACTCAATGGGGGGATACTCAAGCGGCCAACGAGGACAGACTGTAAATCTGTTGGTTTTTACCTTCGCAGGTTCGAATCCTGCTCCCCCCACAATAACCTTTGTAAGCCCCTATAAATAGTAGGGGTTTGTAACAGTTTATACCAATTTATAATTGTGTTGAAAAATCCTGCTCTCCCCACACTAGTGT
Source organism: Bacteroidia bacterium (assembly GCA_963580575.1). Lineage (GTDB taxonomy): Bacteria > Bacteroidota > Bacteroidia > Flavobacteriales > Flavobacteriaceae. The sequence continues at coordinate 1,142 of CAUZKB010000006.1, read as the reverse complement.
ATATAATATGATATTTGTATATATTTGAAAAAAATATCAATAGAATAAAAAGCGAGAGTAGCTCAGTTGGTAGAGCGTCAGCCTTCCAAGCTGAATGTCGCCGGTTCGAACCCGGTCTCTCGCTCTTTTTTGCCGATGTAGCTCAGGGGTAGAGCGTTTCCTTGGTAAGGAAAAGGTTCACCAGTTCAATTCTGGTCATCGGCTCTACTGATAGTAGAACCTCACATAATTTCAACTTTCAAAATAAAATACGAAACGGACATTTTAAGGACATTATTAGTTATTTCTGTAAAAATTTATCCTTATAAACGCTGAAACCTTTTCTTTAAGCTGTTAAAGTATTTTGACATCGTGTTCTTCTTCATACTGTTCAACCTTTTTAAGTCTATCAAGTTCGTGTGTTGTTCTAACAATATTTACCGTGTGAGATATAGGTTCTTCAATTTCGTTGTATTGATGCTTTAGTCGTGGTAAAAGATACTGTAATGAAATTTGCAAGAACTTTAGCTTTTGGTTTGTATTAAGTTTTTGTATTTCAATAGAACTAACAAGCTCTTCAGTAATATCCTGCAAAATTTCTTTTACTTCTTTAGTAAGTTTATTTGGTTGTCCTGCTATTCTTCCCATAATAAAAGTTGTACTTTATTCAGAAGTTAAAACAGTAGCAACGGTCATAATAGTAGAAAGAAGAGAATTGTTACTACCGCCTAACCTCTTATTAAAATTAATTCGGCTCACTTTCTATAACATCTTTTAATGCTAATGTTCGTAGATGCGTTGATAATGAAACACGATATCTTTTTGCTATGTTTTCTAAAGTTCTTTTGTCTTCTTCAGTTGTTTTAACTTGAATTGTTGCTGTTAATTTATTATCCATAATTTCTGTTTTTGTTTTTAAAATATATTAGTGTTAAATATTATTTAAGTTTTTAGTTATTAATTTTTAAAGTGCAAGTATTATTTTTTAAAAATGCTTTTTAATAAAATGCTTTATAATAAAAATGCTATATAATATTTAACTTGCTTTGATAATTTGAGGTTTAGAATCAGGTCCCCATTTATTCTCAAATTTATTTCCCTCGGTGCAAGCTAGAACTAAAAGCCATATTGCCCCTAAAATTGGGATTAAACCTATTAACAAA
>CAUZKB010000005.1:0-44888 GCA_963580575.1 Bacteroidia bacterium | reverse complement strand
GGGTTTCCTTTTCCCGTCCATGGGTTTGGCATATTTTTAGTTTTATTGATTAATAAAAACGTTATTTATATTATTTTAATTAGGTTTTCTACTAATGCAACAGCAAAGGTTTTATCATTTATATGGGCATCCATTTCTATAACAGGAATAGACGATTTTGTATGTTCTTTGATTGATTCAAATAGAACATGGTCAACCTCAGGTTGATAGAATATATCTCCTTCACTATCTATTTGAGAAATTCCTTTTTTAGGTAATAACACCATTGTCTTTGCTTCAGAGTTATTCAATTTAGAAGCTAAGCGTTCACCAAGAATTTTATTTTCAATCTTATTAGTTCTCAATAAAGTAACATCTGGAGCCCAACTATAAAGTTGCCTTGATTTAAATTCTTTTGGAACAGTATCTAAATGAGCAAAATTTACCATGTCAAGACAACCTGGAACAACAACTTGAGGAATTCCTTTTTTAGAAGCTGCTGTTAAACGTTCAGGACCAGCACTACATATACCTCCGCATAGATCATCTGCTAATTCTGTTGTAGTAATATCAAGAACCCCATCAAAATAACCTTCACGAATTAAAGATTCCATAGTAGCGCCTCCAACTCCTGTAGCATGAAAGGCTAAGACTTCATATCCTTTATCTTTCAATAATTCAGTGCATTTATCCACACATTTAGTAGTGTTTCCAAACATGCTTATGGCAATACTTTTCTTTTTGTTATCTGATTCTTCAACTTTCACATCCACCATACCGCAAATGGCTGCTGCTGCTTGTTGAATTAATAATTTACTAATACTGTTTAGTCCTGCAACATCAACAACAGAAGGCATTAATGTGATGTCTTTAACACCAACTTGTCTTGAAAGATCTTTTGCCGCAAGTGTTGATAGGCAAAATTTTGGAACCCCTAACGGAACTACTTGCATTGCTGATAAAGCAATATAGGTGCCGCCACCGCCTCCCATTCCAATAACACCTTTAATTCTATTTTCGGCTATAAGTGTTGCTAAAATTTTTGCGGCTCCTTGTCCCATTAAGTCGACAGCCTTTCCTCGATCTCCAGAATTTTTAATGGCTTCAAGTGAGGTTGCAGAAGCTTCTGCAACCACATTGTTGTCAAAATCTATATTGAAACTTGCAGTGCTTTCCATAACACCAGTGTTTATAGAAATAACTTGTTGATCTTTTGCTCTAATACATTCTAGCAAATAGGAAAAATCTTCTCCTTTAGTATCAAAACACCCTAAAATTACAATGCTTTTTTCTGCAGTACTCATTATAATATACTATTTAGTTAAACATTAAAATCGAATACCACTACACGCTCCAATTTAGGAATTACTAAATCTTTTACTTTTTCATGAACAGGATGTGGTAAATATGCTTCTCTAGACTCTGGACTATCAAAAGTCATTATAAATCCATGTGTATACCCATCATTGAATCCTTCACTACTATCATATGCTCCATGTTCCATTTTTAAAAGACCAGAGATTTTCCCCACCATAGCTTGCATTGTTGAAAAACACTCTTCAATCTCTTGATTTGTTATTGCTTCTTTAAATTGAAACATTCCGAAATGTCTAGTCATAACATCTTTTCTGTTAAATTTATTATTAATTCTGTATAAAAGCAAATACGCCTTTTTTGTTCCCTACCACAATATCAATTTTACCATCATTATTTAAATCACCTGCATTAATTTGTCTACCTACACCTGAGTTATCATCAATTAAATATGGAACAAACTCAACAGTTCCATTCGTATTTCTTTTTGTTTTAAACCAATATAAAACAGCAGGGTCTTCAGAACCTGGGTCGCGCCCATTATGCGCGTAATAACATTTTCCAGTTACAATATCCATAATCCCATCTCCATCAATATCGGAACAATCTAAGGCATGTAACTGACTAAAAGAAACACCATATTTATTATCTTCTTTAGAGTTTGTCATTATTTTATGTTCCTTAAAAGTAATACTATTGTTTATGTTTATTTGTTCATGCCATGAGAGACCATAACCATGGGCATTCATAGCTGTTATGACATCATTATCACCATCTCCATCTATATCAAAAGCATACATTTGAGCCCCTCCTTGTTTTGGAGAAAAATCATATTTATGGTATTTCCAAACCGTCTTGCGATTCCAATTTTTAGGTTGTTCCCACCATCCACTTTTTTCGATTATATCTGTAAATCCATCTGCATTAATATCTCCAGCACCAAGACCATGTATAAAAACAGGAAAACGTTTTGAGTCATGAGGACTAATAGCCAAAGTCTCCCATTCGTTTTCGTCATCTTCATTTAGAATACCCAGTGTAATTCGTCCATTACTAAAAGCTAAAAGTTCCTTTATTTCATCTCCAATTATATCAATTAAGTTAGGAGATTCATTACAAACATGTTTCTGAGCATCATGAAATACAAGCGCTTCAATTTCTTTATTAAAAGACTTTGACTTTTTACCGGGGTTTTTAACCCATTTACTATCTGTTCCAGGTATTCCAATGCGTAATATATCTATCCATTTATCATTACTGAATTGATCTGGAAATGTAAAAAAGTTAGCAGCATAACCTTCCAGTCCTGGGCCTGTAATAGGATAATACTTCACAGGTGCATAAGCAAATTTTTTTATAAATTTCGGTCCCTTCCACCAAATAGCTCCAGCTATAATATCAGGATGTCCATCTGCATTAATATCACCTATTGATGCACCTTCTGTAATATACTTATCTAACAATTGTACTTTTTTAAAAGAAACGTTTGTGAGTGACAACTTTTCTGTTTGAGCCTGTATTTGTATTGTTGACATACAGACAAAGTAGCAAACAAAAAATTTAATATTTCTTAAAGTATGCATCTAATAAAATGGGTTACTTTAATGTTTTAATATAAGCAAGTAAATCAGCAGCTTGTTCATCAGAATAACCTTCTATGAGTCCTTCAACCATAAACGAACGTCCTGCTAAAAAGCTTTGTGATTTAATTTCACTAGCTTGAATAAAAACTTTGCTGCCTCCTATAAAACCAATAGAGGTTCCTTTATCATCTCTTTTTATAAGATATCCTTCAACATTGCTTCCGTCTGTTTTAATAACTCTATAAACGGCATAGCTCCCCTCTAATGCGGCATCTGGGTCAAGAATTGCAGTCAATAAAGCTTCATTTTCTCTCAATGCAGAACCATCTAATGCAGGCCCATAATCATACCCCTTATCACCAACAGTATGACAAAGCAAGCATACTTGAAATAATGTTTCTCCTTCTGCAGCATTGCCATTTTCTTTTTCAGCAATAGCCATATAATGTCCAAGTTTTGCTTCAAAAGCTTTTTTATCTTCTTCTCGTTGCTTTTTAACCTGATCTAATATTTTTGTTCCTATAGGGTCATTTTTGTTAGATAGGTGCACTTTTTCTGCACTGGAAATATCAAACGCCTTGTGTGATAACAATTCTTTTTTAAACAATTGCTTTAAAAGTAAAGCACCTTTCTTAGACGCTGATAAGTCCTTTGTAATTAGTTTTTTTTGCATTTCATCTAAATCTGGCAACCAAGTTTTTAAAATTGTATTTGCCTGAGATTGATCAGCCTTTGTAAGCGAATGCAATGCAGAAACTCTTATCTCATCTTCTAAATTATCGTTTTTAGACAATTGAGCAAAAATCTTTTTATTTTGTTCAGGCTGACTTTCAAGAGCAAGAAGTATTAATTCAAGGGTCTCCGCAGTAGATGTTTCTTCAATTAGTGGAATAATATAATTTTGAAGGTTTTTAATGCGTAATTTCCCAACAGCCTCTAATCCTAATCTTTGTGTAGACTCATCCTTATTTTGTAACAAAGATTTTACTGGTTTTCCAAGTAATTGAGTTAATTGACTAGATTGTACTTGAGCTAAATTCTTTAATGTATAAGAAACATGTGTTTTGGCTTTTTCCACCTGTTCTAATGCAGACCTAACAGCTTTAAATATTGTTGGATTAGAAAGCATATTGGCAACAATTATAAAAGTAGATTCATTTAAATCTATTTTTCCACCTTTTTGTGTCCATAAATCAAGGAAAACACGGTCACGTTCTTTCTCTTCTAATGCTTGACTTGCCCATAGAAGGTTACTTGGATTTAACTGTTTTGCTTTAGGTGAGGCGATGAACATTTTTAATTCTTCTGGATAACTTTCAAGTGTTTGTCTTGCTAAAAAACGCTCAAAGTTTCTTTCGTAAGGACCACCCATGTTATTGCCTCCAAGTTCAGGTTTACAAGCCTTTACCAATAAATTTATAGTTCCAGCATTAGCCGTACCCACTTCATTTAATGTTCTAAGAACCTGAGATCGAACCATTGGGTTGCTATCTTCTGACGCGTTTTCTAATGCACTAGCAATCTCACTTGCGTCTAATGAAAAAGACGCTAATGATCGTACGGCTTCTCTTCTTAAATCATGTTCTGATGAGGCAAGTAATGAGTTTATCAATTCTTTATCATAATGACGAATCCCTTCTAATGACCATAAAGCTAAAATACGGGTAACTTCACTTTGAGATTTATCAGAAGCAAGGGCTACCAACTCATTTGAAAGACCCTTAGTCACTTCAATTGGGCGATCACTTATTTGATGCCACGCTGCACGTTTTGCCCAGAGAGAAGGTGATTTTAAATGGTTGACAAGGTCTTTAGTTTTAATTTCATAAAAGTTCTCAATAGTTCTTGGTTTTTGTGATTTATGACGAATTCGAAAAATACGTCCATGTGATTTATCACGATCTGGATGCGTTGTTGGCAATTCGTTATGTGCAATGATTTTATTATACCAATCTGCAATATAAAGACAACCATCAGGACCAAATTCCACATTAACGGGTCTAAACCAATCATCTTCAGAAGCTAATAAATCTGGTAAATGTTTAGCCGAAATAGTTCCATCTGGGTTACGTATAATCTTTACAGAATTTATTGTACTTGTAATAGGATTTGCTAAAAAGGCAACATCCCTCCATGCTTCAGGGAATGATCCCGTTTCATCATCTGCAAAAGCAACTCCAGAAATACCGGTACCACCTACACGAAAATCATGTAGTTCAGAAACCCATGGTTGATACGGACGAAGACGATCATTTCCTATTCCTGGGAATCCAGTTCCTCCTTCCATAGGCACTATAGAATACCCTAGGTCATTTGCTTCAGTACCATACCACTGTCCATTGCCTCTAAGTTGAAATCCCCAGATGTTGTTTAAGCCTGAGTTTACTAACTCAAGTTTTTTAGCATCTAAAGAAAATCTTGCTATTTTACTGAAATCTATACGCAATTTGGCATCATTAACTAATGAAGAAACTTTACTCTTGTTAAGTGCGCCTTGACTAAAATGAATCCAATCTCCAGGAGCACGCACTAATAAATGTGCCATTGTATGTGTATCTGTAAATCCAAACCCAGTTAATAAAGGTGTACGCTTATCTGCCTTTCCATCATTATCGGTATCAGTTAAAAAAAACAATTCTGAACCCTGTGCAACGTAACTTCCATTTTTATAAGGTAATATACTCTGTGGAAGCGCTAAGCCATCTGCCCAAATGTTAGCTTTTACAGCCGATTTATTATATAGATTAGAAAGCACTATTATTTTATCGGTTCCTTTTTTTTCTCCCCTATATAATTCAAGAATACGTTTAAAGTTTTCATTTTTTTTTAGTTCTTCAGGATTATCCATCAATTTGAGTAAATCATTCCATTTAATATTTGCCACGGGATCTAACGGATACATTTCCGCAGTTTGCGTCCATAAGTTTCCCGCATCATCAAAGGTCATATCTATGGGATTGATAACACCATCTCTTTCACTTGCAACCAATTCTACAACAAAACCTTCAGGCACCTTAAACCCGGCTAACTCCTGTTTTGGAGAATATATTTTTGTTCGTTGAGAAAACGTTTTTCTTGCATATTTATATAACTGATCTTTGGTTAAAGTTGGATCTATATCAGGAATTGATTTATCTTCCTTTTTACATGCAAAATTTAGTAAAACTATTAAAATTAATAATATAGATAATTTGTTCTTATTCATAATGTTTTTATTTAAGGAATCTTGTTTTAAAGCTGAGTAATGGTAATATTTTTAAATTCTATTTTAGCGTTCCCTCCACTATGCAATTGAATACCAAAAACACCTTTAGAAGGTATATTTTCGTCCGTTTCTATATATTCGCAAGTTTTAACACCGTTAATGTAAAGTTCGTGTTTGTTTCCAACGCATCTTATTATATAACTATTCCAGCCATCTTCTTTAAGGATATGTTTTAAAGTATTTAAATCGCCACTTATAAGCTTTCCTCTTCTATGCTCGTCGTAGATATCGCCCCAATACCCTTTTCCTATATCAGCTTGATAACCAATGATTTTTCCGTCTTCTATGATAGAACGATATTGAATTCCGCTATTAATCAATCCTAAACTGTGATCTCCAGATAGTCGAAAAAGACAACGAAACTCAAAATTATCGTACTCTTGAGTGGTACTTAAATAGGTGTTTGAAGGAATTTTTTGAATACCGTTACCGCCAGTTATAACACCATCTATAACAGACCAAAAATTTTGGTTTGATGGGTTAACGGTTTTCCAATCAGCAAGTGAAAAACCATTAAATAATGAAGTTGTTGAAATTGTTTTTTGTGCGGTAGAACTTAAACTATTAAGTATTAAAACACACATTAATATGTTTATTGCATTTTTTGAAAAATGTGTAAGGATTTTTTTTCCCATTGGAAGACTATTATGATTAGATTAACTCAAAGATAAAAAAAGAATAAATTTAATCCTTTTATAAGCTTTATTTTAAATTTTATTAGGCATATTTATATTCTAATAATATTCTTGAACAAAAGTAAATTTTTTACATTTAAGTAATTAAAAAATATATTATGATTAATAGAAAATTGATTTTATCAAAAAGGCCTATTGGAATTCCAAAGGAAGATACTTGGAACTTAGTTGAAGAGGAATTACCTGATTTAAAAGAAGGAGAAATTTTGATAGAAAATCATTATGTATCACTTGATCCTGCTATGAGGGGCTGGATGAATGAGACTAGGTCTTACATAAAACCTATAGCTATTGGAGATGTTATGCGAGCGGGAACTATAGGTAAAGTTGTTGACGTAAAAGGCAAAACTATTTTTAAAAAAGGAGATTTTTTATCAGGTTGGGGGGGAGTTCAAACACATTTAATCTCAAGAGGAGAAGGCCATTATCCGATTCATGCTAAAAAGAATAATCTTCCCATTTATATAGGTTCTTTAGGTATGCCTGGAATGACTGCATATTTTGGAATTTTAGAGGTTGGTAGAATAAAGAAAGGAGATGTAGTATTAATTTCTGGAGCTGCTGGTGCAGTTGGAAGTTTAGTCGGTCAAATAGCAAAAATAAAAGGTTGTAAAGTTATTGGAATAGTTGGAGGGGAAAAAAAAGCTGATTATATAGTTAATGAATTAGGATTTGATGGAGCGATAGATTATAAAAAGGAAAATGTTGTAAAAGATATTAAAAGAGAATGTCCTGATGGGATTGATGTATATTTCGATAATGTTGGAGGAAAAATTTTAGATAATGCGTTAATTTTTTTGAGAATGAATGCCAGAGTTGTTATTTGTGGAGCAATTTCACAATATAATAATGTAAAAGTAGAGGGCCCAAATAACTATTTATCTTTGTTAGTTAATAGGGCAACTATGAAAGGAATGGTAGTTTTCGATTATGCTCATAAGTATAAAGATGCTATGAAGGAAATATCTAAATGGATTGATCAAGGAAAAATAATAAGTAAAGAGGATATTTATTATGGAATAGAAAATTTTTATCAAACATTTTTGCGTCTTTTTAGTGGAGAAAAACTAGGGAAGTTAGTTTTAAAAATAAAAAAGTAAAAGATGATTTATAAATTAATTTTTTTAGTATTTGGTTTAATTACTAACAAATTATACTGCCAGGAAATTAATGGAATTGAATTACTTAATAAATCAATAAATTTTCATGATCCAATGAATAATTGGGATGAATTTAATGACTCTTTTACAGTTAACATGATTTCTCCAGACAAGAAAATAAGAGAAAGTTTGATAGAAATAGATTTAACTAATGAATTATTTAATTCGTCTGTAAAAAAAGATCAAAATAAAATTTTAACAGCTATTAATAAAGGAGATTGTAAAATAATTTTTAATGATAGTGAAAGTTTTTCTAAAGAGGATGAAATAAAGCATAGATTAACTTGTGAGAATGCTTTTAAAATGAGAGACTATTATACTTATTTATATGGTTTGCCAATGAAACTTAAAGACCCAGGAGCGGTTATTGATTCAATTGTTAAAAGAAAAGAGTTTAAAGGAAAAGAATATCTTGTTTTAAAAGTAGATTATGAGGAACCAGTAGGAAACGACACTTGGTATTTTTATTTTGACCTATTAACTTATGCAATGGAAGTATATCAATTTTATCATGATGAAACTCAAAATGATGGAGAATATATTATTCTAGAAGATATTGAGGAAGTGAGTGAGATAAAGATGCCAAAGATTAGATCTTGGTTTTTTAATAAAGATGACAAATATTTAGGAAAGGATATTTTAAATTAAAGATTCAAAAACTTCATTGTATTAATATTAGGGTTAATCAGGAATAAATTATTTATATATTTAAAGTAACTAAATAAAAAAGTCTATGAAAAAATTATTATTGATATTATTTGTTTCAGTTTTATTTATTAATTGTTCAACAAAACAAAATAAACCAGAAGTTGAAACTGAAACTGAAAAAACACTTTTTATTGAATGGTTTGGAGAAAATGAAAAAGCTAACGATATGATTTGGATTGGAATGAATCATTTCAATAACATTGAGTTTGAAAAATCTTTTGTTTTTTTTGAAAGAGCAATAGCTTTAGACTCAACTCTTTTTGCCCCTCATGTTATGTTAACTTCTTTTTCTTTACCTAATTCTGAAGAACAAGAGTATCATTATAATAAAGCTATAGAACTTGTTTCAAATAAAAATGTTAATTCAAAATTATTTGTTTCTCTTTTGGACACAAAAAACAAGTACAGTAAAAGACACATTTTAGGCTCTGATAACAATAAATATGAGAAATGGACAAAAATGCATGATAATGAACCAAAAGGTTCTTTCATAAAATTTTGGGCCACTAGAGGGATTAAGGATCTAAAAGAAAGAGAGCAAGCTCTTCTCGAATTAGTTGAAGAATTCAAAGGGAACAAAACAGATCATGGGCCAGTATTAAATACGCTTGGATATTACTATTCTCAGAATGGAGATCCTGAAAAGGCCAAGAGCTATTTTGAAGAGTATATAAAAGTTAGATCTGATGGATATAATGCATATGATTCAATGGGAGAATACTATTTTAATCTAAAAGATTATGAAAAATCTTTAGAATATTATATGATGGCTTTGTCAAAATATCCGCCAGCTAATAGTGCTCAAAATAAAATTCGAGAAATTAATTCAATAAAGAAATAATTAAATATTAAAAAATCCTGCATTAAGCGGGGTTGTTATTTATTCTATAATAAGATTATTCTTCAGCTACTGCAAATTTTATTGCTATAAAAATTGGTTGATTTCTCCATCCATCCGGATTGTAAGAATTCATTTTTGATTTGTTTGCTACAGATGATGGAAGCGAAAATCCAACTCTATATTTCATTAGATTCTCTAGACTATCAAACATATCCCAAGTAACTACATCAGAGTAATTCATTCCAGTTGGAGCAAGCTTTCGCCCTACGCCCCAATTTACCATACCTAATTTAGACATGTTTTTTGAAAAATAATTTTTCCAAAGATTTTTATTTTCAGATATAAAACCAGTTAAATTTTTTAGTTTTGCAAAGTTAAATTGAATATGAGTTCCAAGATCGTTTGCTATGCTAACCTCATCTTGAAAAAGAGCTCTTCTATCAGCCTTCCAAGTATATTTAGAATTTAAGGCTTCGATAATAGCTTGTTCCTCTTTTGATAAAACGTTGGATGCATTATTCCACCATGAGTTTTTTGGGTTTAAAATTGCGGAGACATCAGTATTTGATTGAACAAATAGATAATTCCATCTGTCTTCATCATTTATTCAGTCCCATGTATGTCTTTTTAAAAAGGCCCAGAAAGCTATATCTCCTTTATCAACAGCATCTTGAGCAACTTTTTGCATATACATAGATTGAACAGTTTCAAAAGCTTCTAAATCATCTTCAATTTTAACAAAATGCATAGAAAAAGATTGGTAAACTTGAGCGTTGATTGAAATGCTCAAAAATAACTTTTAAAATGAAATATGAAAAATTTTATCCAAAAAATTGACCTATTATGAAGCCAATAAAAAAGACAATAATAATTAGAGCTCTTAAATCAACTCCCAAAAATTTTGCAGAATCATCTATAAATTGAAAAATTTTATCTTTTAAACTCATATACATTACAAATATAAAAAATCTGTCCAATATCTAGGTCAAACAGGATCTGCAAGCTAAATCTATAATTTGTGCTGCTAACTTAGCTGTGATTGAATCACGATCATATTTTGGATTTAATTCAACAACATCAATTGCAATGACTTTCCCCGTTTTAAATATATGTTTGAAAGCCAACTTAAAAAAAGGTGCTGAAAACCCAAATGCTCCAGGAGCACTAACTCCTGGTGCAAAAGAAGAAGAAAAACCATCTAAATCTACACTTATGTATATTAAATCACACTTTTCAATAAATTCATCTATTTTATTTGCCACAATTTCAAAATTATTAGAAGTACAATCTTCAGTTGATATATAATTAACTCCAAATTCAAAAGCAGTTTTATAAAGCATATCTGCATTAGATGATTTTTGTATTCCTAATGCTAAATAATTAACAGAATTTTTCCATTTTTTTAGTATCTGAAAAAAAGGGGTTCCAGAATTTGTTCCATTTAAAGGTGTTCGTAAATCAAAATGTGCATCAAAGTTGATTATTCCAATTTTTTTAAGATTATTATATGCCTTTTTAATTCCAGAGAAATGTCCGTAGGTAAGATCATGTCCTCCTCCAATTCCAATAGTTAGATAATTTTTCTTTATTAATTCCTTTGTTATTTCTGAAAATTCATTTTGAGATCCTTCCATATCTCTATTAGGACATAAAACATCACCAAAATCAAAAACCTTTTTTGGATGGAAATGTTCACCTAATTCCCTTAATTGTTTTCTTATTTCTTGAGGACCTTTTACTGCACCAACTCGTCCATTATTTCTTCTAACTCCTTCATCACAAGCATATCCCAAAAGAGCAATAGAATTTGAAACTATTTTATTTTCAAAAATTAAGTTCTTGTGAGATAGTTTTATGTTTTCATGCCAATATTGATTTGCGCTTTTTAAATTTGATAATCGACCATTCCAGATTTTCTTATTGGGGGGCGAGTAATAATTTAAATTATTATTTATGGAGCTCATAATTCTTTTCCACTTATATAAACTTTTTCTATTAAGTTGTGACCAAATGAATAAGGGAGCATTGCATAAGAAGATATAGGTTTAGTTAAAATTAAATTAGCTTTTTTACCTCTGGTGATACTACCTAATTCATCCGCTAATCCTATTGCATATGCACCATTTATTGTTGAGGCATTTATAGCTTCTTCAGGGGTCATTTTCATTTGATTACATGCCAGTGAAATAACAAAGTTCATATTTCCAGAGGGAGCAGAGCCGGGATTATAATCAGAGCCTAGAGCTAAAGGAATATTTTCATCAATAATTTTTCTTGCTGGAGTGAATGGAAGCCCTAAGAAAAAAGAACAATTTGGTAATGAAACAGCTATAGTTTTACTTCCTTTCAAAGCAGAAAAATCTTCTTTTTTCATAACTTCTAAATGATCAACTGAAAGAGCCCCTAATTCTACTCCTAAAGAAACACCTCCAAGTTGATTAAATTGATTTACATGAATTTTTGGAGTTAAACCATATTTTATGCCACATTCTAAAATTTTGCGAGTTTCTTGAATAGAAAAATAATCTTTTTCACAGAAGACATCTATATAGCTGGCAAGTTTTTCTTTGGCAACTCTAGGAATCCAACAGTCTACAATTTTTTTTATGAAACCATCTTTATTGTTTTTATATTCCTCTGGTATTGCGTGAGCAGCCAAAAAGGTTGATTTTATAGAAACACCATAATTTTTGTTTAGTAACTTTATTACCTCAAGCATTTTTATTTCAGCCTCAATCTCTAGACCATAACCAGATTTAATTTCAACTGCACCAGTCCCAAGTTTAATTATTTCTTCAAGGCGTTTTGAACTTTGATTATAAAGATCTTCAATAGAAGTTTGCTGAAGTTTTTTTGCTGAATTTAAAATACCTCCACCATCTTTTGCAATGGCTTGATAACTAACACCCGATATCCTTTGAACAAATTCTTTTTCTCTACTAGCTGCATAAACTAGGTGAGTGTGTGAGTCACACCAAGAAGGAAGAACAAAGCAATTATTAGCATCAATTGTTTCCATACTATTAAATGATGGACACTTATTCATAGGACCATAATCTATTATCAAATCATTATCTATAAGAAGGAAAGCATCATCAATTTTATTTAGATTTTTCATTTTATGGCCTAGAATAAACTCTTCAGAATTCTCTAAAATTTGTAGAAGCCCCTTTATATTTATAAAAATTTTTTTCATTAAAAAAGTGAATCTAAAATTGTATTATTTACATTTTCAGGAATTGTAACTTTCAATTCTGGAGTTCTTTTCATTTCTTTATTTATAGCAAGTATGGCATGAGCGTTTTTAGCCCAACTTCTTCTAGCAATCCCATTATTTACATCAAAAAATATCATTTTTTTTATACGCTTATCACTAAAATTACTTCCATCAAGAAACATTCCAAAACCTCCATTGATAACTTCACCCCATCCTACTCCACCACCATTATGAATTGAAACCCATGATGCCCCTCGGAAGCTATCACCAATAACATTATGCATAGCCATATCAGCAGTAAATTTACTTCCATCATAAATATTGGATGTTTCTCTATAAGGGGAATCAGTTCCACCAACATCATGATGATCTCTCCCCAAAATTATATATCCTATTTTTCCTGATGCAATAGCCTTATTAAAAGCTAATGCTATTTTTATTCTACCTTCTGCATCTGCGTATAATATTCTAGCTTTAGATCCTATGACCAAATTATTTTTATTAGCATTTTTTATCCATTTTATATTATCATCAAGTTGTGCTTGAATTTCTTTCGGAGCATTTTTTTTAATTCTAATTAAAACTTTTTCTGCAATTTGGTCAGTAAGTTTTAGATCCTCTGATTTTCCAGAGGTACAAATCCATCGAAATGGACCAAAACCATAGTCAAAACATAACGGACCTAATATATCTTGAACATAAGATGGGTAGCAAAAATCACTTTTATCTTCATTCATAACTTCTCCGCCTGCTCTTGATGCTTCTAACAAAAAGGCATTGCCATAATCAAAAAAATAAGTTCCGTTTTCTGTATGAGCTTTTATCGCTTTAGCATGCCTTCTTAGTGATTCTTGTACTTTTTGCTTAAACTGTTTTGGATCATTTCTTAACATGAGATTTCCTTCCTCATATGAAAGTCCCACAGGGCAATAACCACCTGACCATGGATTGTGAAGAGATGTCTGATCTGATCCAACTGCAACATCAATCTTTTCTGTTAAAAATTTTTCCCAAACATCAACAATATTTCCAATAAAGGCTATTGATATTGTTTTTTTTTCTGATTTAGCTTTTTTTACAAATGAAACTAAATCATTTATATTCGAAATAAGTATATCAACCCAACCTTGATCATATCGTTTTTGTGCAGCTAGATTATTTACTTCTGCTGTTATTGATATACATCCAACTATATTAGCAGCCTTCGGTTGAGCACCACTCATTCCACCTAATCCCGAGGTTAAAAAAATTTCGCCTTTTGTTGTTTCCCCTTTTTTTAATATTCTTCTAAAGGCATTCATCAATGTTATAGTGGTTCCATGAACAATGCCTTGAGGCCCAATATACATGAATGATCCTGCAGTCATTTGTCCGTATTGAGTAACTCCCAATGCATTATATTTTTCCCAATCATCAGGTTTAGAATAATTAGGTATCATAATACCATTAGATATAACAACTCTAGGAGCCTTCTTTGATGATGGAAATAAACCCATTGGGTGACCAGAATACAAGTGAAGGGTTTGTTTTTTATCCATTGTTGCCAAATATTTCATAGTTAATAAATATTGAGCCCAATTTTGAAATACAGCACCATTTCCTCCATATGTTATTAATTCATCTGGATGCTGAGCTACATTTGGATCTAAATTATTTTGAATCATCATCATTATACCAGCAGCCTCATTAATTTTAGCAGGGTATTGATCTATAGGTCTAGCATATATTTGATAATCTGGTTTAAAACGTAGCATATAGATTCTACCATAATTAGTGAGCTCTAACTTAAATTCTTCAGCAAGTTCTTTATGCCAATTTTTCGGGAAATACCTTAGAGCATTACTAATTGCTAATTTTTTTTCTTTTATGGATAAAATATTCTTTCGTTTTGGAGCTCTATTAGTGGAAAAGTTATAAAATTTTGGGACGGGCAATTTTTTTGGAATACCCTGAATAATAATTTCCTTAAAGTTCATAAATCTAAGTTTACTTTAATCAATTTATTTTTAACTAATTCAATCATTTTCTCAATATCATGATTTAAGAGCCTATCTGATTCTAGTTTTTTAACATGTTTTCTAATTAATGACAAATTAGATTCAATCATTGGTGAAAAATTATTTGGTCGACGAAATTCTAAAGCCTGAGAAGCATTTAACAATTCTAGAGCTATAATTTTTTCAATATTATTTATCACTTGTAGAAGTTTTCTCCCAGAAATACTACCCATAGAAACATGATCTTCTTGTCCCATTCCTGTTGGAATACTATCAGAAGATACCGGAAAACACATAGATTTGTTTTCTGAGACTAAAGCAGCAGTAGTATATTGAGTAACCATTAAACCTGAATTTAGACCAGGTTTTTCACACAGCATTGCTGGAAGACCGTGAAGTCCTTCTAAAAGTAAATAAATGCGTCTATCTGAAATATTCCCTATTTCAGAAGCTGCTACAGTGAGGTAGTCTATTGCTAGAGCTAAAGGTTGCCCATGAAAATTACCTCCTGAAATTGCAGAGCCATCCTCCAAAATTATAGGATTATCAGTAACAGAATTAATTTCAATTTGAACTAATTCTTTAAGATGGTTCAATGCATTTCTTGATGCACCATGAACTTGGGGAATACATCTAATTGAATATGGGTCTTGAACACGCTCACAGTTTATGTGAGATTTAGTATTCTCAGAGTTTTTAAGTAGCATAAGCATTCGATCTGCAACTTTTCGAGTCCCATTGTAGGGCCTTAAATCATGAAGTTCTTTTTTAAAGGGAGCAATGCTTCCCTGGAATCCTTCGAGAGTCATTGCAGCAGCTAAATCTGCTAAATCGAAAATATAATTAAGTTTTGAAAGCCCTTGGATTGCATGGGCTAATATAAATTGAGTCCCATTAATCAAAGCTAATCCTTCTTTAGCTTGTAATTTAAAAGCTTCTAATTTATGTTCTTTTAATATTAAATCAGCAGGAACCTTTTCTTTCTTTTTCCAAAAATATCCCATACCAATTAATGGCAAGAATAAGTGAGATAAAGGAGCTAAATCTCCTGAGGCACCAACTGAACCTTGCTTTGGAACGACAGGTGTTAAATCATTTTGCAGAAAATAGATAAGCCGCTCAATAATTTCTAAACGAATACCTGAATAACCTTTTGACAATGATATTATCTTGCATAAAAGCATTATTTTTGAAATGAAGGGATCTATTGGCTCTCCAACTCCGACGGCATGACTTAGTAGAAGATTCTCTTGTAAAAGCTCAATCTCTCCGACGGAAATTTTTTTAGTGCATAATGGTCCAAAGCCAGTATTTATTCCATAAATAGCTTCTTTTTCATTAGATAATTTTTTTACAAGATTACAGCTTTTAAGTACTTTTGATTTTGCAGCATCACTTAAGTAAATTTTATCAGGACTTTCAATAAGAGATACTACATCAGTAAATGAAAAGTTGTTCCTTTTAATTATAGACATACTACAATTTACATTTTTTTCAAGACAATAAGACAATATTTAATATTGTTACGAATTATTATAATATTTACTATTTTCGTAAGTTTTAATTATATTTGTACCAAATAAATGAATTTGAAAGTATTTAAAAACCAAAATTCTTTAAAAAAGAAGCTTCTTATTGGAGCAAAAGATCTTTTTTGGAAATTTGGAATTAAAAAAGTTTCTGTTGAAGAAATTTGTAATTATTCAGGAGTCAGTAAAATGACTTTCTACAGGAATTTTAAAAACAAAGAAGATATTCTTGTCAATGTTATGGAAGCTCATATGTATAATGGTCTAAATAAATACAAGTCAATTATGGTTGAAAAGACTTCGTTTGATATTAAAATAAAAAATATTATTAAAAATGAAAATGAAATTTCAAAAGGTATTAGTAAAGAGTTTATAAATGAAATATATCAGATTGAAGACTCTCCTATAAAACAAAAGTTTGATGAGTATCAAAAAATTAGTTTAATCGAAATTAGAAAAGATTTTAAAAGAGCTCAAAAAAATGGAGAAATTCGTAAAGACTATAGCTTAGATTTTATTTTATATATGTTAGAAGATATAAATAAAAAAGCTGCAAATAAAGAACTTCAGAAACTTTATCCTTCAGAAGAGTATTTAATAATGAATTTAATTCAAATGTTTTTTTATGGAATTTTACCAAAATAATTCATGAAATATTTTTATTTCTTAAAGATCTTTATTTTAACAATCTTTCTTGCTCAAGGGCAATTTGATTTGGATGGACAGTTGAATTTTCAAGGAAATATTGGATTTGATGATGATAAAATTTTATTTAGTGGAATACGATATTTACCTGAGCTGAATTATGAATTTAAATTAGATAGTTTAAAATCATTTACATTTCAATCAGCGGGAAATATATCAACTTCAAAATTTTTTAACAGAGAAAATAAAACTAGTCAAACTGTTGATTTTTCACCTTATAGAATATGGGCTAGATATATTTATAAACAAAGTGAGTTTCGATTAGGTCTTCAAAAAATTGATTTTGGTTCGGCAATGTTATTAAGACCATTACAATGGTTTAATCAAATAGATCCTAGAGATCCTCTTAGATTAACTAATGGTGTTTATGGAATACTTTTCAGACAATATTTTAAAGATAATTCCAATATTTGGCTGTGGAGTTTGTATGGAAATGACAATAAAAGAGGTTTTGATATTTTATCTACAATTGAAAATAAACCTGAATTTGGTGGGAGATATCAAAGAATTATTTCAAAAGGTGAAATTGGATTTTCATATAATAATAGAGTTGTTAGTCAAGATTCTCAAAAGATAATTAATCCATATATGGAAAATCCTGAATCTAGATTTGGATTTGATGCTAAATGGGATTTAGGAATTGGATTTTGGATTGAGTCTACTTACGTTAATAGAAAAAAAAATATTGGAGATTTTTCTAAACAATTTCTTTTAACATTAGGTTCTGATTATACATTTGAGATAGGAAATGGGCTTAACATAATGGTAGAATATCTTGTTAGTGGATATGGAGAAAGTAATATTTTTAGACATAAAAAAACTCAGTATTCAGCAATAAATGCTACATATCCATTAAATCTTTCACAAAGTTTTAGTTTTTTGTATTATCATCAATTGCAATCGGGAAACAATACTTTTTTATTGAATTATCAGTATCAGTTTAATAATTTTGTTGGCTATTTGCTAGGGTATTATAATCCAAAAACTATTGGAGGGATACAGCAGAATGAAATTATAAATACATTTGCCGGACCTGGAATACAATTATTACTAGTTTTTAATCACTAATTATGAAAGAAAATCCAATTATTAAAATTAATAAAATGAGCAAGGGATATTCTATAGCAGGAAAAACTTTTATGGCTTTAAAAAATCTAACAATTTCAATCCAAAAAGGAGAATTTGCCGGAATAGTTGGACCAAGTGGATCTGGGAAAACTACCCTTTTAAATATAATTGGTTCTTTGGATAAGCCAACAGAGGGTGAAGCAATTGTTCTTGATCAAAATATATCAAAATTGACTCATAATCAAGCAGCTTATCTTAGAAATATAAATATTGGATTTATTTTTCAGGTTTTTAATCTTCTTCCAGTTTATACAGTCTATGAGAATGTTGAATTTGCATTACTACTTCAAAAATATAGTAGTCAAGAGAGAAAGAAAGCTGTAATGGAAGCTTTAGAATGGGTCGGCATCACAAGTCACGCAAACAAAAAACCGGATAAATTATCCGGAGGAGAAAGTCAGAGAGTAGCTATTGCTAGAGCTATGGTTAAAAGACCAAAAATTCTATTGGCTGATGAGCCTACTGCAAATCTTGATTCTGAAAATGCACATGAAATATTATCTACTATGAAAAAACTTAATCAAGAATTGAAAACAACCTTTTTATTTTCAACTCACGATGAAAAGGTAATGGATTATTTAGAAAGAACTATTCATTTAAGAGATGGAGTTATAGAGAAGGATATTGTAAAAAAAAATAAGTAAATATGAAGCTGGCATTTACACTTTCAATTAAAAATATTCTTGGAGCTGGATTAAGAACATTTCTTAATGTTTTTGTATTATCTTTTTCTTTTGTTGTAATTATTGGTCTTCAAGGTGTAATGGATGGTTGGGATGATCAAGCTAGAAGAGATTCTATTGATTGGCAATTTGGACAAGGACAATTAATTCACGAGAATTTTGATCCACTTGATTCATTCACAATTTTAGATGGTAATGGACCTATTCCTAAATACATTTCTGGTCTTACACCGATTTTGGTTCATCAAGCTTCAATTTATCCCCAAGGGAGAATGATTGGTGCTACAATTAAAGGAATTGACCCTTTACAAAAAAGTACTTTATTACCCACCCAGGGGCTTATTAAATCAGACGTGACTTTTCCTGTAATAATTGGTAAAAGAATGGCTGAAGCTTCAAAATTATCTATAGAGGATGAAGTGTTAATTAGATGGAGAGACAAAAACGGAACATATGATGCAAATCGAATTACTATTGTAGATATTTTTGATTCTAATGTTCCTGCTATTGACTCTGGTCAAATTTGGATGTCAATAGAAACTCTATGGCAGATGACAGGACTTAATAATCATGCTTCATTTTTTGTAGCTGAAAAGTCTTACGAACATAATCTTATGGAATCCTGGAAATTCAAATCTCAAGAGGAGTTATTAAAACCAATTTCTGATTTAGTTGCTCAAAAAAACGGTTCTCAATCAGTAATTTATTCTTTATTATTAGCAATTGCTTTATTGGCAATTTTTGATACTCAGGTTTTATCTGTTTTTAGAAGACAAAGTGAAATAGGGACATATATTGCCCTTGGAATGACTCGTCAAAAGGTAATCGGTATTTTTACTTTTGAAGGTAGTTTATATAGTATTTTAGCTTTGTTATTGGCTACAATCTATGGGGCTCCGCTTTTAGCATGGTTTGCTGAGATTGGTTTTGCAGTACCTCCTGCAGATCAAAAAATGGGCATTCCTGTAGCAGAAACGATATTTCCAATTTTCGGTTTGAAATTAGTTTTAGAGACAATTTTTTTAGTTTTATTTGCCTCTACAATCGTTAGTTTTTTGCCAACGAGAAAAATTTCTAGACTTGATCCTATTTTAGCTCTTAAAGGAAAGAAACAATGATAAAATTTTTGATCAAAGGTATTTTAAGAGATCCAAGTAAAAGTATTATTCCAATTTTTGTTATATCTATTGGCGTAATGGTAACAGTTGTTGTTTCGGGTTTAGTAAGGGGTGTATTATCTGATGTAGTTGATAGCAATGCAAATTTAGATACAGGGCATTTAAAAATAATGACAAAACCTTATGCTAATAATAAAGATCAACTTCCAAATGATTTGGCAATTTTAGATTTATCAGAGTTAATAGATTCTTTAAAATTTAGTTATCCTGATGTTGATTGGGCTCCAAGAATAAAATTTGCGGGGATAATAGATGTCCCTGATAAAAATGGCGACACGAAAATTCAAGGGCCAACACTGGGATTAGCATACTCAATTTTTAATAAAGAGAGTAATGAACTTAGAAGATTGGGGATAGAGAATTCTTTAATTAGTGGAGAAATACCTCAGTTTGAAAATGAAATTTTAATTAGTAATGAATTTGCAAATAAATTGAATTTAAACCTAGGAGATGAAATTACATATTTTGGATCTACAATGGAAGGAAGTATGGTTTTTGAAAAGGTCGTAATGTCAGGCACAATAAAATTTGGCACACCTCTTTTAGATAAAGGAAGTTTTATTATGGATTTGTCTTATGCTCAAAAAATTTTGGATATGGAAGATGGTACTGGTGAGCTTTTGGGGTTTTTAGATAAAGACATTTATAATCCTATTAGGGCTGAGGAAATAAAAAAAGATTTTAATAAAAAACATATTAATAGCTTAGATGAATTTGCTCCTATAATGTTAACATTAAGGGATCAAAACGATCTTGCTCCGACATTAGATCTGATGGATTTGATAACTGGTATTTTTATTTTAGTTTTTGTTTTAGCTATGTCTTTGGTTCTCTGGAATACTGGACTTATGGGTGGTCTGAGAAGGTATAATGAATTTGGAATCCGTCTTGCTCTTGGTGAATCTAAACCTAAAGTTTATACTTTTTTACTTATTGAATCCGCAGTAATTGGAACCATCGGGTCATTTATCGGAACAATTTTAGGGGTTTCTTTTTGTTATTATCTTCAAGAGGTTGGAATGGATTTTAGTGATGAATTTGCTGGTGCTTCAATAGTAATGCCTTCAATTATGAGAGCACATGTTTCTCTTGATTTGTTTTTTATAGGTTTTATTCCTGGGCTTGTTTCTATGTTTTTAGGAACAGCTCTTTCAGGAAGAGGAATCTTTAAAAGAGAAACTGCAAGATTGTTTAAAGAATTAGAAGTATGAAAAATAAATCAAATTATATAAATAGTTTAGAAATGAAATTAGCACTTAAATTTTTAGCAATATTTTTTATTTGTATTAAATCATTTAGTCAAGAGAATTCTTTTCCAAGTCCAAGGTCAATTATAAAAAAGATTGATTTCAATATGATTTCTAAAACTCAGATTATAACTTCCGAAATGATAGTTTATGGTAAAAGAAAAAGTAGAACAATTAAATCAAAAGGATATTCTGAAGGTGTAAACAAAAATTTTACTGAATATTTATATCCAGAAAGAGAAAAGGGCACAAAAATGTTAAAATTGGATGATAGACTATGGATATATTCACCTTCCACTGATAGGATTATTCAGCTCTCAGGACATTTATTAAGACAATCTCTTATGGGGTCTGATCTATCTTATGAGGATATGATGGAAGAAAGAAAGTTGTCAGAAATTTATGAAGCCAAAATAGTTGGAGAAGATAAAATAGAAGACAGATCTGTATGGAAAATGGAATTAACAGCTAAGGTTGATGATATAAATTATTTTAAAAGAATTATATGGGCAGATAAGGAAAGATTTGTTCCACTGAGAGAAGAGTTGTATGCTAAAAGCGGAGAATTGTTAAAGAGAATATCTTTTTTTGACATTAAAAAAACTGAGGGAAGATGGTTCCCAAGAAAAATGAATTATAAAGATGTTTTAAAAAATGGAAAAGGAACGGATTTTATTATAAATGAAGTAAGGTTTAATGTGGCAATTCCTGTTGAATATTTTTTAAAGTCAACTTTAAAAGAATAATTTCTTAGTTTATACTTCTAACAATTAACTTTTTATTAATTATTAGGTAATCTTGGCGTTGGATTTTCAAAGAAAATCCATGAGTCTAAATTTTCTGGATCTCGCCCCATTGAAACGTCTGTTGTTTGACTTTCATAAGTGAAAGAATCAACAATAGTTATGCCATCAGATTCCATTAAAATTATTGATTCACCACCACCCTTTAATTTTTTGCTTAAATGAAGAACACCTTGTTCTTGATCATCATCGCACCAAAGTATAAGATATCCTCCAGCAGGAATTGTAGTTTTACTTGGGTCAGTATTTAGAATTAGGTAAGGTTTGTCATCATCAGGGGTGTCAGTAAAATACATTCCTCCAATGTTTATAGATGAATTAGAATCATTATATAATTCAACCCAGTCCATCATAGTCACCTTCTTCATCAGTACAGCAAAAATCATTACTAGCAAGAAATTCATTAATTATTAATCCTCTACCCTCATTTTCATTATTAGACTTACTACAGTTAAAAACAACAAGGATAATAGTTAGAAAAAAAATGTTGAAAAATTTCATTTTATATGTATGGGGTTTTTTTAAAAATATTATTTATAAACTTTATTTGCAACTAATTTTCCAACATTATTACCTATGGCTATACCCATTCCTCCTAATTTAACCGCACAATAAAGACGGTTAGAAATTTTTTTTATTATTGGTTTTTTATCAGGACCCATTCCCATAATTCCACTCCATTTCTGTTCAACCTCAAATTTGGTTTTTGGGAGAATAGAATGTTGTAAAATATCGAATAATTTTGTCTGAATTTTTTCATTAAGTCCAAACTCAGTTGTTTCTTCAATTTTTTTATCTAAATGTCTTCCTCCTCCAAATAAAATTCTATTATCTATATTTCTAAAGTAATAGTATCCTCTGTCTATATGAAAGATACCTTTAATTTTAAGATTTGAAATCGGTCTAGTAATTAAAACTTGAGCTCTTGCAGGATTTAAGGGAACATTAATAAGTTTTTTGGAAAAACCATTAGTTGTAACAATTATGTTTTTTGCATTTATTTCAAAATTATCATTGATTCTAATTTTTCCATTTTCAAAAACTTTATTAACGTTTATCCCAGTAAGAATTTTTCCTCCTTTATTTATTGTTTTTGCGACTAAAGAGTTCATCATTTTGCCAACATCAATTTGACCTTCTAAAGGGTTATAAACACATTTGTTTAAAATGTTTTTAAATTCAAAAGGAGTATTAATTATTGAAAAAACAGTTCTATTAAAAATGGGGTATATAATTTATTTTGTTACAACAATCATTAAATAAAGATTCTTGGTTTTTAAAAAACAGTTCATAACCTCCATAAGATTTATAGTCAATATTTTTATCGCCAAGATTTTCTCTAAGTAATTTAAGGCCATTCCATCTAGATTGAATTAGTGAAGTAACTTCAATTTTATTTAAAATCTTAAGGTCATCTAAAATTTCAGAGAGACTTCCAAAACAAGCAAAACCAGCATTTTTTGTACTTGCCCGTTGAGGCAGGAATCCTTTTTTAAGAATTAAAAGTTTTTGATTAGGGTTTTTTTTAAGTATTTCAATTGCGGAAGATAATCCAACTATTCCACTACCTATAATTAAGGTATCTATATTATTAAACCATTCTTTTTTTTCCCAGTAACTTAAATCCATAATCTAAAACAGCATTAATCTTTTAACGATTTATAATTATTAAATTTGAATTGCAAAGAAACAGCCTTTTAAAACATTAAAAATTTAATGGAACAGATTTTAATTAATGAATTCGGTATAAATCCAAAAGAAGTTGTTAAAATTAATGGATATGATAATTTAAATTATTTGATTAAAACTAGTTCTGTAAATTATATTTTAAAAACTTACGATGATCTTTCCTTAATAGATCTAATTGTAGCTGAGACAAAAGCATTACTTTTTTTAAATAATGAACTATATCCTAAGCCTATATCTTTTTTAAATGGAGAAAAAGTTCGAATAATTGAAATTAATGGAACCTCAAAAATTTGTAGAGTTTTATCATATTTAGATGGAAAATTTTTAGGAGAGATTAATCCTACTAAAGAAAGTATTAAATCATTTGGAAAATCTCTAGCACGACTTAATAAAACTCTTTTTAATTGGACAGATGTTCATATAAAATCTAGAGAATTAGAGTGGGACATGCAACAATATAGAATTTCTAAGAGTTATCTTAATGAAATCTCGTCAAAAAAAGCCCAAAAAATCATTCATTATTACATGAATCAATATGAAGAAAATGTAGTTCCTTATTTTAATGTTCTTAGAAAATCTATTATTCACAATGATGCAAATAATTGGAATATATTATTTAAAGGGAACAATGTTTCGGGAATTATAGATTTTGGTGATATTTCATATTCTCATTTGATTAATGAATTGGCTATAGCTATTTCATACACGTGTTTTAATAAAGAAAAGCCCCTAGAATGGGCTTTAGTTCTTTTAGAATCATATAATAAAATATTATCTCTTGAATTAAAAGAGGTTGAAGTTTTATATTATTCTGTTGCTATGAGATTATCTATGAGTATTAGTATCTCTAATCATTACCAAAAACTTTACTCAGATAATAAGTACATATCAATAAGTCAAAAATCAGCCATTGATTTACTCTGGAAATGGATTAAAATTAATCCAATTGAAGCTGAAAATAAATTCAAGTCAGTTTTAGGTATGAAAATTGAAAAGACTAAATCAATAAAAGAAATGATTAAAGGAAGGAAAAATTTTTAAGTTCAAATTTTTCCTTGTCATATAATCAGCCAATTCATATGAAAAAAGCTGCTTTTCAATATATGTATGATTCATTTGGTAAAACATATTTAGATGCTTACAATAATATACCTCATGTGGGACATTCACATCCATTAGTTGTTGAAGCCTCTCAAAAACAAAATTCTTTTTTAAATACAAATACCAGATATTTATATGAAGCATTAGAAGAATATTCTGAAAAATTAATTTCATTTTTTCCAAAATAATTAAATAAAGTTTTTTTGTTAATTCAGGAAGTGAAGCAAGTGATTTAGCTAATAGAATGGCTCGAAATTATACAAAAAATAAATCAATAGTTGTTGTTGAGAATGGTTATCATGGACACACTCAGACAGGTATTGAGATTAGTGATTATAAGTTTAATAGTAAAAGAGATACGGGTTAGAAGAATTATGTTTTGAAAGTAGAAATTCCTGATACTTTTAAAGGAAGGTATAAATCTGATGATGAAAAAGCAGGCGATAAATTTGCAATGGATGCTTTAAATAAATTAAACAATTATAAAGGATCAATTGCTGCTTTTATAAGTGAGCCGATACTTAGTTGTGCTGGTCAAGTTCCTCTTGCTAAGAATTATTTAAAAAATTTGTATCCTAAGATTAGAGAAATGGGTGGGGTTTGTATATCAGATGAAGTTCAAACAGGTTTTGGAAGATTAGGAAAATATTTTTGGGGTTATGAATTTCAAGAAGTGATTCCAGATATTGTAGTTATTGGTAAACCTATGGGAAACGGACATCCTATGGGAGCAGTAATAACAACTTCTGAAATTGCAAAGTCTTTTGAAAAAGGGATTGAATTTTTTAGTTCTTTTGGAGGAAATCCAGTTTCATGTAAAATAGGGTTGTCTGTATTAAATATTATTAAAAGTGAAAATCTTCAAAAAACTCTGAGAAGAGGTTGGAGATTATTATAAGGGTTTATTAGAAGATTTAAAACAGAAATATTTATCTATTTCTGACGTTAGAGGCTTAGGTTTATTTATAGGTATAGAATTTACAAACCCTGTTAATTTAAATCCAGATGGTCATATAGTTGAGGTAATAAAAAATGAATTAAAAAGTAATGGAATATTGGTTGGTTCTGATTGACCTGATAATAATGTAATCAAATCAAAACCTCCATTATGTTTTTCAAAACAAGACGCTAAAGATGTTGTTTAAAAAATGAATTTGATTTTATAAAAATTTAGTTAATCTGCTGAAGACCAGTAAGTCAAGTATATAAATAACAATTGAAAAGGGGCTCTAATTATAGCAGCCTCTTTTGTTATGTTTAATGCTAATTGTGCTTTCTCGCTCATAATTAATTGAATGTTAGCTGGAAAAACTGCTATTAATAGTAAAATTAACCCCCATGAGGAATGTTTTCTATATTTAGTTAAAAGGCCAAAGCCTAAAATTATTTCAAAAAAACCACTTAAGTAAACTAATTGTAGATGCCAATTTAAATATAGAGGCATAATAGCTAAAAAATAATTAGGATCAGTAAAATGCTTTATTCCTGTATATATGTAGAAAAGTGACATTAAATATATTGTAATTTTTTTAAACATTTGTATCATTTTTATTCATACTATTAAATTAGTACAATTATTAGTATAAAATTAAATTTATACATTGTGAAATGTAAACTTAAAAGTTTTTAATCATCTATTTATAATAAATAAAAAATTATGAGTAAAGTTTTTTATTTGTCTATAGTTGCAGCTTTAGCTGGCTTTCTTTTTGGTTTTGATACTGTGGTTATTTCTGGAGCAGACAAAAAATTACAATCTATATGGGATTCATCAGATTTTTATCATGGCGCAGTTGTAATGGCTATGGCTCTTTGGGGAACAGTATTAGGAGCGTTACTTGGAAGTTTTCCTACGAATAGATTTGGCAGAAAAAACACTTTACTTTTTATAGGTATATTATATACTGTATCAGCTTTAGGATCTGCATTGGCAAATAATCCTGAATTTTTTTCTTTTGCTAGGTTTATTGGGGGAATTGGTATTGGTATTTCAACTATAGCAGCACCGGCATATATTTCTGAAATTTCTCCATCTAATAAAAGGGGAAGTTTAGTAGGTTTATATCAGTTTAATATTGTTTTTGGAATTTTAATTGCTTTTTTATCAAATTATTTGTTAAATGATTTAGGTAAAAATTCATGGAGATGGATGATGGGTGTTGAATTTTTTCCAGCTATTCTTTATACAGTTCTGGTTATTTATATTCCTAAAAGTCCAAGGTGGTTAATACAAAATGGTCATATAGATTTGGCAAAAAAAGTTTTAACTAAAATATCTGCAGATGAGAAGGTTGAAGATTTAATTAATGACGTTTCAATTGATAAAACTGATAGTAGAGAAAATATTTTTAAATTAAAATACAGAGGACCGCTTTTACTTACGTTTTTTATAGCTGCATTTAATCAGCTTTCAGGTATTAACGCTTTTTTATATTATGCCCCTAGAATATTTGAAGAAGCTGGTTTGGGTGAAAGCACAGCTTTATTAAGTTCAGTTGGGATAGGTTTAGTAAATTTAATTTTCACTTTTATTGGTATTTCATTGATTGATAAATTGGGCAGAAAACAATTAATGTATTATGGATCTTTTGGTTATATAATTTCATTATCATTAGTCTCTGTTTCCTTTTTTTTTAATTGGAGCCCAATTTTAATTCCAATTTTTTTATTTGTGTTTATTGCTTCTCATGCTATTGGCCAAGGAACAGTAATTTGGGTTTTTATTTCTGAAATTTTTCCAAATCATTTAAGAAGTTCAGGACAATCATTTGGTGCTTCTGTGCATTGGATTCTTGCAGCTTTAATTCCATCAATGATTCCAATTCTTTTTTCATTTACAGGAGCAGGTTTTATTTTTTTATTTTTTTCTTTTATGATGATTTTTCAATTAATTTTTGTAATCTTTTTTATGCCTGAAACTAAAGGAATGTCTTTAGAAAAGTCAGGATATATTTTAAGTAAAAAAAAGGTGTAAAAAACATTCGAAAAAATTTAAAGTTGAAAGAAATTAGGTTTATGATCATACGTCTATTTTACAATGCATACATGATAATTTTATAGATTATAAAAATTTAGTTGCATTTTACAATAAAACTTTTTAAAATTTATTTTAAATAATAAACTATATTTAATTTTGGTTATTAAACTTTATTTTAATGACGATTAAATTTTTTAAAGTCTCTCTTATTAAAAGATTCCCTCTAGCCATTAGTAGAGGTGTTAGATCTAATTCTGAAAATCTTTTTGTAAGAATCGAGAAAAATGGGATAGTTGGATGGGGAGAATCAGCGCCAGGAGAATCTGAGGGAGCATCTAATGTAGATGAAGTAAAGAACCAATTAGAAAAATTTGTTAAAACGGGAATAGAAGGTTTTTCTATTTCAGCCTTGTATGATCGTGCTAAAGAAATGGGAATAGCTCCTTGTGCCTATGTTGCAATAGATATTGCTCTTTGGGACTTAAAAGCTAAAGAAGCAGGATTTCCTTTGTATAATTTATTGGGATTTTCAAAACCTTCTGTTCCAAGCTCAGTTACTATAGGAATTAATTCTCCTGAAGTTATTAAAGACAGAATACCAATTTTAATGGAAGGAAGTTCAATTAAATCATTAAAAATAAAACTTGGTTCTCCAAAAGGAATTGAAGCTGATATGAAAATGTTTGAACAAGTTCTAGAAAGTACTAGGAAGTTTAAAGTTAATCTTAGAGTTGATGCAAATGGGGGCTGGAATGTTTCAGATGCAATTAAGATGTTAAAATGGTTGTCAGAAAGGAATGTGGATTATATTGAACAACCTTTAAAAGAAGGTAAAGAAAACGATTTAAAATATCTTTTTAAGAATCGACCATTACCTATTTATGTTGACGAGTCATGTCGTTTTTCAGAAGATATTATTTCATTTTACAAGTATGTTGATGGGATTAATATGAAATTAATGAAATGTGGAGGAATTACTGAAGCATTAAGAATTATTAGTACGGCAAAGTCTCTTAAATTGAAAACTATGATCGGATGCATGAGTGAATCTTCAATATCAATTGCAGCAGCTGCCTCAATTTCGGGGAATATTAATCATATAGATTTAGATTCAAACTATAATTTAAACCCTGATCCTTCTGAAGGAGTAAAAATGATTAATGGAATTACAACTCCTAATTATATTCCAGGTCATGGGGCTAAATTAAAATCAGAATTTTATGCTTAATTCAAAAGATAGAGTTGCCATATATATGGAATCGAATTTAGATAGTGATTATGGCAAAATGGGTATGGGTGTAATACGTTATCTTAAGAATCCAATAACATGTGTAATAGACTCAAATCATTCAGGAAAAAAAATTAAATTATTTACTGATACTGATAGAAA
Organism: Bacteroidia bacterium; assembly: GCA_963580575.1. GTDB lineage: Bacteria > Bacteroidota > Bacteroidia > Flavobacteriales > Flavobacteriaceae. Next base: position 15,699 of record CAUZKB010000005.1, on the reverse strand, counting down.
TATTCCAATAGTATCATCACTTGAAATAGCTATTGAAAAGAAAACATCGGTTTTAATTCTAGGCATTGCCCCATCAGGAGGGAAAATTCCAAAAGAATGGATTCCAATAATAGAAAAAGCATTGAAAAGTGGAATTTCTATAGTCAATGGTCTACATGAATTATTACTTCCTTCTTGGAAACAAATAATTAAAAAAAACAAGAATCAATGGATTTGGGATTTAAGAACACCTTTATTTGTTCCCAAAATTGCTACTGGAAAAGCGAGTAAATTAAAAAATAAAAGAATTTTATTTATTGGTACTGATATGGCTGTTGGGAAAATGACAGCTGCATTAGAAATATATCGATTTCTAGATAAGAATAGCGAAAGTGTTGGTTTCTTAGCAACAGGTCAAATTGGAATTATATTAACTGGAAAAGGGATTCCCTTAGATGCCTTTAAAGTTGATCATGCATGTGGAGCCGTTGAGTCGACTATTTTAGAATATTCTAATAAAGAAATTGTTTTGATTGAGGGTCAAGGATCATTGTTACATCCTGGAAGCACTTCTACTCTTCCTCTTATGAGGGGTTCATGTCCTACTCATTTAATACTTTGTCATAGAGCAAACAAGAAAACGTTAAGAAGTCCAAAAAATATTAAAATACCCGATCTTAAAGAGTTTATTAATTTAAATGAATCTTTAACAACAGTTAGTGGCACTTTTCCAAAAGCAAAAGTTATCGGGATTGCTCTTAATACATCTCATCTTAGTAAGAAGAAAGCTCAACTGAATATAAATGATCTTGAAAAAAAATTAAAAATTATTACTACTGATGTTGTGAGATTTGGACCTGACAAAATAGCTAAGGCTATTATAGAAAACTAATACATTCTTTTTTTATCGACTTCGTTTAAAAGAGTTTTATTTTTATTTAATCTCTCAAAATTTTCCATTACTTGTTTAACTCCTTCATCAGAATATGATAAACTAGATATATGAGGAGTGATTTTAATTTTAGGATGAGACCAAAGTGGACTATCTTTTGGAAGGGGTTCTTTTTCAAAAACATCTAAAAAGGCACCGCTAAGTTTCCCATTATTAACAGCCTCAACAATATCTTTCTCAACTTGAATTTCACCTCTAGAAACATTAATTAAATATGTTTGATTGTTAAGTTTTTCAAAGAAAGTGTTACTTAATAATTTTTTGGTTTCGGGAGTTAAGGGAACTGTACAGATTAAAACATTAATTTTTTTCAAAAAAGAGTCTAATTTATTACCAGAATATGATTGAAATGGTGTAATTTTTGAATTCTTACTGTAGCCAGATACATTAAAATCTAAAGAATGTAATTTTTTTGCTACATCCATTCCTAAATGACCAATTCCTAAAACACCAATTTTAAGATCTCTTTCTTCAATTTCGAATTGAGCCCAATGATTGTTTTTTTGAGCAAAATCATAATCATACCAATTTCTATGGTGATTTAAAACAGCCATTATAATGTAGTTACTCATAGAAAAGGCCATTTGTTTATCTACAATTCTACAAATGGGGATTTTATTAGAAATAGATTTGTCTGAGAGTACATTGTCAACTCCTGCACCCATTGAAATAATTAATTTTAGATTTTTAAATTTTGATAGAAGGCCATGTTTTTGTTTCCAAACCATTGCAACTATTATTTTATCAGGATTTTTTGTTTTATGACCTATTAGAATAGAAATTTTAGGAGCTATTTTTTGAAAACTTTTTTTCCATTTTTTTGCAGGCACTTCTGGAGCAATAATTGCGAATTTCATGAAATACTAATTTAATTTAAATGTATTGTCTTTTTTAAACAAAGTTTATTAAATCCCCAGTTTTTTGAAAAGTAAATTAAAAATAATTTACAATGACAAAATTCATTTACAATGATGATCAGCAGCTTTTGTTGCTATTTGCTTGTTAGGTTTAATGTTAACTTTATATCCTAGAGAGTTTGCCCATCCTTTAGCAGCGGAAATCAGTTTATGAGATTTAAAGTTTTCGTCGCCATTATAATCCATATCTATTTCAACTCTTACACTAATTTGTTTTGTTAGCCATTCTGCAGTATCAATACTTTGCTCAGCCTCTTTCCATAATCTTGTCCACATATCATTTATAATAGAGACTTTCGTTTTATTAAGTATATAGTGGACACCTCGGGTTCCTAATTTATATGCTATTACAGTTGCGTAAAAAGTTTTTTTTCCAACACTTTGGGAATCTGATCCAATATGTATTTCAGCATACGGATATTTTTTCATAATTTCTAAAGTGTGTTGAAGAGGATCAACAACTTTTCCTTTTATGTCTTTGAATAATATCATTGTTTAAAACTAAAATAAAAATATTATTTTGGTTCTAAATTAAACTTACTTATAATATTTTGACAAATTTTATTTTTAGTTTATGTAATATTTTGATATTATTTTTTTGGTTTTTGATAATTTTTTTCCCAAAATTTTCATTTACAGTTAAAATTTTAAAGTTTCCATGGGTCCCTATTTTTATAGGCTTTTTTTATAGTTATTTTATTATTTTATCAGGAGTTTTTCGGGATTTTGATTTCACATCTTTGGAGGGAATTACAGAACTTTTTAAAAAAGCCACACCTGAATCAGCAGCAGCTGGTTGGTTACATTATTTAGCTTTTGATTTTTGGGTTGCATGTTGGATTGTTAGACATAGTCAAAAAAAAGAATTGAGCCATGGACTAATAATTTTACCTCTTTTGGGAACATTTATGTTAGGTCCGGTTGGATTAATTTTATATGCCATGATTTTTTTATTTAAAAATTCAAAAAAGTGACGAATTCATATTTTTATTTTGCAATGGCTGTTGGGGTAGCACTAGGGGCATGGGGATCTCGTATAGCTGAGAAAAACAATAGATCTAAAAATCTTGGATTTTTATTGGGATTCTTTTTTGGAGTAATTGGGTTAATTATACTATTGTTATTAGGGACAAAAGAAGATCAAGATTTTTCTGAAGGCCAGAAAAATTGAATATCTTTATTTAAGGTTGGATTTAAGGAGTAATAAACAGGACATGTTAGAGCAGTTTTTTCTAATATTTTTTTAATTTTTTTGTCAAAATTTTTTTTAAAATAAACATCAATTTTAATACAATCAATTTTTCTTGGATTGTTGCCCATTATTTTTTTTACATTTGCTAGTGTTTCTTTAATGTCTATGTTTAATTGTTTAGCTTTAATCCCCATAATAGTTAGTAGACAAGAAGCGAGAGCTGTTGCAACAGTATCAGTTGGAGAAAAAGCTTCGCCTTTACCATGATTGTCAATTGGAGCATCAGTTATTATTGATTTATTTGATGCAACATGAGTACAAAGAGTTCTTAGATCACCTAAATAAGTAACTGAACTTGTCATATTAAATGATTTTTGAATAAATTTTTCTACCTATAACATAATAACTAATCATTCTCAAAAATAAGGAACTTTAAATTCTATTCCGTAATTTACAGAACAAACATTACTTAATGAAATTAAAAATCGCACTTAAAGTTATATTTATTATAATATCAATTTTATGTTTTATTGTTGTAGTATTTATGTATTCAAAATTAAGTTTTATTGATTGGCCTTACCTTTGGGCGGGGATAATTTTTTTTTTAATACCTTTTTTTCTAAATTTCAAAAAATAGTTTAAAATGAAAAATATTGTATTGTGTTTAATAATTCTCTTTTCTTTTGCACAAAATTATGGTCAAAGAAAGAGTTCTTTAAAAAAAGATTTGATTTCTAATATTGAAAATCAAAAAAAAGATTTGATTAAAATAAGTGATAAGATTTGGGCTGCTGCTGAAATTGCATTTCAGGAAGAAGTTTCTTCTAAAACATTAATTGAATATGCTAAAGCTAACGGATTTAATGTTGAAGTTGGTGTTGCTGAAACTCCAACTGCATTTGTAGCAATTTATGGTTCTGGGAAACCAATAATTGGAATACTTGGAGAGTTTGACGCTCTTCCTGGAATTTCTCAAAAAGCTATTCCTGAAAAAACACCTTTTAAACCTGGAGCTCCTGGACATGGCTGTGGTCATAATCTTTTTGGAACAGCTAGTTTAGGCGCTGCTGTAGCTATAAAAAATCTTATTTCAACCGGAAAATTAAAAGGAACTGTCAAATTTTTTGGCACACCCGCTGAGGAAAAATATTTCGGCAAGTTGTGGATGGCAAGAGAGGGTCTCTTTAATGATTTGGATGTTTGTGTTGATTGGCATCCAGCTGATAATATTGAAGCAGATGTCCAAAGTTCATTAGCACTTATTGATTTCATGGTAGAGTTTTATGGTCAGACTGCTCATGCTTCAGCTGACCCATGGAACGGAAAAAGTGCTTCGGATGCTCTTGAATTATATACCCATGGTATTAATATGTATCGAGAACATGTTAAACCAACAGTAAGGATTCATTATCATATTCAAGATGGGGGTCAGGTTGTAAATGTTGTCCCTGACTACTCTCGTATTTGGGTGAGGGTTAGAGATATAAAAAGAGAGGGGATGAATAATGTTTATGAACATGTTAAAAAAATGGTTGAGGGTGCAGCAATTATGGCTAATGTTGATTATAAAATTAACTTGATTTCTGGTATTCATGAAATTCTTCCTAATAGAACTGGAGGAATTGCAGTTCAAAAGAATCTTGAATATTTAGGAGATATAACATATTCTGATGAGGAGAAAAAATTTGCATATAAGATCCAAGAAGCTACTGATAAACCTAAATTAGGAATTGATGGAAAGATAAAACCAATTAAACCTACAGATGATCAACCTATGGGTGGATCTACAGATGTAGGGGATGTTAGTTTTTTAGTTCCTGTTGTTAGACTAGGAGTTACAACAGCACCTAAGGGAACTCCGTGGCATTCGTGGGCAGTTGTTGCCTCTGGAGGAATGTCTATTGGTCATAAGGGCATGATATATGCTTCAAAAGCATTAGGAATGACAATGATTGATTTATTTATGGATTCTAAATTACGTGAAAAAATAAAAGGTGAGTTTAAATTAAGGAAAGGAAATTATGTTTATGAGCCAATGTTACCTCTTGGTCCACCACCCATTGGAAAAGATTAGATGGGTTTTTTATATCCATGATCTTTCAATCATTTCTTGATTTACTTTTTTTGAAAGATAAATTATGGCAATCATGTTGGGGATTGTCATAAGGGCAAATGATAAATCAATAAGGCTTATAACTAATTCTACTGTTACTATTGATGATAGAACTATAGTAATAATATAGAAATAGTTGTATAAAGGACCGTATTTAACTTTGATTAAATATCCAAAGCATTTTACTCCATAATATGAATAAGTTAAAAGTGTAGAGATTCCAAAAACAAAGACGATAATCATTAACAACTCGTCTCCAAAGTCAAAGAATAGTATTCTAAAAGCTTCCAAAGTAAGAACTATTCCATTTAAATTTTCATCTAGATATGCACCACTTATAATAACAATTAAACCAGTAATAGAACATACTAAAATTGTATCAAGTAAGGGGCCTAACATTGCTACAAGCCCTTCATCTGTCCCTAATTTTGATTGGGATTGACCATGATACATGGGAGCATTACCAACACCGCTTTCATTAGAAAAAACAGCCCGACGAACACCTAAAATTATGAGACCCCAAAAACCTCCAGTTGCCATAGTTTCAAGATTAAAAGCTTCTTTAAAAATTATTTCAAAGGTTGGTACAACTAGATTGTAGTTATATAATAAAATAAATAAGCCCATAAAAAAGTAGAGGCCTACCATTAATGGAACAAGATTAGAGGTTATTCTTACAATTTTTTTTAATCCTCCAAAAATCACAAAAGAGCTTATTAAAGCCAATATAATTCCTATGATCAATTTCCATTGAAATTCACCCAAATGAATGAAATCATTTGGCTTGATTACATTCATATAAGTTTGAGTTAATTGGTTTGCGGTAAATGCTGGAAGAACACCAAAAAGCCCTGCTATTGAAAACCAAATGGCAAGTAATTTTCCCCAATTTTTTATTCCTAAGGACATATAATACATTGGTCCTCCAAGGATGGTCCCATCATTATTTAATTTTCTAATTTGAACAGATAAAGAGCAAGAATAAAATTTAATTATCATTCCTATAATTGCAGTTATCCACATCCAAACTAAAACACCTGGACCACCCATGTGGATAGCTATTGCTACTCCAGAGATGTTCCCTAAACCAACTGTTGCAGCTAAAACTGCTGAGAGTGCTTGAAACCTTGAAATTCCTTGGTTTTTATTTTTAGTAATAAGTAATTTAAATGCTGACTTAATTTTAGTTAAAGGATAAATTTTACTAATCAAACATAAATAAATTCCACCTCCTAAAACGGCTAATAGCATAACCCATTCTAATGAACTAATTAGTTGGTTTAAACCTTTTTCAATTAAAGTTATTAAATCATTCACATTGAAAAGTAGTTATTAAATTTTGTTTTAAAAAAAAAAAAAACAAACTTTAAATAAAAAAATAAATTTTATGCAAAATAGAAGAGATTGGCTTAAATCGTCAATAGCACTTGGAGGAATTCTAGTGACACCTACAAATTTTTTAACCTCTAAGGAAAAAGAACTATTTAGACCAAGAGATTTGGAAGAAATAGTTAAACTGAGTTCTAATGAAAATCCTTATGGCCCTTCTAAAAAAGTAAGAGATGCAATTAATAAATCGTATAATTATGCTTGCAGATATCCTTATTCTTATTCTGATAATTTAGAAAAAATTTTAGCGAAAAAGCATGGAGTTTCAAATGAGAGCGTAATTGTAACAGGGGGTTCTACTGAAGGGTTGAAGATAACAGGTGTTACATTTACTAGAAATGGAGGAGAAATTATATCTGGTCACCCAACTTTTCTTGCTATGACGGATTATGCTAGACAATGGGGTGCTTCGATAAATGGAGTTCCTGTAAAATCAGACAAAGGTTATGACTTATCTGAAATTGAAAAGCGAATTTCGAAAAAAACAAAACTTATTTTTTTGTGCAACCCTAATAATCCAACGGGCACATTAATTTCATCTAAAGAATTATATGATTTTTGTGAAACTGCAGCTAAAAAGACAATAGTATTTAGTGATGAAGCTTATTATGATTACATAGAGAATCCTAATTATCCATCTATGATTGAATTGGTAAAAAAAGATAAAAATGTTATTGTTTCTAAAACATTTTCTAAGGTATATGGAATGGCAGGTCTAAGAGTAGGATACTTGGTTGCAAAACCGGAATTAACAAAAAAAATTAGAGAAAATATTGTTGCTAGAAGTAATGTGCTTGGAATTGAAGGGGCAAAACAGGCTTTAGTTGACAATCAATTTTATGAGTTTTCTCTCAAGAAAAACAGAGAATCTAAAGCAATGATATACTCTGTTTTAGATGAATTAAATTTAAATTATGTAAAATCCCATACTAATTTTATTTTTTTTCATTCTAAAAAAAACATTAAGGAATTAGGTTCTGAAATGCTAAAAAAGGGAGTTAAAATTGGAAGACCTTTCCCCCCTTTTTATGATTGGTGTAGGATTAGCACTGGAACCTTTCCAGAAGTTCAAAGATTTATTAAAGGAATGAGAGAAATATATAGTTAAAATTATTTTTCTTTAACAATTAGATAGGTTGCTTTAACCCCTGTTGCTAGATTCCATCTGTTTGAACCTATTAAATTTCCTTGATCATCAAAAACTTTAATTTCTGCTGTATTTGGACCAGAAGATCCTTGATTAAGGGCAACAAAATCTATCTTATTAAACCCAATAATTAAATTTAATGATAAGGTAATAAATTGTTCTTGAAGAAGAATCCTTGATATAACTTCTCTGTCGTTAACCATAATTTTTATCAGGTCTCCATCTGGAGATTCGTGATCTCTTAGAGCAATTTGAACAAATTTTCCATTATTCCTAAAGTTGCCTAAATATTGATCAACTTTAAAATCATTTGGATTTTGATCTTCTTCTTTCTTTTTGTTTAATTTTTTTAAATATTTATCATTAGGATTAATAAATTCTTCATTTGGATTTTTTTTGTTTAAATTTTCTTTGAAAAAATCTATATTTAAAAAGGGACTTTCTTTTTTTGGAGTAAGTAAACTGGGAGGATTTTTCTCCTTTGGAATAAAAATTTTTTTAGTTACATTTTCTGAGGTGACCTGTGCTTTGATTTGATAATTAAAAATCATAAAAAGAAAAAATAGAGATTTAAATAAAAAAATTTTTTGTAAAATCATTTCAAACGATTAATAGAATAGTAAAATCAAATTCATTTAGCATTAAGAATTAAATTTTAGCAGCAATTTAAGTATAATAATTTTATATTTGACATCTTAAAAATATATTGAAATGCAATTATCTACTCTTGATTGGTCTATTCTTTTAGCCTTTTTTATAATTCTTTTGTCTATTGGTTTTTTTGCATCTAAAAAAGCTGGTAAAAGCGTAAATGAGTTTTTTCTTTCTGGAAGAAATATGCCATGGTGGCTTCTTGGAATTTCAATGGTTGCTACCACTTTTTCAGCTGACACTCCAAATCTTGTAACAGATATTGTCAGAACTAATGGAGTTTCTGGTAATTGGGTTTGGTGGGCTTTTTTATTGACGGGCATGCTAACAGTATTTGTATATGCTAAGCTTTGGAGAAGATCTGAAGTTTTAACGGATTTAGAATTTTATGAATTAAGATATGGAGGAAAAGGAGCAGCTTTTTTGAGAGGTTTTAGGGCCATTTATTTAGGAGTGTTTTTTAATATTATGATTATGGCATCAGTTTGCTTAGCTGGTATTAAAATAGGTAGTGTTATGCTGGGATTAACCCCTACTCAAACACTTCTAATTGCATCTACCGTTACAGTTTTTTATAGCTCTCTAGGGGGGCTTAAGAGTGTTATATTAACAGATTTTTTTCAATTTATTTTGGCCATGTTTGCTACTTTTTGGGCAGCAGCCGTAATTGTTAATTTACCTGAAGTTGGGGGTTTGGGAGAACTTATTTCTCATCCTGAAATTATACCAAAGCTAGATTTAATTCCTGATATTTCTAATAGAGAATTATTTTTAGTTGTTTTTTTATTACCTATTGCTGTTCAATGGTGGAGCGTTTGGTATCCGGGAGCTGAACCTGGAGGAGGAGGATATGTTGCTCAAAGAATGCTTTCTGCTAAAAATGAAAATCATGCTATATGGGCAACATTACTTTTTAATTTTATGCATTATGCTGTTCGACCATGGCCATGGATTTTAATTGCTTTAGCATCTATAATTGTATTTCCTAATCTTGATGATTTACAATTAGCATTTCCTGAAATTGATAAAAGTATTATTGGTCATGATTTAGCATATCCAGCAATGATGACTTTATTGCCATCAGGTCTATTAGGTCTTTTATTAGCGTCCTTAGCAGCAGCATTTATGTCAACAATTGCTTCACATTTAAACTGGGGATCATCTTATGTTGTTAATGATTTTTATAAAAGATTTTTTGAGCCACAAGCTTCAGAAAAAAAACTAATATTATTAGGACGTATCACAACAGTATTGTTAATGTTATTTTCTTGTCTTTTAGCTCTTTTATTAAGTAATGCCTTGCAAGCATTTGCTATTTTATTACAAATTGGAGCAGGGACAGGACTACTGTTTATCCTTAGATGGTTTTGGCATAGAATTAATATTTATAGTGAAATTTCTGCTATGATTATCTCCTTTTTTTTGGCTTTGTATTTACAAATTATTCATCCTAGATTAGGTTTTGAGATTTTATCTGCAGAGAGTCAATTGATTATTGGGGTTACAATCACAACATTTTCTTGGATTTTGATAACTTATTTAACACCTGAAGAAGATAAGGAAATACTTAGGGATTTTTATAAAAAAATTCAACCTGGTGGTAGAGGTTGGAAAAAAGTAATAGATGAAGCTAAAGAAGAAGGTATTGATATAAAAGGAAAAAAAGAAGCATGGGATGTTCCTACTGGAATAATATGCATGATTTTAGGATGTTTTTTTGTTTATAGCACACTTTTTTCAATAGGATATTTTCTTTATTTAAAATTTAATTTTGCCATAATTTTATTAATAGTTTCAATTATTTCATTAATTCTTTTACAAAAAGCCTGGAAGAGATTAAAAACACATTAATTATTAACCGATAATAATTCCAGCTATTGAAGCCGATATTAATGAGACAATTGTTCCTGCAATCATAGCTTTTAAACCAAGTTCAGTAAGCATTTTTCGTCTATTAGGAGCTATTATTCCAATTCCTCCAATTTGAATTCCTATTGAAGCGAAATTTGCAAAACCACAAAGCATATAGGTTGCCATAATAACAGATTTTTGGTAAGAGAAATGAAGACTATTATTTATATTTTTAAGTTCTACAAGTTGAGTATAACCTACAAATTCACTTGCAACAAGTTTAACACCAAGAAGTTGACCCATAATTGTAATATCTTCTTTAGCTACTCCAATTAGCCACATAAGAGGAGCAAATAAATAACCTAACAAAAATTCAATTGAGAAAGAATCATAAATAGTGTTAGATTCAATCCAATAATTTATTCCCAAAAGATTTCCAAAACCAGATAAACCTCCATTTATCATTGCTATTAAAGCTAAAAAAACTAAAAGCATTGCCCCAACATTGACAGCCATTTTAATTCCTTCAGTAGTTCCTGCTGAAATTGATGATAAAAAATTATCTCCAATACTTTTTTTAGAAATATCAATTTCTGAAACAATATTTTCAGTTTGTGGATATATAATTTTTGAGATTACTATGGCTCCAGGAGCAGCCATAACAGAAGCAGCAAGTAAACTTTTAGCAAATTCTAATTTTAGAGATGGATCGTCACCCCCTAAAAACCCAATATAGGCTCCTAGAACACTTCCTGCTACTGTTGCCATTCCTCCAACCATAACTAAAAAAATTTCTGATTTATTCATTTTGTTTAGGTAACCCTTAATAAGTAGTGGAGCTTCAGTTTGTCCTAAAAAAATATTGCCTGCAATAGACAAGCTCTCAGAGCCAGATATATTAAGAAGTTTTGTTAAAATCAGAGCAAGGAATTTTACTATTTTTTGAATTATATTGAAGTAATATAAAATTGAAGTTAGTGCAGAAAAAAATATTATAATTGGTAATGCCTGAAAAACAAAAATAAAACCATATTTTGATGTATCACCCAATTCTCCAAAAAGCATGGAAATTCCAGCCCCAGTATATTCTAAAAGTTTAACGAAGAAGGTTCCAACTGTTTCAAATATATTTGTAATAAAACGAATTTTTAGAACACTAATTGCAATTAATATTTGTAATGACAAACCTAAAAAAACCGTTTTCCATTGAATTTGTTTTCTATTATTACTCAGTAAATAAGAAAATAAAAGAAGAATAAAAATTCCAGAAATTCCTCTAAAAAACGATTCCAATGATATACCACTAGTAGGAATTAAATCCATTTTTTAGTTAATTATAATTAATTTTTCACGAGCTTTCATTTGTTTGTTTTTTTGCTTTTAAACTTTTTTTTGCTTTTATAATTGTTTTAATTAAAGTGTTTTTTGTTTCAATATATTCAATTAGATTTTTAATTTTTTTTTCATTTTTATTTTTTTCATATAATTTTTGTTTTTCCTCAGCAATAGTTTCTTTAATATCTTTGTATGTATTTACACCAAATGCAATAACTATAAAAATAGCAACAATTAAGACAATAATTTCTTCTAAATCATTTAGATACATGAGTTTATCAATTGCAAGAATTAATTTTAATAAGTTAAGTTATTTTAATCATATTTTTTTTTTAATATTAAAAAAAAAGGAGAGTAATGTTTTTTTATTTTTATTAATATTTTGTTATAATATATCGTTTTCTCAGCAAAAATCATACACTTCTACAATAACTCTATCTGAGGTAATTTTAAATTCATTAAAAAACAGTACTACTTATAAATTAACGCCGTTATCAGTAACTTCGATTGATTTTGAAAAACAACAAGTACTTAAACATCAATTATCTTTTAATGAGTATTTAAAAAATGTGCCTAGTTTATTTGCTTTAAATGCGAATAATTTTGCTCAAGATTTAAGGGTTTCTATAAGAGGTTTTGGATCTAGATCTGCTTTCGGAATAAGAGGAATTAAAATAGTAGTTGATGGAATTCCAGAGACAACTCCTGATGGTCAGGGTCAAATAGATAATTTGCCATTATCATTGATTAAAAATATAGAAATTTTAAGAGGTCCTTCATCAAGTATTTATGGTAATGCTTCTGGAGGAGTTATATATATATCCACACTAGACAGCTTAACAGATGGATCAGCTAAGTTTAGATCTACTATAGGGTCTTATGGCATGAGATCATTTACTGCTAATATCCAAATAAAAGGAAACAAGACATCAGCTATTTTTCATCAAAACATTTTAAATTCTAATGGTTTTCGTGATCATAGTAGTTTAAAGCAAAGAATTTTTAACTTAAAGCTTAAACATAAATTTTCAAACAGAACCATTTTTGGTTGGCAATTTAATTATACTAAAAGTCCTATAGCAGAAGATCCGGGTAGTCTTAATATTGAGTCTATAGAAGAAAATAGAAAAATGTCTCGTCAAGAAAATTTAGATTATGATACTTATGAAAAAATTAGTCATATTAAAACAGGATTTAATTTAAAAACAAGTCTAAGGAATAACATATTAATTAATAATTATCTTTTTTATTCTTATAGAGATTTTTATGGAAAACTCCCATTTAAAAATGGAGGCATAATTGATCTGGAAAGAAATTATTATGGTTTTGGAAGTAGTTTAGATTTAGAAAAGGGCATTAAAAAAGTTAGATATAAATTGAAATTTGGAATGGAATATTTGTCCCAAGAGGATCAGAGGAAAAGGTATGAAAATCTTATGGGAGATTTGGGATTAATGACATTTTCTCAATTAGAGTATTTTCAAAATTTTGGAACTTATATTTTATCAAATTTAGAATATGAAAATTTATTTGTTCAAACTGGATTAAGATATGATAATCAAAAAATTGGGACTGATAAAATTGAGAATGATATTAAATATAATAATATAAACCCTAGTATTGGTATTAGTTATTTGATTAGAAAAAAAAATAGAGTATTTATAAATTTCTCTACTAGTTTTGAATCACCTTCACTTAGTGAACTTTCATCTGATCCTTCAGGAAAAGAAGGACTGAATAAAGATTTAAATCCTTCTATGGCAAAAAATCATGAAATTGGATGGAAATTTTTTGGAAAAAATACTATAGTTGAAACAACGCTATTTTATATTAATTCATCAAATGAATTATTGCCTTTTGAATTAGAGGAATTTCCTGGTAGATCTTTTTATAGAAATTCAGGTTCTTCTACTAGGACTGGAATTGAAATATCTTATAAAAGATCATGGAAAAACTTTACTCTAATAAGTTCTCTTAGCTACGCTAAATATGTTTTTGATGATTATTTAAAAAAGGGAATTGACTTAAGTGGTAATGAGATCCCCGGTATACCTAGAAAAATAACAAATTTAGAATTGAATTATATTAATGAAAAAGGGTGGAAGTTTCAATTTAATTATAATAGTGTTGGAAAATTTTATGCAGAAGATGAGAACAAGATTAAAATAGATTCATATAATATCAGTCAAATTCAAATAAGTAAAACATATAATAAAATTTGGGGAGAAATATCAATTTCTGGAGGAATTTTAAATCTTTTTAATATTAATTATTATGATAATATTAGAATCAATGCTTTTGGAGGGAGATATTTTGAGACTGCCCCAGGAAGAAATTTTTTTACTAGTTTAACAATTAAATTATAATATAAGTGAAATTTTTTCAAATTTTTTTTTCTTGTGTTTTTTTAATTGGGTTAATTAATAATCAAAAAATTAATGGTCAAATAAGGGCAGCTCAATTAAACATTATGGGAACCATTCAAGATGGTGGCTCACCACACATTGGATGTGAAAAAAAGTGCTGTAAGTTTATTTCTGAAAAAGATAGAAATAAAAGGTTTGTTAGTTCCTTAAGCTTAGTTGATTTAGAGAGTGATAATTATTTTTTATTTGAGGCAACTCCAGATATTGAAAAACAGTTGAGAATTTTAAACAACAACTATAACAAACAACTTACTCTTTATGGAATATTTTTAACTCATGCTCATATAGGTCATTATAGTGGGTTGATGTATTTGGGAAAAGAAGCATTAGGAGCTAATAAAGTTCCTGTTTTTGCTATGCCTAAAATGTCTCATTTTTTAAGGAATAATGGACCTTGGTCTCAACTCGTAGATGACCAAAATATTGTTATAAATCAAATGTCTGAAAACAAAAAAATTATTTTAATAAATAAATATGTTTCTGTATCTCCAATTAGGGTTCCTCATAGAGATGAATATTCTGAAACAGTTGGTTATTTTATTAATGGTAGATATAGAAAAGCTCTTTTTTTACCAGATATTGATAAATGGAATAAATGGGATAGGTCTCTTATTGATGTATTAAAAAATGTAGATTATGCTTTTATTGACGCAACTTTTTATGATGAAAAAGAAATAAATAATAGAGATATTTCAGAAATACCTCATCCTTTTGTAATAGAAACTATGAGTATGTTGAAGGATTTATCTATATCAGAAAGAAAAAAAGTTTATTTTATACATATGAATCATACTAATCCCCTTTTGGATTCATCAAGTGAAGAATATAAAACAGTTATAAATTTTGGATTTAATGTTGCAGAAATTGGAATGATTTTTTATTTGTAAATGGTAAAAATATAATTATGAAAGTATATATTTTCCTTGCTTTTTTTCTTTTCAACATTTTTTTTTCTTTTTCTCAGAATTACAATAAAAGAATTGAGCGGAAAATAAAAAAAATTGAAGCTTTTAATGGGGTTCATATTGCCATAAGCTTGGAGGGCCTAAAATATGGTAAAAAGTTTATAGCTTTTAATGAAGACAAATATATGTCTCCAGCTTCAAATACTAAATTATTAACTTTTTTGGCTTCTATTAATACTTTTGATAGTATTCCTTCAATTAAATATTATATAGAAAATGACACGATTTTAAATTTTAAGTCTATAGGTTATCCTTTATTACTTCATCCCTTTTATGAAGATCAAAATCTTTTTAGTTTTCTTAATAATAGCAAGCAATTAGTTTATCATAATTCGACAGATGAAGTACCAAGATATGGACCTGGTTGGTCTTGGGATGATTATGATTATTATTTTTCATCCGAGGTTAGTAAGTTCCCAATTTATGGAAATGTAATTTCAATTCGTAAAGATTCTTTAGGCTCTAAAATTTATGTGACTCCAAATTATTTTCAAAATAAATTGAAAGTAATTTCTGATAAATTGGAGCCTTTAATAAAAAGATTAGAGAACAAAAATATTTATAAAATAAATGAGAAAAACTGGAAAATAACAGACACAATTCAAAGTCCTTTTTTAACATCTGATTCCTTGTTCATCAACTTATTATCTAGGGCTTTAAATAAAAACATAAACATTAAAAATGAAAATGATATTGATTCAATTACTAATTGGAAAATCTTATATGCTCAAAATAACGATGTTATATATAAAGCTCTACTTCAGGATAGTGATAATTTAATA
>CAUZKB010000004.1:0-48635 GCA_963580575.1 Bacteroidia bacterium | reverse complement strand
TATCCTAAAAATAAAGTTAGTGAAATTCAAGAAAAACAACTTACAACTATAGGTAATAATATAACTGCTCTTGAAATTGATGGTGATTTTGATGATTGTCAAAATATGGT
This sequence comes from Bacteroidia bacterium, assembly GCA_963580575.1. GTDB lineage: Bacteria > Bacteroidota > Bacteroidia > Flavobacteriales > Flavobacteriaceae. The sequence continues at coordinate 48,525 of CAUZKB010000004.1, read as the reverse complement.
TAAAAATGCCTTCGTTGATTCTCAAATTAATAATGAAATAGATATTACTTCAGCAAATTCTATAAATATAGGTAGATGGCTCCCTCAAATGTTTTATTATTTTTTCGGATATAAAGAAATAATTGAAAAAAACCTAAATGTTAAAAAACGAATTGTTTTTTCTGTTCCAAGCGGAAACTTTGGAAACATTTGCGCGGGCTTACTATCAAAAAAAATTGGACTTCCTATTAATCATTTTATTTCGTCAACTAATATCAATAATGTTGTTCCAAATTTCTTAAATACTGGTCAGTACAAACCAAATAAAACTATAAAAACAATTTCAAATGCTATGGATGTTGGTACCCCAAGTAACTTTGTAAGAATTCAAAAATTATTCGACAATGATTTCTCTAAATTAAAAAAATCTATGAGTGGATATTTCTTCTCTGATTCAATTACAAGTGATACAATTCTTAATGTTTATAATAAACACAATTATATTTTAGATCCTCATGGAGCTATAGGATACCTTGGATTAAAAAAATTTTTAAAAGAAAATAAAAATTATTATGGTATATTTTTAGAAACTGCACATCCTGTAAAATTTATAGAAATTGTTGAAAATAAAATAAAAGATAAAATTCCTATCCCAACAAGAATAAAAAAACTTATTAATAAAGAAAAAAATAAAATTTCAATTTCAAATTATACCCAGCTTAAATCATTTTTATTAAAAGACTAATCATCTAAATTTGGAAGAATAAATTGATCTAATGGACTTTTAATTTTCATTATTTCCTCAACTTCTTCCCACTTTCTTGGAGCAAATTCAGATAAATTCTCATTACCATCTTTAGTAATTAAAATATCATCTTCTAATCTGATACCAATTGACCACCATTTTGAATCACAAGGACTACCCTCAGGGATATAAATACCAGGCTCAACAGTAACTATCATATTATAAACTAAAAATTCGTAATTCCCTGGATCATGAACATCCAAACCAATATGATGAATAACTCCATGAGGGAAATACCTCAAAAGACCTTTTTCACTATTTAATATTCCAAGATTTATTAAACCATCGAGAACAACCTTTTTTGTAGCTTCATACACCTTCAAAAAACTATTTCCTGCAACTGCAACTTCTATTCCAGCTTCTTGTGCCTTGTATACAATTTCATATATCTTTCTTTGTTCTTCTGTAAACTTTCCATTCACTGGTATTGTTCGAGTCACATCAGCAGTATACCCATTATATTCAGCACCTAAATCCATGAGAACTAATTGGTCTTCAATCTTTTTTTTATCATTAGTAATATAATGTAAAATACAACTATTATTTCCTGCTCCAACAATTGATGGATAACCTTCATGTGCTGCTCCATATCTTTTATAAATGTATTGATGAATACCCTGAATCTCTCTCTCGCTTATATTAGAATTTACAGCTTTCATAACCTCTACCTGACCAATTGCTGAAATTTTAATAGCTTTTCTTAATAAATAAATTTCTTCTTTTGTTTTAATCTCACGTTGATTAGTTAAAAACTTTGAAAGATTGATAAAATCAAAATTATATTTTGGTATAATGATTGAAGAATTGTCATTTAATTCTAATAAAAAATCAGATTTCTCTAAATTAATAAAGCTCTGAATTATCTGATCTTCTGCTACTTTATTATCTTTTAAGGAAAGGTTTTTTAATTCTTTCCTTAAAGATTCAATAGTTTCACCATACCTATTAGAATTTGAAGAAGTAATAGAAGTTATTTTTTTATACCAATTAATAAGTTTTAAATTAATATTGTCTGAAAAATTAATTTTTTCTTTCAACTGTTTTTGAAGATCAAATAAATCACTTTTATCAGACTCAAAATTTTTAACTCCTGTATGAAAGGGCATTAATAAAACATCATCAAATTCATCAAAATTAAAATCAGTTGTTGAAAAATATTTTTTGTCATAAACTCTATCTATACCCAAAGATTTAGCTCCATTAACACCCATTCTTTTTCCATTCCATTGTTCATCAAACGGATCCCGATCACGAATAAAAAGAATTTCTTTATAATTCCCCAATCTATCTCTTTGATTATTTTTATAAATAATTAAAACAGCATGAGGCTCTCTCCAGCCAGTTAAATAATAAAAATTCGGATTCTGATGATAATGATAATTCATAGTATTAGATCGGTTTCTAATAGGATAAGAAAATAAAACAGCAACAGTATTTTCTTTCATTTGAGATCTTAAATCGCACCTTTTTCTTTTATGAAATTCTTTTGAAATTCCATAAGGATCTTGACTATAAATAAAATTCGGATATATAAATATTAAAATAACTAAAACTTTATAAAAAATGTTAGCAATCATTTATAATAATATGATCTTTTAAAATTGTTATGAATTAAAAGTAATATTTTTAAAAATAAAAATGAAAAAAACACAATTAAATACTATACATCATTCTCTAGGAGCTAAAATGGGACCTTTTGCAGGTTATGAAATGCCAATTAGTTATTCTGGAGTAAACAATGAACATAATTTTGTAAGAAATTATGGTGGAGTATTTGATGTGTCTCATATGGGGGAATTTATTTTAGAAGGAGAAACCGCTTTGCCCCTGCTTCAAAAAATCTGTAGTAATGATATTGAACAAATTGCCATAGGAAAAGCCCAGTACAATTGTTTTCCAAATCACACCGGTGGAGTTATTGATGATTTAATTGTTTATAGAATTGATGAAAAAATATATTTTTTAGTTGTAAATGCTTCTAACATAGAAAAAGATTGGAAATGGATAAATGAGTTTAATAAAAAATATAAAACTAAACTTACAAACATTTCAAATGAAACTTCTCTTATTGCTATTCAAGGACCAAAAGCAATTAAAATTGCGCAAGGATTTACAAGTGTAGGTCTTCATTCACTAAAAAATTACAGTCATCTAACCACAAAATTCTGTGGAGTAGATAATGTACTAATAGCAACAACAGGTTATACTGGAGCTGGAGGTATTGAAATATATTGTAACAACAATGATGTTGTTCAAATATGGAGAACTATTTTCAATTCAGAAAAAAATAAATTAATTCCCATTGGTCTAGCTGCAAGGGATACATTAAGAATTGAAATGGGTTATTGTCTTTATGGAAATGAAATTAATGATTCAACTTCACCAATAATGGCTGGTTTAGGTTGGATTACAAAACCATATACTAGATGTATTAATGCAAAACAATTTAAAAAAGAATTAAAAGAAGGAACAAAAAAAACTCTTATAGGTATTAAAGTTTTAGGCAAAGGAATTCCTCGCACTGGGTATTTATTAACTAATAAATATGACGAAAAAATTGGTTATATAACTTCTGGAACCCACTCTCCTACCTTAGGAAAAGGAATTGGAATTGCTTATATAGATTCTGAATACTCTAATTATAAAAATGATATTTTCATAAAGATTAGGGAAAAAATCATTAAAGTTGACATAGTTAAATTACCATTTATCAAGAAATAATTATTCTGTGAAAAACATTCTAATTCTTGGAGGCAGCGGCTTCATTGGGAACAAACTTTATAAAGAACTTAATAAATTCTATAATACTTTTTCTACATATAATACATCGAAGAAAAAAATTAAAAATCAACAATATTTATATTTTAAAATGGAAGATTTAAATTTAAATCTTCTTTTGAAAAAAATTAAACCTGAACTTATAATCTCATGTTTAAGAGGAGATTTTGAAATGCAAATAATAACTCATAAAGAAATTACTAATTATTTAACAGAAAATAATTGTAAAATAATTTTCTTGTCATCTTCTAATGTATTTGATGTTTTCAGACACTATCCTTCTTACGAATTTGATAAAACTTTTTCAGAAAGCCCTTATGGAAAATTTAAAATAAAAATTGAAAACCTATTATTTAAACTACCAGTTGAAAAATTTATTATAGCTAGGTTACCTATGATTTGGGGAATTAACTCTCCTAGAATTAAAGAAATAGATGAAAATATTTATAAAATGTTACCTATTGAAGTATATCCAAACACAATCATTAATGTAAATAGTATAAATCGACTTTGTCAACAAATACTTTATTTAATTAATAATAATAAAAAAGGTGTTTTTCATTTAGGAAGCTATGACCTTATATATCACTATGATTTTATCAAAATAATAGTGGAAAAAAGATATGATAAAAAAGGGATATTTAAATTTGTATACTCATCTAATGAAGCAAGATATATAGCTACACTTCCAAAAGAAAACAGACTTCCAAACCATTTAGAAACTTCATATATTGATGTAATAGAAGATTTAACATTCTGATCTATAGAAAAATACTTTTTTTTAATTATTATTTTTAAAATAAAAAATTATGGGAAGAGCTTTTGAATTCAGAAAAGCTAGAAAACTAAAAAGATGGTCTAATATGTCAAAAGTCTTTACTAGGATAAGTAAAGATATAATTATGAGTGTTAAAGAAAATGGAAGCGATCCAAATAACAACTCTAAATTAAGAGCTCTAATTCAAAATGCTAAAGCTGCAAATATGCCTAAAAATACTATTGAAAGGGCAATAAAAAGAGCAATAGATAAAAATACTGACGACTACAAAAAGATTATTCTTGAAGGTTATGCTCCCCATGGAATTGCACTTTTAATTGAAACTGTAACTGACAATAATAATCGTACCGTGGCTAACATTAGGAGTTATTTTAATAAACTAAATGGAAATTTAGGAACATCTGGTTCTGTGGAATTTATGTTTGATCATATTTGCAACATTAAAATTAAGTCAGAAAATATAGATTTAGAAGAAATTGAACTTGAACTTATTGATTTAGGAGTCGCAGAAGTTGAAATTGAAAATGACCAAATTTTGCTATTTGCTCCATTTAATAATTTTGGTTCAATTCAAAAAGCACTCGAATTAAAAAAAATTAAAATTATATCATCTAATTTTGACAGAATTCCTAAAAATACGTTGTCAATTTCTAAAAATAATAAAGAAAAAGTACAAAAACTAATAGAAAAAATTGAAGAAGATGAAGATGTACAAAACGTCTACTCAAATTTAGATTATAGCAAAGACTAGGACTTTTCAGGATTATAACCTAAAACTCCATTAAAAATTTTTTTTAATTTATTAAAATCCCCATCTATATCACCACTAGGGTAAAAAAGTGGGTAAATAATTACTTTTTTGTTTGTATAATCTAACGCTACAGGCATTATAGGAATTTTTGCTTTTAAAGCTATATAATAGAAGCCTGTTTTCCACTTATCAACTTTATTTCTAGTTCCTTCAGGAGCTATAGCTAATTTAAATTTTTCTCTTTTATTAAAAATTTCTACAATTAAATCAACAGAATTTTTATTTGAATCTCTATCAACTGGAACTCCTCCCATCATTTTAAAAAACCATCCTGTAAAAGGTCTAAAAAGTTCTTTTTTACCAACAAAATTTATTTTTTCATTAATTATAGTTCTAACAAGAATTCCAACAAAAAAATCATAAAAACTTGTGTGAGGGACAACTGCAATAATATATTTTGGAAGTTTAGAAAACCTTCCTAATATTTTCCATTTAAAAATTTTTAATAAAAAAATTTCAGAAACCTTACCTAAAATCATAACTTTTTATTAATTAATATATTAGCTTTTTTTAAATCTTTAACTGTGTCAATTCCAATAGTCAATTTGTTTGTTTCAACCATTTTTATTTTATTTCCCATCTCCAAAAAACGTATTGCTTCAATTTTTTCAACAGATTCTAATGGAGTTTTACCTTGTTGACTGAATTCTTGTAAAGCCCTTTTTCTAAAAGCATACACTCCAATATGCTTAAAATATTGATAAAACTCTTTCTTTTCTTGGTTATATGGCACAAGGTATCTTGAAAAATAAATAGCAAAATTATTTTTATCAATTATGACTTTAACTACATTTTGATCATTTATCTCTTTAGAATCTAATATTGGAGTCATTAACGACGCTAAATCTATCTTCGATTTTATATCTTCTTTAAAAATATTTATTAATTTTTTCAAACCGTCTTTATCGATGAATGGCTCATCACCTTGTATATTAAAAAAAATATCTGAATCAAATTTATGAGACATTTCAGCAATTCTATCAGTACCACATTCATGATAAGTATCACTAAATAAAACATTAAAATTAAACTGTTTAAGATGCTTGTAAATTATTTCACTATCAGTTATAACGCAAACGTCATTAAACAATTTGGAATTTAAAACTGATGTATATGTATGCCATATAACACTTTTCTTCCCTAATTTTTTTGTCAATTTACCTGGAAAACGTTTAGAATCATATCTTGCAGGTATCAATGCTGAAATTCTCATCAATTAAATATTTAGTTTAAACAATTATTTATAAAGTATGGATAAATATAAATTTTTTTAAAAACTTTTTGTGATAAAAAAAAATTGTAGATTTGTTTTTGTCAAAATTTTAATTTAGAAATGAAAATAGGTATTCAAGTTTTTCTCTGGGTTTTATGTATATTTTTTAGTTATAAAATTTATGATTCTATTAATAAACCAATAAATTTTAATGAAATTAGAAACAAAAGATATTACGATGTAATAAATAGGTTAAAAGAAATTAGAACAGCTCAAATCGCTTATAAAGATGTAAATGGCGTTTATTCAGATAATTTTGACAGCTTAGTCAAATTTATTGATGAAGGAATTTTTACCCTAATTGAAAAAAGAGATTCTTCATATCTAGAATATGATAGAATATACAGAATTGACATGCTTAAAGAAATCGTTCTAATTGATACTTTAGGGTATGTTCCAGTTAAAGATTCCTTATTTAAAAATAACATTACCTATAAAAACATAAAAAAAGTACCTATTAAAGGAATTGATGCTGTTTTTAACATTAATGCAAAAGTAATAAACATCAATGGTTATAGAGCTCCTGTATTTGAGGTGAAAATCTCAAAAAACATAGTCCTTTTTGATCAAGACGAAGAGTTATTAAAGCAAGAAAATGAAACTATTTCTGTAGATGGAGTTAATGGTTCTAATATTGTTCTAGGATCATTAACTAATGTCAGTACTAATGGGAATTGGCCAACAATTTTTGATGCAAGAAGAAAATAGAGTATTTGGACTAAATGAAATATCTATTCATAAATTCAAGAATGGTTTTTCTTTTAATGACAATCTTAGATCTATTTTTTTTCAAACCTCCAGCTTTGTAACAAAAGAAATAGACGAACTTTTAAAATCTTTAGATTTTTTTAAAAATAAAGAAAAAGGGGAAATAAGTTTTGTTTCATTCAATCCTCAATCAATCTTAATCCCTTTTCAACTCTATAACGAAAATTTTAAAGACTTATATTTTAATAATAGTTTATCTGATAAAAATTTATACAAAGCTAATTTTGATATATTAAATTCAAATGAAATAGTAAATCTATATCAGTCGGAGGATGAAATATTCAAAAATTCTTTATTAATAAAAAATTTATCACACATAACTCATTATAAGACCTTGATTTTAAATAGTTTGTTTGAAATAGATAAAAAAGATCTTGAAGAAAAAGTTGTATATATTCATTTACAAAAATCTTCTTTTGATATTTTTTATTTCATAGAAAACAAATTTCATTTAAATAATAGTTTTATAATTAACAACTCTGATGAATTTCTATATTATTTTTTTTATTTCTCCGAACAATTTAATTTAAAACCTGAAAATTTTTCAATTGTTTTTTTAGGTAAATATGATTTTTTTAAAGATTATTATAATGGAATAAGAGATTTTCATATTAAATTATCTTTTTTAACAAATCCAACTAATAATCAGGATTATTTAAACAGTCACCCTGCACCATTTCTTGCTAATGTTTTTTATTAATGAGGATAATTTCAGGAATTCATAAGGGAAGAAAAATAATGACTCCAAAAAATCTTCCCGTAAGACCTACAACAAACAGGGCCAAAGAGGGTCTATTTAATATTCTTAATAATATAATAGATTTTAATTCAATTGATGTACTAGATTTATTTTCAGGAACAGGAAGTATTAGCTTTGAATTTTCTTCAAGAGGAGTAAAAAATGTTATTTCTATTGATAAAAGTTTTAATTGTATTAAACACATAAAAAAAGTATCTAATGAGTTAAATTTGGCTATTACACCAATAAAATCTGAAGTATTATCTTACCTAAAAAAACCCAAAAAAAAATTTAATATAATTTTTGCAGATCCTCCATATGAATGGAATAATGAAAATTATGTCAAAATGATAAAATTAATATTTGAAAATTATTGGCTTGTTCCAGGAGGAAAACTAATAATTGAACATGATAAAAAAACTATTATAAGTTCAAAAATAAAATCACCTTTTTCAAAACAATATGGAGATAATGTTTTTTCTTTTTATAAAAAAAAGCAGGTCGATAAGCCGGATTCTGTCTAAGTCTTATCATTTATCTAGATGTATTATTACTAACACATTCAATCCGCCTACCCTTCTACAACGAACGAGCAATTCTTTAACGTAGATATACTTGGCGTTTCACCACATAGAGTTTACCTGATTTCACTACAGCCAAACTGTACTTTCTTTCTGTTGCACTAGTCCTGTTTTAATAAATTAAAACGACGGGTGTTACCCGCTATGTTGCTCTTTGGTGTCCGGACTTTCCTCTTAATTAAAAATCAAGCGATAAGATGACCTGCATTACAAATTTAATTAATTGTTAACAATTAAAATAGATTATTAAAAATGAATATAATTGATAAAAGAGCTATTCATATATTTGTAATATAATGAATGATTTTCTTATTTCAGCTTTAAAATATAGACCAAATGATTTTAATGAAGTAATCGGTCAATCTTCAATCACGCAAACGCTAAAAAATGCGATTAATTCAAATAAATTACCTCAAGCACTCTTATTTTGCGGTCCTAGAGGAGTAGGAAAGACTTCCTGTGCTAGAATACTTGCAAGAAAAATAAATAAACAAGAAAAAGAAGATGATTTAAAATTTAATATTTTTGAATTAGATGCCGCTTCTAATAATTCAGTAGAAGATATTAGAAATTTAAATGAACAAGTTAGAATTCCTCCTCAGGTTGGCAAATATAAAATTTACATTATTGATGAAGTACATATGTTGTCTACTTCTGCTTTTAATGCATTTTTAAAAACACTAGAAGAACCTCCCAAACATGCTATTTTCATTTTAGCAACTACAGAAAAAAATAAAATTATTCCTACAATTTTATCTAGATGCCAGATTTATGATTTTAAGAATATAACTAAAAAAGACATTTCTCTACACTTAAAGAATATTTCTTTAAAACAAAATGTAAAATTTGAAGATGAAGCATTACATCTTATTTCAGAAAGAGCTGATGGAGCAATGCGTGATGCTTTATCAATGTATGACAGATTAATAAACTTAACAAATGGGAACATAACTACTTCTTTGGTCTCAGAAAATCTAAACATTTTAGATTTAAGTATTTATATTGAATTAACAAACAAAATTTTAAATATAGATATTCCTAGTATTTTAATCGCTTTAGATAAAATTTTTAAAAAAAGATTTTCTCACTTAGAGTTTTTAAAAGGACTAGGGAATCATTTTAGAAACCTTTTGTTATGTCGAGATTCTAATACATTAAAATTTATTAATTCAAGCGAAATAATTAAAAAAAATCTTGTAGACCAGAGTAATAAAATTAGTATCAAAAAATTGATTAAATCTATTGGAATTATTAATGATTCTGAAATTAATTACAAAAAAAGCAAAAATAAAAGATTACATATTGAGTTTTGTATTCTTCACCTATCTTCAATGAATTCTATCTCTAAAAAAAAAAAGAAAATAAAAACAACTCAAACTATTATTAATAATATAGATGAAAAACTAAATAAAAAAAAGGAACCAGAAGTTAAAGAAGATAAAAATTCTGAAAATAAAGAAAACGACAAAAAAACTCAAAATTTAAAAATAAATTCCCTAAATAAATCACAAAATAATATATCTAGTTTTTCATTATCAAGTATAGACTTTAAAAAAGAAAATAAAATTCAATCAAAAAATAATTATAACGCCTATATTGAAAAGGTTCAAGAAGATTTTTCTCAAACTAAACTTAGTTCTGTTTGGAATAGTTACTTAAGCCAAAAATTAAAAAAAGGAGAAAATAATATAGCGTCAATTCTTCAGTTAAATTTACCAGAAATTAAAGAAAAAAATGTTATTAGATTTTCAGTACTAAATGATTCAAATAAACTAGAACTTATGGAAGAAAAAAAACATTTGATTCCTTTCTTAAAAAAATATTTAAAAAATGATAATATTCTTTTTGAAATTATAGTTAAAAAAAATAATATTATTGAAACTAAATACTCAGAAAAAGAAAAATATGAAATGTTACTTAAAAAGAATCCTGAATTAGGTTTATTAAGATCAACTTTTAATTTAGAATTTTAATTATTTACAATTTATTCATTAACAATTTCCCTAATCATTCCATCACTTAAACCTGCTTGAGGGACGTAAATAACTTTTGAACCACTCCATTCTAAAGATTTAAGATAAATTTTCATTGCAGGTATAATAACGTCAGAACGATCAAGGTTTAATCCGAAATTAACTATCCTTTCTTCATATGTCATAACACTTAATTTTTGATAAAGAGACTTCAAAATTAAATATGTAATTGGTTTCCCTTCTTTAGTATTAGTTAATTTATGAAGTTTATTTATATTACCTCCAGTTCCCAAAAGATATATTTTTAAATATTTTTTTAAATTTTTTTCTATCCATTCTTTCATTAATTTCCATTCTTTAATTTTTTCATTACCACTGATAATTCTTACTGTACCTAATTTAAAAGACTTTGACATAACTTTTTTCGAATTTGCTATTATTGTTAACTCTGTACTCCCACCTCCTACATCAACATATAATAAAGTTTTATAAAAACCTACTAAATCAAAAAAATTAGTTTTTGATATTACTTCAGCCTCTTTAATACCATCAATAATTTGAATTCTAATTTTAGTTTTTTTATAGATTCTATCAACTACTTCAATTTTATTTTTAGCCTCTCTCAATGCAGATGTGCCATAAACTCTAAATTCTTTGACATTATGAATATTCATCAATAGTTGAAATGCTTTAAAAGCATTAATCAAATTAGTAATATTTAACTCTGAAATAAAACCTTTTGTAAAAGAATCGTGGCCGAGTCTAACAGGAAGTCTTACCAAAGAATTCTTTTGAATGAAAGTTTTATTATTAAATGTAATTACATTGGCAATCAACATTCTTATTGCATTTGAACCAACATCAATTGCAGCATACTTTACAACTTTCATTTATTATCAGGTAGATTTATAATAATCATATATGGACCACTGAGATCGAATTTGTTTCTTTGATGATCGATTTTTAATATTTTTTTTTAGATTATTGACACATCTTGATTTAACATTATCACTCCAAGTAATATTGAAAACATCATTAATTTCATTTATTAAAAATTTATCATAAATCGGAGTTGCAACTTCAACTCTATTCTCAATATTTCTAGTCATAAAATCAGCTGACGAAATATAAATTTTATTATCTCCTGCATTTTCAAAAATATAAACACGAGAATGTTCTAAAAATTTATCAATAACACTTTTTACTTCAATGTTTTCACTTAAATTCTTAATACCAGGAATTAAACAACAAATCCCTCTAACAATCATTTTAATTTTAACTCCTGCTTTACTTGCTTTATATAACTTGTCTATAATATCAAAATTTGTAATAGCATTAAGCTTTAATTTAATTCCGGATGATTTATTGTTTTTTTTATTTTCAATTTCATTATCAATAAGCTTTATCAATTTATTTTTTGTATAATGTGGAGAAACGATTAAATGTTTATATTTTTTTAATTTATAGTGAACTTGTAGAAAATTGAAAACTCTATTAACTTCTTTTAAAATTTCTTGATTAGATGTAAAAAGTGTATAATCAGTATATAAATTAGCAGTATCTTCATTAAAATTGCCTGTACTTACAAAACCGTATCTTTTTTTTGCCTTATTAATAACTTTTTCAATAACACAAATTTTTGAATGCACTTTTAATCCAGGAACACCAAAAATAATCTCTACACCTGCATCTTTTAATTGCTCAGCATAAATAATATTATTAGTTTCATCAAATCTTGCTTGAAGTTCAATTTGAACTAAAACTTTTTTGCCATTTCTTGCGGCATTTATTAAAGAACTTACAACATTTGAAAATTTTGAAAGTCTGTAAATTGTAATTTTAATTGATTTAACATCTGGATCAAGTGCAGATTCTCTAAGAAACTTAATGACATAAGAAAAAGTATGATAAGGAGTGTTTATTAAATAATCTTTTAAATCAACTGCTTTAAATATGCTCGATTTTAAAGATAATCCTTTTATATTTAAAGGGGTTATTTCTTTATAATGAAGATCTGGTCTGTTAAGTTTAGGAAAATTCATATAATCTCTTCTATAATGGTATCTTCCTCCTGGAATTAAACTATCAGTAGAATCAACTACTAATTTTTTTATTATTATCTTCAGTGTATTCTTCGACATTTCTTTATCATAAACTAGTCTTACTGGTTCTGCTAAGGTTCGTTCTTTTACACTTTCTATAATTTTATTAATATAACTTTTAGAAATATCCCCTTCCATATCAAGTTCAGCATCTCTAGTAACTTTAATCATATGTGATTCTATTCTAGTATATTCAAAAAAGTTAAAAATCATCTTAAAATGATAACGAATTAAATCGTCTAAAATCATTATATATTGCCTGCCATTTTTTTTTGGCAGAACAACAAAACGATCTAACTCTTTAGGGATTTCTATTAAAGCATATTCATCACTAATTTTATCATTTTCATTAAATTCTAATCTAACAACCAAAAAAGCAATATTATTTGAAAAATCTTGATCAAATTCTTTAGATAAAATAATTGTAACTAGTGATGGACTTACATTTCTAACAAAATATTCATTCAAAAATTTTTTTTGATCAGGTAAAACCTCATTTTCATTAACGAAAAATATATTTTCCTTTTCAAGCTCCTTCTGAATTCGATCTAAAATTTGAACACTTTTATTTTGTTGTATAATAACTTTTTTTGTTATCTTTTTTAAAAGTTTATTTGCACTACTTCCTCCAAAAACTTTTTTACCAGACATTTCTGATTGAGCTATTCTTTGAACAGTAGAATATCTTACTTGAAAAAATTCATCTAAATTGTTAGAAAAAATACCAATAAATCTTAATCTTTCTAATAATGGAACATTCTTATCTAAAGCTTCTTCAAGAACTCTTAAATTAAAATCAAGCCAACTTAACTCTCTATTTATGTATTTAGATAAAGTATGCATCTTAAGACAATAATTTTTTTGGAAATCCTAAAGTTGTTAATCCACTTTTAACTTGAGACCATTCAGATTGATCAAAAGTAATTTTAACCCAAGATGAAGTAGGTAAATTAAATATTTTTTTATTCCCTAAGAAATTTACAACTTGAGTAAACGCTGGATTATGACCTACACAAATAATTCGATTAAATCTATCCTCAACAGATTTTATAAAATTTAATATATTTTCAAAACTAAATGAATAAAGGTTCTCTTTTATCTGAATATTTGAAAAAGATATATTCAAAACATTCATCATAATAATAGCAGTGCTTAAAGCACGAATTGCAGGGCTTGAATAAATTATGTCAGAATCTTTAAAAATATTTTTTGAAACCTTTGATATGTTAATAATTCTATTAATACCTTTCTCACTTAATGGTCTGTTTCTATCGTCTAAGTTATTATTCCAAGCTGATTTTGCATGTCTTAATAAAATTAACTCTTTCATTTTTACGGTGATAATATTTTTGAGCTCCATTTAGAATTTTCCAAATAAAAAAGAAACCTTTGGTGCAATCTGTTTGGTCTTCCCTGCCAAAATTCAAATTGTCCAGGCTCAACTCTATATCCACCCCAATTTACAGGTCTTTTTGGAGATATATTTTGATATTTTTTTTCCAATAAAGACATTTTTGCAACTAATTCATTATAACTACTAAGATGATGACTTTGCTTTGATAAAATTGCAGCAATTTGACTTTTTTTAGGTCTACTTGAAAAATATTTGTCAGAAGCTTTTGAGGAAGTTTTTTCCGCATTACCTTTTATGATTATCTGTCTTTCTTGTGATGGCCAAAAAAAGGATAAACTTACTTTAGTATTTTTTTTAATGCTTATACCCTTTTCACTATCATAATTAGAATAAAAAATAAAACCATCTAAACCATATTCTTTTAGAAGGACAACTCTTCCTTTTGGAAAATCATCTATTCCAATTGTTGAAAGAGTCATTGCATTAACTTCATCAATCAATTTATCTTCTTTTGCTTCATTAAACCAACTTTTAAACAAATTAAAGGGATTCTTTAATGTTGAAAAGAACACTTCTCCTCTTTTATATGTTTTCCTTAAGTAACTAATATCTTCTTTCATAATATATTCTGCAAGTTACAAAGCATTTTAATTAAAGTAAAAATCTTTTTAAATCTTCTGACAAATAAGATTTTTTAAAAACACTTCTTGCTTCATTAAGAAACTCAATTTTACTTTTATATCTTAAAGAATAATGTCCTAAAATTAATTTTTTTACATTAGCTTTTTTAGCAATTTTAGCTGCTTGGAAAGCTGTGCTATGCTTTGTTTTTAAAGCTAATCCTTTATCTATATCTAAAAATGTAGAATCATGGTAAAGTAAATCACAAGATTTAATTAAATCTATTATCTTTTCATTATACTGAGTATCACTACAAAAAGCATATGATTTATTTTCAAATTTTTTTATTTTGAAAATAAAACCATTTGTATATATTCTATGATCTAACGGAATTGTGATAACACTTACTATTTCATCTTCATAAATATTTTGACTTCTTAAAGATGAAAGTTCATAAAAAATTAAAGGATAATTCGTCCAAGAATTAGAAGCCTTTAATTGAGAAACTATCAATTCCTTTATCCCTAAAGGACCATAAATATTAAGAGCTTTCTTTCTTCCAAGAAGTCTAAAAGAACTTATTAAGCCAATAAGACCATAAAAATGGTCTCCATGTAAATGAGATATAAAAATATGACTGATTCGAGAGAAATTAACCTTAACCTTTCTTAATTGTGTTTGCGTTCCTTCTCCACAATCTATCAAGAATAAATGCTTTTTTATTGATAACAGTTGAGAAGTAGTATGGTAATTATCTCTTGGAGTAGCTGAATGACAACCTAAAATGATTAATTCCATAAACTCATAAATATAAATCTCTTTGCATTTTTTCAAACAAAATATAATAGATTTCTTCTTTAATTGATTGAATAACATTAAGATCTTTATCTATATTTTTTTTTAAGTTAAAAACAACTATATTATTTTCTAATTCTTCTGTCATTCTATATTTATTTTAAGCTTTTGAGATAATAAATATATCACTGCCATTCTTATTGCAACTCCATTTTCAACCTGATCTAAAATTATTGCTTGCTCAGAATCGGCTACTTCACTTGAAATTTCAACACCCCTGTTTATAGGTCCTGGATGTAAAATAATAATTTCTTTTTTTAATTTATTCATTATATCTGTATCCAAACCATATTGTTGGGTATATTCCCTATTTGAAGGAAAAAATTTAACATTCATCCTTTCATTCTGAACTCTAAGTATATTAACAGCATCACACCAATTTAAAGTATCAATTAAATCATATGAAATTTCAACTCCTAGAGAATTTATATGTCTAGGAATTAAAGTTTTAGGACCACAAACTCTAACATTTGCCTCCATTTTCTTTAACGCATAAATATTTGATAAAGCAACTCTTGAATGTAAAATATCTCCAACAATCGCAATATTTTTTCTTTTTAACTTTCCGAGTTTTTCAATTAAAGAAAACGAATCTAACAAAGCTTGAGTAGGATGTTCATGAGATCCATCTCCAGCATTAATAATTGATGAATTTATATATTTTGACAAAAAAAAAGCTGCTCCTGAATTAGGATGTCTAAGAACAATCATATCAACCTTCATTGCCAAAATATTATTAACTGTATCAATTAAAGACTCTCCCTTTTTTAGAGAAGAATATTCAGCAGAAAAATTTATAACATCTGAGCTTAATCGTTTTTCGGCTAATTCAAAAGACAATTTTGTACGAGTACTATTTTCAAAAAACAAATTAGCAATTGTTAGATCTCTTAACGTTGGAACTTTTTTAATAGGTCTATTTATAATTTCTTTAAAATAATTTGCTGTTTGAAAAATTAAATCTAAATCCTCCATTTTTAGATCATTAATTCCTAATAAATGTGATACACTTAGATATTTATTCATATTTTTTTTCTAGATAAACAATATCATTAATATCTGATTCTTTCCAAAGCACTTTGACTCTATCTCCATCAAGAGCATCTACCTGAACCCCAAGGTAGTCCGGTTGTATTGGTAAATGTCTACTAAACCTTCTGTCAATTAAAACTAATAATTCTATTGACTTTGGTCTTCCATAGCAATCTATAGCAGTTAATGCAGCCCTTATGCTCCTTCCAGTATATAACACATCGTCAATTAAAACAATCGATTTTCCTTCAATGGAGAAATCAATCTCAGTTGAACTAGCAGAGAGAGATTTGTTAGATCTTCTAAAATCATCTCTAAAAAAAGTTGTATCTAATTTTCCACTTTTTATTCTTTTAATTTGATAATTACTTTCAAGTAAACTAACTATTTTATTTAACAAAAATATTCCTCTAGGTTGCAATCCAATCAAAATTGTGTTAGAAAAATCAGAATGATTTTCAATAAGCTGACAACAAAATCTATTTAGAATTATGTTAATTTTTTTTTCAGAGAGAAGAATTCTTTTACTCATTAACTTACTCTTGTTCAAATAATAATATTTTTCCAAATTATAAAAAAACCCTCTATCAAAGAGGGTTTAAACACTATTTTAATTAACAATAAATAATAAATCAATCATCATTGTCTATTTTTCCTTTTAAATTGGCAAGTTCTTCAATATCACCCAGCTTTGTTTTTTCAAATTTAGATGCTTTAATCTTCTTTCTAACATTTTTTAAATTCTTAACATCATTCTCCCTAAAAATTTGAGAATGGGAAGCAATAACTCTTTTAAAATCTTTATTAAATTCAATAATCATAAATTCAACTTCCTCTCCTTCTTTTATCCTAGAACCATCTTCTTTTATCATGTGCCTAGATGGAACAAATGCAACTATATCATCATTAAAAACTATTGTTCCTCCCTTTTCTACAATTTTATTTAATTTAGCCTTATGAATAGTATTAACAGCAAATTCCTTTTCATACTTTTCCCATGGATTTTCTTTAGTTTGTTTATGTCCAAGACTTAATTTTCTTCCATCAATATCTAATTCTAGGACAATTACATCAATTTTATCATTTATAGATAAAATTTCTGATGGATGTTTTACTTTCGTAGTCCAAGAAAGATCAGAAATATAAACCAATCCGTCAATACCCTCTTCCAATTCAATAAATACTCCAAAATTTGTAAAATTTCTAACCATTCCTTTATGCTTTGAACCAACTGGATATTTTGCTGTAATATCAGTCCAAGGATCTATAGTTAATTGTTTAACCCCCAATGACATCTTTCTGGATTCACGGTCTAATGTTAATACAGTTGCTTCAACCTCATCACCAAGATTAACAAAATCTTGAGCAGATCTCAAATGAGTTGACCAAGACATTTCTGAAACATGAACTAATCCCTCAATACCATCTTCAATTTCAATAAAGGCTCCATAATCAGCTATAACAACTACTTTACCTTTAACTTTACTCCCTTCTTCAATTTTCTCATCAAAATTATCCCAAGGATGATCACTTAGCTGCTTTAACCCTAATTGAATTCGAGACTTATCATCATCAAAATCAAGAATAACCACATTTAACTTTTGATCTAATTCTAATATTTCATTCGGATGATTAATTCTATTCCAAGAAAGGTCAGTTATATGAATCAATCCATCAACACCACCTAAATCAATAAAAACTCCATAAGACGTAATATTTTTTACTATTCCTTCAAGAATTTGACCTTTTTCCAACTGGCTCATAATTTCTTTTTTCTGAATTTCAAGATCAGCTTCAATTAATGCTTTATGGGAAACCACAACATTTTTAAAATCATGGTTAATTTTTACAACTTTAAATTCCATTGTTTTATTAACATATTGATCATAATCTCTTATTGGCTTAACATCAATTTGAGACCCTGGCAGGAAAGCTTCTATTCCAAAAATATCAACAATCATACCTCCTTTTGTTCTACACTTAACAAATCCTTTTACAATTTCCCCATTATTATGGGCACTATTTACATTTTCCCATGCTTTTATAACTCTTGCTTTTTTATGAGACAAAACCAATTGTCCTGATTTGTTTTCACGAATATCAACTATAACCTCAACCTTGTCTCCCAATTTTAAATTAGGATTATATCTAAACTCATTCAGAGATATAACTCCTTCTGATTTAGCATTAATATCTATAATAGCCTCCCTGTCTGTCATGTAAACGATCTCTCCAATTACAACATCATCGCCAGATGTCTCTACAAAATTTTCATTTACTAATTTTTCAAAAGCATCCAATTGTTTACTCTCAATTAAATCAATCCCTTCTTTATAATTATGCCAATTAAAATTTTCTAAAAAATCAGAATTTTTGTTCTTATTTTCTTTTTTTAAATAACTAAATTCTTTTAAAGCTTCTTGAATTAAACTCTTTTCATCCTTATTTACAGATTTTTTAACTTTAGATTTTATTAAAGAAGGTTTCCCTTCACTTTTCAAAGCTTTTTTTACACCAATTTTAGTATCTTTTTTTGTAGCCTTTTTTGCAACTAATTTTGATTCTTTTTTTACAACTTTCTTTACATCCATTTTGACATCTTTCTTAGAAGTTGTTTTAGAGGAAGATTTTTTAGCCATTCTTGGTCTATTTGTATCCTGACTTTGGAAGAGTTTAAATTTCAAAGCACAGAAGATGTTAATAAATTAAAAAACTTTAAAACACTCTTCTTAAATTTTTAAAGCCCGCAAATTTAATTACAATCATTAAATAAACAAATTTTTATCTCTTTTTTTTATTTCTACTATTCACCCATTTTCATATCAATAATTGTTTTTAAATCATCAAATATTTGATTTACAGACTTGTTTGAAACATCAATCTCAATTGAATCATTAGCCTTTTTAAGTGGAGAATAAATTCTTTTAGAATCATTACTATCTCTTTCAGAAACTTCTAAGAGAACATCTTCATAACTTGAAAAAGACCCTGACTCTATAATTTCTCTATATCTCCTGTCAGCTGATATCTTAACATCTGATTTAAAAAAAAATTTACATTCTGCATTAGGAAATACAACATTACCAATATCCCTTCCATCCATAATTATTTTTTTTTTAATGCCAAACAAACGTTGTTTGTTGATTAAAAAATCTCTTATTTGTTTAATCTCAGAAAATAAACTTACTTTATTTGAAACCTCATATGAACGAATTAATTTTTCAACATTTTCTCCATTTAAAAAAGTTGTATTTTCTCCATTTACTATATCAAATTTTATTTCTATATCCGATAACATTAAATTAATTTTCCTGTTTTGATCAGGAAAAACATTATTTCGAATTGCGAATAACGTTACAGCCCTATACATTGCTCCAGAATCTATATATTTATAATTTAAATATGAAGCTAACTTTTTTGCTTGAGTACTCTTTCCAGTTGCTGCATAACCATCAATAGCTACTATAATATCTTTCATAAAATATATGAATTAAAAACCTTAAGGGCTAATTTTTTTAAAATTTATCACCTTCTTTGAAGTTAAAGCTATCTCTATTACATTAATCATTTTTTCAACATAATGAAACCTTAAGCCTTTTAAATATTTTGAATTAATTTCTTCAATATCCTTTTTATTGTCTTTAGATAAAATAATTTCTTTAATATTTGATCTTTTTGCTGCAAGTATTTTTTCCTTAATGCCGCCAACAGGTAAAACTTTACCTCTTAAAGTAATTTCTCCAGTCATAGCAATATTCTTTTTAATTCTTTTTTGGGTAAATAATGAAACTAAAGATAAAAGCATTGTAATCCCAGCACTTGGACCATCTTTAGGAGTTGAACCCTCTGGAACATGCAAGTGAATATTATATTTCTCAAAATCAAACTTAGGGAATCCTATCAACTCTGAATTTGCTTTAATAAATTCTAATGCAATAGTAGCTGATTCCTTCATGACTTTACCCAAATTTCCTGTAATAGATAAATTCCCTTTACCCCTTGAAATAACAGACTCAATAAACAAGATCTCTCCTCCAACTGTAGTCCAAGCAAGTCCAGTTGCAACTCCTGCAATAAAATTATTTTCATATAAATCACGATAAACTTTAACAGGGCCTAAAATTTCAATTAAATCTTCAGAATTAGGAGTTTTGATATAATTTTCTTCCATAACAATTGATTTTGCAACATATCTAACAGATTTTGCAACTTGCTTTTCTAATCCTCTTACACCCGACTCTCTAGTATAACCATCAACAATTTTTTCAATCACCTTGTTAGTAAATTTTAAATCTTTCTTAATTAAGCCATGCTCTTTTAGTTGTTTTGGTAATAAAAATTTTTGAGCTATTGAAATTTTTTCTTGAATTATATATCCACTAACATTAATTATTTCCATTCTATCTCTTAAAGCTGGATAAATTGGTGCGAGATTATTAGCTGTTGCTATAAACAAAACTTTTGATAAGTCGTACCCAATTTCTAAAAAATTATCATAAAATTCCACATTTTGTTCTGGATCCAAAACCTCTAAAAGTGCAGATGCAGGATCACCCTGAACTCCCGAAAATATTTTATCAATTTCATCTAAAACAAAAACTGGATTTGATGTGCCAGATTTTTTAATACTTTGAATAATTCTTCCTGGTAAAGCTCCAATATAAGTTTTTCTATGACCTCTAATTTCAGCTTCATCTCTCATTCCGCCAAGAGAAATTCTAACATATGATCTTCCAAGAGCATCAGCAATAGATCTTCCGAGAGAAGTCTTGCCAACTCCAGGGGGACCGTATAAACATAAAATAGGAGATTTCATGTCCTTTCTCAATTTCAAAACAGCCAAATATTCAAGTACTCTTTTTTTAACTTCTTCCAAACCATAATGATCACGATTTAAAATTCTTTGAGATCTTTTTAAATCAAAATTATCTTCTGAATATTCATTCCAAGGAAGGTCTAAAAATAAATCTAAATAATTTCTCTGCACAGAATAATCGGCTACCTGAGAATTCATTCTTTGAAGTTTAAGAAGTTCTTTTTCAAAATGTTTAGATACAGATTGATTCCACTTTTTATCTGAAGCCCTTTTTTTCATTTCCTCAACTTCCTGCTCATAAGAGACTCCTCCTAATTCTTCTTGAATTGTTTTCATTTGCTGATGAAGATAATATTCCCTCTGTTGAACATCCATTTCACTTCTAACTCTAGATTGAATATCATTTTTTAATGCTAACTTTTCATATTCTGTATTCAAGTATTTCAAACACAAAAGAGATCTTTCTTTAAGACTTTGAATTGATAAAATTTCCTGCTTTTCCTTAACAAGTAAATTCATATTGGATGAAACAAAATTTACTAAAAATGTAGAACTTTGAATGTTTTTAATAGCAAAGGAAGCTTCTGATGGAATATTAGGATTTTCTTTAATAATATTTATAGCCATATCCTTTATTGAATCAATTGTAGCAACAAATTCCTTATCGTTATTATCAATTTTTACATCAATAAAATCTTTAATTTTTGCTCTCAAATACGGTTTATCTTGAACAATACTATCTATTTCAAATCTTTTTTTTCCTTGAATAATAATAGTTGTACTACCATCCGGCATCTTAAGAACCCTTAATATTTGTGCAACAGTACCCAAAGAATAAATATCTTTTGAACTTGGATTTTCAACTTTTCTATCTTTCTGTGCAACTACTCCTATAACCTTATCTGTACTATTTGCATCTTTTATAAGTTGAATTGATTTATCTCTTCCCGCTGTAATAGGTATAACAACACCAGGAAATAGTACAGTATTTTTTAATGGAAGAATTGGAACAATTTGTGGAAGAGCTTCCTTATTTAATGCTTCTTCATCCTCAGAAGTCATTAAGGGAATAAATTCAGCTTCAGCTTCTTGATCCTGAAGTGACAAATTGTCAAATGTGTTAAAATTCAATTTATCCATAATTTAAATTTAAGTCATTCTGTCATACTCAAAAGGTAAAGCATCAATGTTTTATTAAATTTAACAATGTCTATAAAACAAAAATCTTAAACTTAATTGATATTGTTCAATAGTTGTGCCATACAAAAATAATATTTTAAGACAATTTTTCTCTAGGAACTCGATTGAGCATTAAAGCTCCCAAAACAAATAACATAAAGAAAAATAAAATTGAAAATCTCATATTTCCAGTATATTGATCAAGGACACCAAAAACAATCATCCCTATTACTATTCCAATTTTTTCAGTAACATCATAAAAACTAAAAAATGAAGTTGTATCTTCAGTTTTAGGAATTAATTTAGAATAAGTAGAGCGAGATAATGATTGAACACCTCCCATAACTAATCCGACAAAAGCAGCAATAATATAAAATTCAATTGGTTGTTTAATGTAATATGCTATAATACAAAGTATTGCCCATAAAATATTTACAACTATTAATGTTGGAATATTTCCAAATTTTTCAGATGCCTTTGCTGTGATAAAAGCTCCTCCAATTCCAATAATCTGAATTAATAAAATACTAACTATTAATCCAATTGTTTTTTCACTTGAATCTGACCATAATATTTCTTCTTCACCAAAATAAGTTGCTACAAGAAGTACTGTTTGTAAAGAAGTACTGTATAAAAAAAATGCTGGCAAAAATCTTTTTAATCCAATTTGTCTATTTAATAATTTCCAAACGTTTTTAAGCTCTCTGTAACCATTCCAAATAATATGTCTAGAAATTTTCTTTTTACTGCTTGCACTAGGCAAATAATAAAAAGAATATTGACTAAATAAAATCCACCAAAGACCAACTAATATAAATGAATATCTCATCGCAGTAATTGATGCATCATTTCCTTGAATACCAAATAATTGAGGCTTCATTACCATCACCAAATTAAATAATAATAACAAAATACTGCCTAAATAACCCATTGAAAAGCCCTTTGCGCTTAAACTGTCTTGTTGCTTAGGATAGGCTATTTCAGGAAGATAAGAATTATAAAAAACCAAACTTCCCCAAAATCCTATTAATGCTAAAAAATAGAATAATAATCCATAATAAATATTTTCTAATTCAAACCAATATAAAGCAATACATGAAAAAGAGCCCATATATACGTAAAACTTCATAAATTTCATTTTATTTCCAAGATAATCTGCTATTCCAGATAAAATTGGCGAACTCAATGCTACAATAATAAAAGCAGCAGCTATAACAAAACTTATTACAGCTGTATTTTTTATTTGACTATTAAAAAAAGTAATAGTGTTAACTTCATTAAACAAAGAGGTATAGTAGATAGGAAAAATAGTTGAGGATATAACTAAAGGATAAACTGAGTTAGACCAATCATAAAAAGCCCAAGCATTTATTAATTTTTTACTTCCTTTTTTCAGTTGAATAGGACTTTTTATCATTTTAAAGTTTTAGATTTCAAATTTAAAAATAATGACTAATAATAAAAATATAACTTTATAATATAATCTTTTAATATTTTAGCTATAAAAAAAATGAGTAAAATTCTATTTTCAATAATTTTATTTGGAATAATTGGATGCAAAATTAATGGTCAAAATAAAAAAAAACTTGACTATAAATATCCAATTGAGAAGACAGATGATGAATGGAAAAAAGAATTACCAGAGTTATCATATTATATTTTAAGGAAATCATATACAGAACCTGCATTTACTGGTAAGTTTAATAAGTTTTACGAAAAAGGTTATTATGTTTGCGGAGGTTGTAATTCTGAACTATATAATTCAAAAAATAAATATGACTCTAAATCAGGTTGGCCTTCATTTGATAAGGGTAATAATCAAAACCTAGAATATACTGTCGACTATAAATTAGGTTTTACAAGAATTGAGTTAAAATGTAATAAATGCGGGGGTCATCTTGGTCATATGTTTAAAGACGGGCCTAAAAAAACTACAGGAAATAGACACTGTATTAATTCTGCAGCACTAAAATTTATTAAAAATAATACTAATTAATATGACTTTAGATTTTTCAGATAATGAATGGAAAGAAAAATTAAACTCTGAAGAATATAGGATTTTAAGACAAAAAGGAACAGAAATCCCTTTTTCCGGAAAATATAATAATCACTTTGAACTTGGATTCTATTTATGCAAAGGATGTGGTCAAAAATTGTTTCATTCAAAAAATAAATTTAAAAGTAATTGTGGTTGGTCAAGCTATAATGATTCAATAAAAAATTCTTTAAAACACATTGAAGATAAATCACATGGAATCTATAGAATTGAAATAATTTGTTCAAAATGTGGTGGGCATCATGGTCATTTATTTAATGATGGCCCTACAGAAACAGGTAAAAGATATTGTGTAAACTCAATAGGAATTTATTTTAAA
Source organism: Bacteroidia bacterium (assembly GCA_963580575.1). Lineage (GTDB taxonomy): Bacteria > Bacteroidota > Bacteroidia > Flavobacteriales > Flavobacteriaceae. Next base: position 23,706 of record CAUZKB010000004.1, on the reverse strand, counting down.
GTAATAAAATGAAAAGCCATAATTCTCATATTTTGTAAATTTGAATTTAAACTTATATTAATCAATGAAAAAATATGATTTTATAATACTTGGAAGTGGACCAGGTGGTTATGTAACAGCCATTAGAGCTTCTCAGTTAGGCTTTAAAACTGCAATTATAGAAAAAGAAAATCTTGGAGGAATTTGTTTGAATTGGGGTTGCATTCCTACTAAAGCTTTACTAAAATCTGCTCAAGTATTTAATTATTTAAAAAAGGCATCAGATTATGGGTTAAAAATTAATGATTATGAAAAAGATTTTAAATCTATTATTGATAGAAGTAGAAATATATCTAAATCAATGAGTGATGGAGTTCAATTTTTAATGAAAAAAAATAAAATTGATGTAATTAAAGGACATGGTAAAATATTAAGTGGTAAAAAAGTTAAGGTTTCTCATAATAATAAGAGTTCAGAATATGAAGCTAAACATGTAATTATTGCTACTGGAGCAAGTTCTAGGGAGTTAAAAAATATTCCTCAAGACCAAGAAAAAGTTATTGGTTATAGAAAAGCCATGAATTTAGAAAAACAACCAAAAAAAATAATTATTGTTGGATCTGGAGCAATTGGTGTAGAATTCGCATTTTTTTACAATTCAATAGGTTCAGATGTAACCATTTTAGAATTTCAGAAAAATATAGTGCCTATTGAAGATGAAGATGTTTCTAAACAATTAGAAATCAGTTTTAAAAAAAATGGCATAAAAGTTTTTACTAGTGCAGAAGTTATATCTATAAAGAAAAATTCAAAAACTGTTTCAACTACATTTAAAACTCAAAATGGAGAAAAAGTTTTATCTGCAGATATTATAATTTCTGCAGTAGGCATAAAATCAAATATTGAAAATATTGGATTAGAAGAAGTAGGAATAGCAGTAGATAATGACAAAATTCTTGTAAATGATTTCTATGAAACTAACATTCCTGGTTATTATGCTATTGGAGATATAACTAAAGGACCTGATTTAGCTCATGTTGCATCAGCAGAAGGTCTTCTTTGTGTTGAAAAAATTGCCGGACATAATGTTCACCCAATAGATTATAATAATATCCCTGGATGCACATATTGTAATCCTGAAATTGCTTCTGTAGGAATGACTGAAAAACAAGCCCTTGAAAGAGGTTATGATATATTAATTGGTAAATTTCCATTTTCAGCATCTGGGAAAGCAAAAGCTAGTGGGAATTCTGAAGGCTTTATTAAAGTAATTTTTGATAAAAAATATGGAGAATGGTTGGGTTGTCACATGATAGGGGATGGAGTCACAGAAATGATAGCTGAAGCTGTTTTAGGAAGAAAATTAGAAACCACTGGATATGAAGTTTTAAAAACAATCCATCCCCATCCCACTATGAGTGAAGCTGTTATGGAAGCAGTCGCAGATGCTTACGAAGAGGTTATTCATTTGTAATTCAAAATAAAACTTTCTACACCTAACCTGTAACTATCTAAACCAAAACCAACAATAAGACCTTTAGCAACAGGAGTAATATATGACTTATGTCTATAATTTTCTCTAGAAAAAGTATTCGAAATATGAATTTCTATAACTGGAGTGTTTATTGACTTAATAGCATCCCCTATACCTATAGAAGTATGAGTAAAAGCTGCGGCATTAAGAAGAATACCATCATAATCAAACCCTACTCTTTGAATTTGATCAATTAATTCACCTTCTATATTTGATTGAAAATAATTAAAATCAACTTCAGAATATTTATTTATTAAAAAATTTAAATAATCATCAAAAGACTGATTTCCATAAATATTTGGCTCTCTATTTCCTAACAAATTTAAGTTTGGTCCATTAATTATACTTATTTTCATTAAATTATATTTATTCAAAAATACTATTTATTCAAAAATACTATTTTAAAGGTTTAGAATAAAAAAATTTTTATGGATTGGATGAATGCTATTTCAGACTATAAAATGTTTCTAAAAATAGAAAGAGGTCTTTCAAAAAACTCAATAGATAGTTATTGTGCAGATTTAAAATCACTATATAATTTTATAATAAAAAATAAATATCCTAAGGATCCTACAAGATGTAGTGCTGAATTAATAAAAAAATATATTTATGAACAATCAAAAACAAATAATACAAAAACTCAAGCAAGAAGAATCTCTGGAATAAGAAGTTTTTTCGATTATTTAACTTTCGAATCTTATATAAAAACAAACCCAACTGAGCTTATTGAAACACCAAAAATTGGGAGAAAACTGCCCGATAGCCTGAGTATAAAGGATATAATTAAATTAATTGATAATATTGACCTAAGCCACCCACAAGGAGTTAGAAATAGAGCGATAATTGAAACATTATACGCTAGTGGTCTAAGAGTATCAGAATTAACTAATCTAAAATTATCAGATCTTTACTTTAAAGAAAACTTAATTAAAGTATTTGGTAAAGGAAATAAACAAAGATTAGTTCCAATAGGAAAATATTCAAAAAAATATTTAAAAATTTATATTAACAATCAAAGATCAAAAAAAAATATTTTAAAAATTAATTCCGACACTGTGTTCCTTAATAGAAATGGGGGGCAAATTTCAAGAATAATGATTTTTACTATAGTAAAGAATTTGGCAATTAAATCTAATATTAAAAAAAGTATTAGTCCACATACATTTAGACATTCTTTTGCAACACATCTCCTTGAAAACGGTGCAGATTTAATAACAATTCAGAAACTTTTAGGTCATGAAAACATAATTACAACTGAAATTTATACTCATTTAGACACAATACATTTAAAAAAGATCATGAATAAATTTCATCCAAGAAATTTATAGCTCATTTGACTAAAAGACGAAAACCTTCTCCGTGAATATTTATAATCTCAACTTTTGGATCTAAAGAAAGATGCTTTCTGAGTTTTGCTATATATACATCCATACTTCTTGAAGTGAAATAATTGTCATCTCTCCAAATTTTATTTAAGGCTAAATCCCTAGTTAATAAATCGTTTAAATTTAATAATAACAATTTAAGTAGTTTATTTTCCTTAGGAGACAATTTTATTGAATTGTTATTTCTGAATTTGAGTTGCCGTATTTTTGAATTAAATAAAAATTCACTAAACTCAAATTCAAATTGATCAGTATTATTTTGAAATAAATTTGAAATATTCTTTCTGCTTAAAATATATTTAATTTTAGCCAACAAAACTTCTGAATCAAAAGGCTTTATTAAATAATCATCTGCACCAATTTTAAACCCTCTCAAAACATCTTCTTTTAATGCACGAGCAGTAAGAAAAAAAACAGGAATACTTTCATTTTTTTCTCTAATTTCTCTTGCTAAAGTGAATCCATCCTTATAAGGCATCATTACATCTAAAATGCATAAATCAAATTCAGTTTTAGTAAATTTTTCAAAACCTTCAATACCATTTTTTGCAAGAGTAACATTATAATTATTTAAACTTAAATAATCTTTTAATATTGAGCCAAAATTAGGATCATCTTCAACAATTAAAATTTTATTATTTGATTTCATAAAATAATTTAATTAGCTATTAACTAATGGAATAGATATTATAAAATTCGAACCTTTTCCTTTCTTGCTTTCTATTTTTATTAATCCTCGATGAATATCTACTATTTTTTTAACATAGAACAAACCTAAACCATGCCCCTTAACATTATGAATATTTCCAGATTGCTCTCTATAAAACTTATCAAATATTTTTTTTTGAGTAAAAACATCCATTCCAATTCCTCTATCTCTAATACTTACAAAAATATTTGAATCATCATTTTTTGTTTCAATATTTATTTCAGGGGCCTCATTTGAATACTTAATTGCGTTATCTAATATATTTATCAAAATGTTTGTGAAATGATCTTTATTTCCAAAAAACAAATCATCAACAGCTTTTAAACTTTTTACAATTTCACCCCTTTTATCAGAGATAATTAGTTTAGTATGGTTTACTGCATCATTAATTATAGGATGCATATTTATAGAGTTTTTTACAAATGAACTTTTACTTTTTTCTAATTGAGAAATAGTTAAAAAATTCTCAACCTGATTTAACATTCTAGAATTTTCCTCACGAATCATCCTTACGTAATTATTTATAATTTTTTTATCTGAAATTAATTTTGGATTAGATATAAAATCAAGAGCTAAATCAATTGTTGCAATAGGAGTTTTAAACTCATGTGACATGTTATTTATAAAATCTGTTTTAATTTCAGAAATTTTTTTCTGATGAATCATTTGATAAAGAGCAGTTGATGAAACAATTACAATAAAAGTTGTAAGAATAAATGTTAAAGCTCCTATTCCAAAAATAGAAGACAAAACATATTCATTTTTTTCAGGAAAAAAAACTACTAATTCATATTGAGCAATACCATTCTCATCATAAAATATAGGTGTGTAATATTTAGGTCCTATTTGTTCTTCAATATAATGGTTAGATTTAATTTTTGTGCCTAAACCATTATTTAATATAACAAAGTCATAAGAAGTATTTATCTTTTTATTTTCAAGTTCTCTTTGAATTAAAAAATTCAACTCGCTTGAATTTAATCTTTTATGTATTGGAATGTTTTTAGAATATTGAATAAAAGCCTCTCTTTTAGCCTGATCATATAAGTTAATTCTATTTACAGTTTTTATTTTTTCAATTGAACTTGTCAGATTATTTCCCCTATCAAAAATATCGTTTTTATGAATTATAGTTGTGTTTTTTACACTTTTAAAATCAGTAACTTTAACCATACTTGTATCGTTATCTACTAAATTTGGCAAGATATTGTAATCTTCTTCTAAAATCCCATATGCATAATAAGACATTAAATTATTTGATTTATCCTCATCTAAAAAAAGGTAGATCTCAGCAAAATTTGCACTATCAGGAGATTCTAAAGAATCTATATATTTTTCATAAGCAGCAATATAATCAGATAATTCCCTTTCTTGCACCTCTTTAGCAACATTTTGAATAGATTGTTGAACAGAAAGTGAAAATTCTTCTTCCTTATTTTTCCAGGAAGAATATATCCAATATCCCTGAAATAAAATTATTCCAACAATAGAGGCTATCATAAAAGTAACCAATGAAAAAAAGATATTTTTTTTCAATTCAATAAATTTAAACACAAATTACAATGATTTTTTTTAAATAAAATAATAAAACAATGTTAATAAGACCTATTTCAATTTTTTAATAGTTTAAATAAACAGTCAAATTCTAACAAGGTCCTTTCCCAAATATTATTATTTATTATAAAATCAGACAAATCTGTTTTTTTCTGATCAGACCATTGAAGATTAATTCTTTTGACAATCTCCAATCTTGATAGATTATCACGTTTTATTAATCGATCAATTCTACCCTCATAAGTAGCACAAACAAGAATAATAAAATCACAATTCTTATAATAACCTGATTCAAATAACAAAGCTGTCTCATATACAACAAAATCATAATTCTTATTTATTTTAATGAAATTTTTAAATTCTTTTCGAACTTCAGGATGAACTATTGAATTTAATAAACTCAACTTTTTTTTATCATTAAAAACTATATGAGAAATTCTCTTTCGATTCAATTTACCTTCTTGATATAAATCAAGTCCAAATAACTTTTCAATATCTTTTCTCAACTTTTCCTTATTCATAAGACTTCTTGCAACAAGATCTGAATTAAAACATGGTATCTTTTTCTTTTGAAAAAGATTTAAAATAGAAGTTTTTCCTGAACCTATCCCTCCTGTTAAACCAATAATTTTCATTTTCTTATCAAATAATTAACCATCTTTGGTTGCCAATTAATGTTTTTTACTCTATTTGGATATTTAATTAAAAATAATGATAAAGAGCTATATTTTTGATTTAAAAATTTATAATCAGCAATAATTTCAAAATTATCTTCACTTACTTTATTAAAATTTTTAAGAGAAATTATTGCTTTTAATTTAACATAATTGGGAAACAACTTTAACCTTACGGAATCTGGAAGATTTATAATCTTTATAGGCACAGTGAATTCTTTTTCAGAATATTTTGAAACCAATCCATTAAGTTGAACTTCATTTGAGCTATATTTTATGTCTTTATTTAACAAAAGTTTGATCTTGTCATCAATTGACTTATAAACGTCACTCCTTTCATAAAATTCTGTGTGAACATTTTTTAAAGTGTCTATAATTTCAAAAGGACCTGATATCAATATGCTATCAGGATTCAATGACCACTCGTAATCATTTAAAAATCCAGGTCTAAATTTAATTCTTTCATTTAATAATACCAGGACTTTTTTTCTTGATAAAATTGAAAAATAAAAAGTTATATTTTTTGATATAATTTCATCAATTCTATTTTTTTCATATAACTGTCTCTCAATTTCAAAAATTTTATTTTCTAAATCCAAGTTTCCAATACCATTTTTATATAACACATCAGTATCTATAGAGATTTTTATGTTTTTTTTAAAAAATTTATAAAGTATTATTTCAAATCCTGTAGCTGAAAATAAAAGAGATAATTTATCTGATTTATTTTTAACAGAAATTGTGTCAGGAATATTTATCCATAGAATATCAAAATCATTTTTAAACTTATAGGTGTTTGAAAACTTTGTGACTAACCAAAAAAAAGATGAAATCAATACAAAAAAAAAGAAAAATTTAAATTTTATTTTTTTTTTGAAATCTAAAATTTTATTATCAAAAATTGAATTTAACAAGAATATCTATTTTTTATAATTTCAATTTAGTCTCCTAATAAATCAATCATATCCTGACTTATTCCTACATTAGAAAATCCACCATCATGAAATAGATTTTGAAGAGAAACCTTTTTAGTATAATCAGAAAAAAGAGAAACAACATAATTAGCACAATCCTCAGCTGTAGCATTACCTAATGGGGACATTTTTTCTGAATAATTTAAAAAAGTTCCAAGTCCTTTAACACCCTTTCCGGCTGTAGTTAATGTAGGGGATTGAGATATAGTGTTAACCCTCACTTTTTTTTCTTTACCAAAAAAATAACCAAAACTTCGAGCTATAGATTCTAAATAAGCTTTATTATCAGCCATATCATTATAATTTGGAAAAACCCTTTGAGAGGCTATATATGTTAAAGCAATAATACTGCCCCAAATATTCATAGCATCTTTTTGATATAAAACCTTTAACAACTTGTGAAATGAAACTGCAGAAACGTCCCAGCCTTTAGTTAACCAATCGTAATTCAAATCAGTATATTTTTTTCCTTTTCTCACATTAACTGACATCCCTATAGAATGTAAAACAAAATCCAATTTACCTCCAAGTATTTCTTGAGATTGATCAATGAGATATGACAAATCTTCTAATTTAGTTGCATCAGCAGATATTATTTTTGAGTTAGTTTCTTGCGCCAATTGATTAATTGAACCCATTCTTATAGCAACAGGTGCATTCGTCAATATAAATTTTCCACCAGATTTATAAACAGCTTCAGCTGTTTTCCATGCTATAGAAGAACTATCTAACGCACCAAAAATTATACCATTTTTTCCCTCTAATATTTTATGTAACATGTTAATTTTAATTGAACAAATATAATGCTAATTCAACAATTGTTTTGCATGCGCTTTAGCTGTATTAGAAATTTGATCACCAGACAACATTAAAGCAATTTCTTCAATTCTTTCTACTTTATTTAATTCTTTTATATATGTGCTCGTTTTAGTTTTATCAGAAATCTTATAAACTTTAAAATGTTTAAGTCCTTTTGAAGCAACTTGAGGTAAATGAGTAATAGTGAAAACCTGAACAAAATTTGATAATTCAAACATTATTCTAGCTATACTATCTGATATTTTTCCAGAGACTCCCGAATCAATTTCATCAAAAATTATTGTTGGAAGTCTTTTATATCTAGATATTATATTTTTAATTGACAACATAATTCTAGAAAGTTCTCCTCCAGAAGCAATTTTTTTCAATAATCTGTATTCACTTCCCTTATTAGATTTATAATACAACAGCAAAGAGTCTTTTCCATTAGATAAAAAAACTTCTGACGAGATTAATTCTATTTTAAAACTTGCTCCTATCATACCCATTTTATGAGTCAATTTCTCAAGTTCAGATTTAATTTTTGGAATAGCTATTTTTCTTAAAGCTGATATTTTTTTTGATAATATATCTAATTTTTTTTCTAGTTTATTTTTTCTAGTTTTAACTAATGATATGGATTCATGAATATTTTTATTAAATTCAACTTCTTTTCTTAAATCCTCTCTTAATAAAATTAATTCACTTGAAGATTTTAACTTATGCTTATTCAAAAGACCATTAATTTCATTCATCCTATCTTCTAAAATCAACAACTCTTGTGGATTTGTTTCTAAATTTTCAAACTGTTTTTTTAGTTCTTCTAGGACATCATCTATTTCATAAAAAACTACTTCAACCCTTTCTTTAATAGATAAATATTTATTTGATTTTTCATTTAAAATCTTAATTAAATTTCTAAATTCAATTAATTGATTTATTAATCCAATTTGATCATTTTCTATAAGAGATACAGCTTTTTTTAAATTGGATTTTATAGATTCAACATTCGATAATTCATTAAATTTTATCTCTAAATCCTCTTCCATACCTTCTGATATATTTGCATCAACTAATTCATCAAACATAAATTTTTTAAATTCATAAGATTCAGTTAATTCTATCTGATTATTTTTTAATAATTCCAATTCAGAACAAGTTTCTTTGTATTTAGTTAATAAAGTTTTATAATTAGATAAGTTAATTTCATTTTTAGCAAAAGAATCAATAATTAAAAATTGATATGATTCTTGGTTAATCAATTGTGTTTCTTGTTGAGAATGAATATCTATAAGTTTAGAACTTAATTCATCTAAAAAATTTAATTTAACTGGGGTGTCATTAACAAATGCTCTAGATTTACCGCTTGGAATAATTTCTCTCCTCAAAATTGTTTCATCATAATAATCTATATTATTTTCTAAAAAGAAAGTTTTTAAATCATATTTATCGATTTTAAAAACTGCCTCAACAACACATTTTTTATTTGGATCGCTTAAAGAATCTATATCAGCTCTTTTTCCAAGAACTAATGAAAGACCCCCAAGTAAGATTGATTTTCCTGCACCAGTTTCTCCTGTTATGCAAGTCATTCCTTTAGAAAAAGAAACTTCTAATTCATCTATTAAAGCAAAATTTCTAATTCTTAATTCTTTTAACAATCTTGTCTTTTTTTAAATGAATATTAAATCAACTTTTAATTTGATTCCATTTAGAATTAAAAAATGGTGCAATTTTTTTCAAAACATTTAAAGTAAAATCAACATCAACATCAGGTCCGTCTGAAAAAATACTAACAATCTCATCAGCTTTGGAATCAAAAAATATTTGAAGTAAATAGGAGTCAGGGCGAACATTATAAACATTCTCTAAATTATTTAGAGATGCAAGAACTGCTTTTTTTGCTATAAAATTATCTGTTGTCATAAAATCTAATCCTTGCCTATGATAAAGGTAAGATGATTTTCTAAAATCACTATAAGTATTAGATAACATCATTTCAATTAACCAAAATCTATTTCTATCACTCTCATTAGGTTGCCAGCCTTTAAAATTCGATTGTTGAGCTAAATTTACTATTCTTTGAGCATTTTCAAGATAAACAGATCCTCCATTTAATTTAAAAGTATCTGCATCCATACCAATAATTAACAATGCATAATAACTAACAATAGAAACTAAATTAGATTCAAAAGATGATTTATTATAAAATAACGGCTGAAATTCTTGATATTTAAAAACTATGTCTTTATCTAAAAAATTTAAAATTGGACTATCATAATTAGATTCAAAAATTGGTCGTTGAGATTGAACTTGCAGAGTTCCCTCAAATTTATCATTTTTGTAACTTGTAAGTGTAAAAACAAAACTACAAGTTATCTTTTCATAATTTAAAAACTCTTTATTAGTCCAAACTTGGTTATTAATAAATTCATTAAGAGATTTCTCAAGAGTTTCAAAAATCTGTTGATTAGTTTGATTTACCAAATTCGAATTAATAACAACCTGAGCGTTCAATTCTTGTGAGAAGATCCGATCAGCAGAAATAAAAAAAATTATTAAACCGAAAAAATTATTTAATTTCATTCATTATCTCTTTAAAAATATCTTTTGCAACATCAATCTTTGATTTCAATTTAAAATCTTTTATGGACTTATTTTTTTTAATAAATGTTATTTTATTTTTATCACTACTAAATCCAGCATCTATATCCTTCAATGAATTTAAAACAATTGCATCTAAATTTTTACTTTTTAATTTAAATTTTGCATTCTTAATTTCATTTTCAGACTCTAAAGCAAAACCAATTAATAATTGTTTGTTTTTATTTTTCCCCATGAAATCTAAAATATCCACTGTTTGTTCTAAATTTACAATACTAAATTCCTCTTCCTTTTTTATTTTTCTATTAAATGTTTTTACTGGCTTGAAATCAGAGACTGCTGCTGAAGCAAAAACTATATCAACTTTATTATAAAATAATTTTACTGAAGACAACATTTCTTGCGCTGATGAAATGTCAATACGTTTTAGATTTGGATGAGAAATTTTTTGTGAGGTTGGTCCTGTAATTAAAACTACTTCTGCTCCTAAATCTAAAGCAACTTTAGCAAGAGCAAAACCCATTTTTCCAGATGAATAATTTCCAATGAAACGAACTAGATCAATTTTTTCATAAGTTGGACCGGCAGTTATTAAAACTTTTTTACCAGACATTAAAAGGTTTGATTTAAAAAAATTTTCAATAAATATTAAAATTACCTTAGGCTCAACCATACGTCCTTTTCCTTTCAAACCGCTTGCTAAAAAACCTTCTCCAACTGGCAAAATAATATCTCCACGAGATTTTATTTTTTTTATATTTTCTTTATTTGAAGGATGATTATACATGTCTAAATCCATAGAAGGAGTAATCATCACAGGGCACTTAGATGAAAAATAAGTTGCTAAAAGTAAGTTATTGCAAATACCATTTGCCATAGAAGAAATTGTATTTAAAGTTGCTGGAGCTATCAAAAATAAATCTGCCCAATTAGCTAAATCGACATGATTATTCCATAATGGATTATCCATGTCCTCAGATACAAAAGATGATAAAACAGGATTATTAGAAACTGTTGAGAGAGTAAGTGGAGTGACAAAATCCATTGATGAGGGCGTCATTACAATCTTAACCTCTGAACCATTTTTAACTAGTTGTCTAACAATTTCTGGAGACTTATATGCAGCTATTCCTCCTGAAATTCCAACCAAAATTTTTTTTCCAATGAGAAAACTCATTTTTACAAATTAGTTTCTTCATCTGCATTTCTGTGATAAATTCTATCATTTAGCCATTCCTCTATCGCTATTGCATGAGCTTTTGGTAGACGTTCATAAAATTTTGAAACTTCTATTTGCTCTTTATTTTCGAAAATCTCTTCCAAACTATCATTGTGGGTAGCAAACTCATCAAGCTTTTCATGAAGTTCATTTTTTATATCTGAATTAATCTGTTTTGACCTTTTAGCAATAATTGATAAAGCTTCATAAATATTTTCAGTTATTAATTCGATTTCATCTTTATTATATGTTTTAGTTGTAATCGATGCTTTTGATTCTCTATATTTATTCATAATAAGTTATTTAGTTAGTGATTCATTTTCTTTAAATAATTTAAGTTCTTTCTCTATTAATTTTATTTTTTTTTTAAGATCATTAATAAATATAGTCTCGGGATAATATCCTAATATTAATTTATAATGATTTTTTAATTCTAATAATCGATCTCTTTTTTTTAACTGAATACTATTAATTGCAATTTCAAACATAGAATTAAATTTAACAAACATTGATTCTTCACGAAATTTAGTACCCGGATATGTCGAAATAAAATTGTCATTCGCTTTCATAGAAGCCTTAAAGTCTCTAATTATATAATATTGTTTTGCGATTTCAAAATCTTTTTTTTCAAGCTTCACTTGTAATTCATTAATTAACTTATTTGCTCCCATAGAAAATTCTGAATTAGGATAATTATTAATAAATACCTGAAGCTTTTCAATTGCAGAAAAGGTATCTTCTTGATCTAAACTATAATTTGGTGATTGATAATAAAAACTTTTAGCCTCTTTAAAATAGGCTTCGATTATACGATCACTTTTTGGATAAGATTTAATAAAATTTTCAAATTGATTTGCAGCTAAATAATATCTTTTGTTTAAAAAATATGAATCTGCTAAAAAATATATAAGTCTTTGAGATTGAGGTTTACCTCTATATTTTGGAATTATCTGTTCAAATAATCTAGAGGCTTTTCTGTATTCTCCAGTATTATAAAATGATTCTGCAACCTTATACTTTTCTGATGTATTATCACTATTTAATAATTTTTGATAATCGCTGCAATTAACAAAAACACAAACCAAGAATAATACATATATAAATTTCACTAAATGCATTTTGCAAAATTAATAAATCTATATGAAATTATACTTCATTAATGCAATTATGAAAAATAAATAATTTAATTTATCTCGCTCAATTTCTGAGCAATTTTATTTGAAAGTTCTTTAGAGGCACTAACTAATGGCAATCTTACATGATTTGAACAAAATGACAATTGACTCATTAATTCTTTTATACCTGTTGGATTACCTTCTAAAAATAAATATTTAATTAAATCTAGTAACTCAAAATGAATTTTATAAGCCTTCTTTAAATCTCCAGAGTTAGCAAATGAAATCATTCTAGAAATCTTTTTAGGAAAAGCATTTCCTATAACTGAAATAGAACCTGAGGCTCCAGATAAAATCATCGGTAAAGAATAGTGATCATCACCACATATAATCTTAACATTCTTGGGGACTGAATTTATTAGATCTTGACTAAAAGAAAAATTTCCACTTGCCTCTTTAATTGCAATAATATTATCAGTATAATTTATCAATCTAATAAAAGTATCTTTCTCAATCATTGAACCTGTTCTATTTGGAACATTATAAACTATTAAAGGAACAGGACTTTCTTTAGACAATTTTATATAATGTTTTAATATTCCCTCTTGACTTGGTTTAACATAATATGGTGAAACCGATAAAATAGCACTAAAATTATTCAAGTCTGTGTTTTTTATATCTTTAATTACCAAATCTGTATTATTTCCTCCGATTCCAATTACCATTGGCAACCTATTATCATTTACCTCTATTATAAATTTTATTAAAGCATTTTTTTCAACTTTTGACAGAAGAAATGTCTCTGCCGTAGTACCTAAAACGACAATGTAATCAGCTGATCCAGAAACAATATTGTCAACAATTAAAGGAATTTTTTCATAATCAATCTTCCCTGATCTATTAAAAGGAGTAATCATTGCTACACCTAGCCCGTTTAAAATCATTATTTATTTTTAAAAATTATATTAATATATTTTACGCTTTCTTCAATAAACAATTTTGAATTAGTTGGACTTAAATTTATAATTAAATCATTAAGTCTATTGTCAGTATCAATTAATCCTAATCTGAAATTTGCTTTACTCAAAATAGATAAAAGAGATAATAACGAATTTTTGTTATACAAATTAAATAATATATCAAATCTTCTGTTTAAAAACTTATTTAGATATTGAGGAAATTTACCAAACAAACTTACGTCTTCTATATAAATAGAATTAGCTTTAAATTTTAAAAAATTATTTTTTCCAAAAATGATTATGTCAAATCTGTCTTTTGATAATTCTAAACTCATTGCAAGATCTTCAATAAAAGAATCCTTTAAATCAAATTTTGGGTCTAACAAAATTCCAATTAATAATCTTTTTTTTTGAACTACTTTAATCTTATTTATTTTATTATTTAGTTCCTTTTTTAATCTTAAACCCAAAAAAAAAAATTTAATCCTTTTAATCATTATAACTTTATAAAATTATCTCAGTATTTATCAATAACATAAAAATTAAAGCAACAATATTTTTTAACATAAATCTGTTATAAATATAACATTTAAGATCCTAAACATTAATCATGTCAATAAATTCTCTTTCACTAATAATTGAAACAAATATTTTTTTTGCTTTATCGATTTTTGATTGACCTGGATTTCTTCCAGCAAGTAAATAACTAGTTTTTTTTGATATTGATGTTGATAAAGTCCCTTCCATTTCCTCAATTTTATCTTTTAATTCATTTCTACTAAATCTATCAAAAACACCTGAAATAACAAAGGTATAACCACTTAAAACGCTAACACCTTTTTTATTAGAATAATCGTTTTGAAATTTAATCCCATGAGACCTAAGAATCTCAATCATTTTATTATTTTCCACATTTTTAAAAAAAAAGTTTATACTTCTAGCAATTTTAATTCCAACATCATCAATTTTCAATATATCATCTTCTGATAATAAAGATAAATTTAAAAGAGAGCCTGTTGAAGCAGTAATTTTTTTTGCAACTGTTTCGCCAACATGTCGAATTCCAAGACCAAATAAAACCTTTGCAAAGGGTTTGTTTTTTGAATTTTCTATACTCTTTAAAAGATTGACTATAGACTTTTCGGCCATTCCTTCAAGATCTAAAATATTTTTTTTATCAAGTGAATATAAATCTGCAATATTTCTTATAATCCCATTTTTAAATAATAAACTGACAGTCTCCGAGCCTAAACCTTCGATATCCATAGCTTTTCTAGAAACATAATGTAAGATTCTGCCTACTATTTGAGGTTCACAATTAATTGAATTAATACAATAGTAATTAACTTCTCCTTCAACTCTAGATAAAATAGTCCCACATTCAGGACATCTTTTTATAAATTCTATTTTATTATCAATTGAACCTCTCCTTAATTCATCTATTCCTAGAATTTTCGGTATAATTTCTCCTCCTTTTTCAACATAAACCCAATCTCCTATTCTAAGACCCAAATTTTCAATTTGGTCTGAATTATGTAAAGAAGCTCTTTTTACTATTGTACCAGAAATTTGAATTGGCTCAAGAATTGCAACTGGTGTTAAAGCTCCTGTTCTTCCAACTTGATATTTAACATCTATAAGACGAGTAGATACATTTTCAGCTTGAAATTTAAAAGCAATTGCCCATCTTGGAGTCTTTGAAGTAAAACCTAATTTTGATTGTTGATTTAAATTATTAACCTTAATCACTATACCATCAATTTCATATGGCAATTGATCTCTTTTATTTTCCCAAATAGTAATAAAATTTAATACGTTTCCAATTGAATCACATAAACTTGAAGTTGTTGGAACTTTAAAACCCCAAGATCTAGCTTTTTTCAAAGAATCCTCATGAAAATTAATTGGCAGATCCTCACCTGAAAGACCATATAAAAAACAATCTAAAGGTCTCTCAGCCACAACTTTACTGTCCTTTAATTTTATACTTCCAGCGGCAGTGTTTCTAGGATTACTATACAAAGGTTCTCCTCTAGATTTTCTTATATCATTCATTTTATTAAAACCATCTATTGGAAGAATTATCTCTCCTCTAATCTCAAATAAATTAGGATAGTCTCCTCGAAGCTTCAGAGGTATTGATGAAATAGTTTTTATATTATTTGTTACATCATCCCCTTGAATTCCATCTCCTCTTGTTGATGCTAATTCTAATTCACCATTTTTATACAAAAGATTTATTGAAGCACCATCATATTTTAATTCACAGAAATACTCTATTTTTTCATTTCCTAGTATCTTAAACAATCTTTCCTCCCATTTAAGAACCTCTTCTTTATTATAAGTATTAGATAAAGAAAACATAGGTTTTTTATGAATAATTGTATTAAATGATTCAGAAATATCTCCCCCTACTCTTTGTGAAGGAGAATTTTTGTCTGAATAAAAAGGATATTTTTCTTCTAACAAAATAAGATCTCTCAACTTTTTATCAAATTCAAAATCACTAATTATAGGTTTGCTTAAATTATAATACAAATAATTATGATGATGTAATTCTTGCCTTAATTTATTTATTTTATCTAAATCACTATTCATGCTTTTTTTTTAACCTAATCATTCTGTTTTTTCCAAAAAGATCTTTTCTAGTTGATATCTCAAATCGATTATAGGTTTGAATTAAATTTAAAAGACTCCTAAAAAAAAGAGGATTGATCTCAAAATAAACTAGACCGCCATCTCTAAGATTCAATATAGAAAATTCTAGTATTGCTTTGTAAAAAATTAAAGGTTTTTTTTTGCTAACAAATATTGCACTGTGAGGTTCAAAATTTAAAACTTTAAGATCCATATTATTCTTTTCACTAAAACTAACATAAGGAGGATTAGAAACAATAATATCATATATATTTCTTGGCTTGGAAAAACTTAAAATATCATCATGAATAAAATTAATTTGAACTCCAATTAATTCTGCATTCTTCTTAGCAATTAATAATGATTCAGTAGAATTATCTATTGCAGACAAAATAAAATTTGATTTTTTAGCAGAGAGAGAAACAGCTATACAACCACTTCCAGTTCCAATATCTAGAACTTCTAAAGCTTTATCATACTCCTTATTATCATTTAAAATCCATTCAACTAATTCTTCTGTTTCTTGTCTAGGAATTAATACCGATTTATTTACTTCAAATTTATATCCCATAAAAAAACATTCTCCGGTTATATATTGAATAGGACATCTTTTTTGCATATGCTTATTTGATTCAATTAATTTATTTGATTGTTCTTTTGACAATTTTCTATTAGGATATAAGACTATAATTGTCAAGTCCCAATCAAAAAAAGATTTAATTAAAATTTTAAAGTAAAAATCAATTTCATTTTTTGAATAAACATTAGCCAATGTTTTATAATAATATTCCTTTATTTCCATCAAAGTCATTTACTTAAAAAATTTGAATTACAACTTTATTAAAAAAACATATCAGTATAAATTAATAGTTAAATTTACGAGTTACAATATATTCTGAAATATGATTAAAAAAAATTTAATGATTAATGAATTTTATATGAATAGATGCTTATATCTGGCAAAAAAAGGTCTAGGATACACTTATCCTAATCCAATGGTTGGTTGTGTTGTAGTTTATGACAATAAAATAATAGGAGAAGGATGGCACCAAAACTACGGATCATCACATGCAGAAGTTAATGCCATAAAAAATATTAACGATCCTTCAGTTTTAATAAAAAGCACACTGTTTGTTAATCTAGAGCCATGTAATCATTTTGGAAAAACTCCTCCATGTACAGATTTAATTATTAAACATAAAATCCCCAAAATAGTTATTGGAGTTAAAGACCCAAACAGAATTATTAATAGAGATGGAATAGCTAAATTAAAAAATGCTGGTTGTAAAATTATTTTAAATATTATGAAAAAAGAATGCATTCACTTAAATAAAAGGTTTTTTACATTCCATGAAAAAAAAAGACCCTATATTATTCTAAAATGGGCAAGATCTTTAGATGGATATGTAACCCCAATATCAAATCAAAAAAAATCAAAAAAAATCTTTTGGATAACTAATCCTCTTTCTATTCAAAGGGCACATAAATTAAGAAGTAATGAAGATGGAATTATTGTAGGTGTAAACACTATAATAAATGATGACCCTAAACTTACATTAAGAAATTGGAAGGGAAATCATCCAAAACGTTATATCATAGATCCAAATCTTAGAATACCAAAAAAATCAAAAATTTTAAATGACAAACATCCTGTTAAAATTTTAAATTCAACCAAAAGTTTAATAGAAAATAATAAAGAATGGATAAAATGCAATCTTAATAATGTATCAAATATTTTAAACCTTCTATATAAAGAAAATTTACAATCAGTTATAGTTGAAGGTGGAGCAAAAACAATTCAATATTTTATCGATGAAAATTTATGGGATGAAGCTCAAGTTTTTACTGGAAATAAATTAATCAAAAAAGGATTAAAGGAACCAAAACTAGATATTAAAGAATCTCATATCGAAAAAATAGGTTATGATAAACTAAGTTTTTTTTATCCTATTTAAATAAATTTCCAAAAGAACTTGGACATCTAATAGGTTTTAAATTATCTGCGGATAAAAAAGCTAAAACAGTTGAACCTGTAGCAAAAACAAATTCATCAGATCCTATAACTTCATAGTTTAACTCAAATATTACTTTTGGCATCTTAGAAATTTCAATTTTAACTTTAAAACTTATTCCAAATTTCAACGGTTTTTTAAAATTTAAAGTTGCCTTTACAACAGGCATTAATACACCCATACTTTCCATTTCTTGATAAGAAAAGCCCATCGAATTAAGCCATTCTATTCTTGCTAATTCAAAATACCTTAAATAATTTGAATGATGAACAAATCCCATTTAATCAGTTTCATAATATCGAATTAAAATTGGTTTTGTTAAATATTTCATTTTATTTACATATGTAAGAAAGTAAAAAAACTTCTTACATATTTACACTCTCATAATATCAAGAAAAAAAAATTAAAAATCAACCTTAAAAAAAATTTTTTTTCACAAATTTTTTTTGATATTTGTAATTCAGTGATTACAAAAATAAAACACTTTTTAAATAACACATAAATCAGTCTCATTTAAATGAATTTTAATGCTGCTTCAGTCTGGGATAATTGTTTAGTTTTTATTAAAGACAATATTCAAACTCAAGCTTATAGGACATGGTTTAAACCAATTAAACCAATTAAATTAGAAGAAAATTTATTAACTATTCAGGTTCCTAGTAAATTTTTCTATGAATGGCTTGAAGAGCATTATATCAAAATTTTAAAAACCGCTTTAACGAAAGAATTGGGAAACGAAGCTAAACTAGTATATATTATTAAAATGGAAAATACTTTTGGAAATAAATCTCCATTTACAGAAAAAATTCCAAGTAATAATAGAACAAATGTTTTAACTCAAGAAGTAAATGCTCCTTTTTTTTCTGGATCAAATGAATTAAAGAATCCTTTTGTTATTCCAGGTATTAAAAATTTGCAAATTGAATCTCAATTAAATCCAAATTATAGTTTTGATAATTTTCTTGAAGGAGATTCTAACAGATTAGCAAGATCTGCCGGAATGGCAGTTTCAAACAAACCTGGTGGAACATCTTTTAATCCTTTATTAATTTTTGGTGGAGTTGGTCTTGGTAAAACTCATTTAGCTCATGCAATAGGAGTAGAAATTAAAGAAAAATATCCCGACAAAACAGTCCTTTATATATCAGCAGAAAAATTTACTCAACAATATGTTGAGTCTGTCAAAAAAAATAATAGAAATGATTTTATTCATTTTTATCAACTATTAGAAGTTCTTATAATTGATGATGTCCAATTTTTATCTGGAAAAAGTGGTACACAAGATGTCTTTTTCCATATTTTTAATCAATTACACCAAAATGGAAAACAAGTTATACTTACTTCAGATAAAGCTCCTGTGGACATGCATGATATTGAACAAAGGTTATTATCAAGATTTAAATGGGGTCTTTCAGCCGAACTTCAATTACCTGATTTTGAAACAAGAATCTCTATTTTAAAAAACAAACTATATAGAGATGGAGTAGAAATTAATCAAGAAATAATTGAATATGTTGCAAAAAACATTAAAACAAATGTAAGAGAATTAGAAGGTGCCCTAATCTCTCTTATAGCTCAATCCTCATTCAATAAAGCTGAGATTACAATTGATCTAGCAAGGGAAATTGTTCAAAAATTTGTTAAAAATACTAAAAGAGAAGTTTCCATAGATTACATTCAGAAAGTTGTTTCTGACTACTTTCAAATGGACATACAAACTCTTCAATCAAAAACAAGAAGACGTCATATTGTTCAAGCAAGACAACTAGCAATGTATTTTGCTAAAAAATATACAAAAGCTTCACTTGCAAGTATTGGGAACCAAATTGGTAAAAGAGACCACGCAACTGTTCTTCATGCCTGCAAAACGGTTGACAATTTAAGTTTTACTGACAAACAATTTAGAAAATATGTAGAAGATCTAAGCCAAAAATTAACCCTCTAATCTTTTTCAAACACCTCTTATCTAACGATACAATTTCCTGTTATTTAACCAATTTGTATATTTTCTTTTATTTCTATTATGTTGAACTAAATTATTAGAAAATAAATGAAATCCTGGATTTTCTAGATCTGCAACAAAATACAAAAAAGAATGTTTCTCTGGATTAAGAACGGCTAATATGGATGATAAATCAGGCATACAAATTGGTGATGGTGGAAGTCCTCTTTTATAATAGGTGTTATAAGGCGATTTAATTTTTAAATCTTTATAAAGAACTCTTTTAATAATTTGATTAAAATTATCTGATTCTTTTTTAGTAGCATATATTACTGTTGGGTCAGCCTGCAATTTTATATTCCTTTTTAACCTATTAAGATATACTCCTGCAATTCTATTTTTTTCAGATTTTTTTATAGACTCTTTATGAACAATTGATGCTAAAATAATAACCTCTATTTTATTTAAATTAATTTTCTCTGCTTTCATTTCTAAATCTCTGGTCCAAAAAAAATTATACTCTCTCCACATTTTATTTCTAAATTTTTCAGGACTGACTTCCCAATAAAAATCATATGTATTTGGAATATACATTGTTAATGCATTTAAAGAATTAAACCCTTTTTCATTTAAAAAATCGACATCTAAAAAACTGTTAATTAAAGACAAACTATCAGCCATAATTTGTTTTGATATTCTTGACACCAAATCTTCCAACCTTTCTTGATTATTAAACTCAACTTTAACCGTTAATCTATTAATTCTCAAATTATTGATTATTTCATTATTACTACTTCCTTTTTTAATTAAGTACTTGCCAGGTTTAATTTTATTAAAATAGCCTTTCTTTTTGGCAACTTTTATAAAATTACTTACCGATTTTAAAAAAGGTGTTAAATTAATAGTAAGAGAATCTGTGTTGTCATCACTGTCTATAAAAATATAAGATCCTTTTTTGTTATAATTAGTATTATCACTAAAATAAATGATATATATATTTGTTGTATAAATAAATACTATAAATAAAATTAATACACAAACAAAAATTAAATTTTTATTTTCTTTTAATATTTTCAATCCAAGATTTTTTGATACAAACATTCATCATGAAATGAGTTGTCATAATAATTCCACTTTTTTTTAATTCCCACTAAGTTAAACTTCATCTTTTTAAAAAGATAATTACTTGGTTGATTTTCATATGCAACATTAGCATAAAGCAAATGCATATTATAATATAGTTTAGAATGATTTTCTAACAATTGTAATCCTATGGATCCTAGACCTTTATTTCTATACTTTGATAAAAGTACCAAGCCAACACCTGCTCTTCTATGAAAAGATTCGAAATCAAATAAATCTACAAACCCTAATACATCATTACTTTTGTCAGATAAAACGAATCTTTTCTGTTTAGATTCTGAAATATCTTGATTTTGAATTTCAATATATTGATTTAAGGTATATTTAGAATATGGCTCATTTCTGTTTGAAAACTTCCATAAACTTGAATCATTTTCAGTAGAAAATAATACATCTATATCTTCAGGCTCTAATGCTCTTAGTTTGACATTTTTCATTTTAAAGAAAAATTTTACCAGAAAAAATTTTTTCTGTTTTACCGGAAAGGTAAATATTATTATATATTTTACTCTTGTAAGTAAAATTTACTAGAAGATCACCTCCCAAAGTCTCAACTAAAATTTTCGAAAAATTTTTAACTTTCCTTTTATAATGAGCTGCAATAGCAGAAGCAACAGCTCCAGTGCCACAAGCTAAAGTCTCATTTTCAACTCCTCTTTCATAAGTTCTTAACTTAATTATATTTTTGTCAATACACTGAACAAAATTAACATTAATCCCATCTTTTATAAATTCATTTGAATATCTAATTGTTGAACCCAATTTTTTGATATTTAACTTTTCAAGATTATTATTAAATATAATTAAATGTGGAGAGCCAGTATCAATTAATAAACCATTTTTATTTTCCTCTATCTTTAAAACATCTTTAAAATCTAATTTAACAATACTGTTAGATTGAACATAAGCTTTGTGAGCACCATCATATGCATTAAAACTAGTTTCTTTGGAAAATATCTTTTTTTCATAGGCATATGCAACGGCACATCTAGCCCCATTACCACACATCGAACTTAATAATCCATCTGAATTATAATATAACATTTCAAAATCAAACACATCGTGGTCCTTAATTATAATAATACCATCCGCACCAATACCAAAATTACGATTACAAATACTCCTTATCTGAGATTGTTTTAACATTTTAAAATTCCTTAATCTAGCATCAAATAAAATAAAATCATTACCAGTGCCTTGATATTTTTCAAAAATATATTCCATAAGCTGACAAATTTAATCAAAATAGAAAAAAAGATAAGTTGTTAAATTGAAGTTAAAATAAAAATGACAAATAATGAAATTTATACTTTTGTCGAAAATAAAATAATGAAATCTTTGACAAAATCAATTTTAGTAGGACTTCTATCTAGCATTGTTACTATTTTAGTTTATCACAATTATAACAAATCAAGTATTATAATTCAAGAAAATAAATATAATAAACCGATTCCTGTAAACTACTCATATTCATCAAATAATTTTTCAACAACTGATTTTACTATTGCTGCTGAAAAAACAATAGATGCTGTTGTACACGTAAAAAATACATCTTTACCTTCTAACAATAATCCATCATGGTATCGTTTCTTTTATGAAGATGACAACAATATTCCCAAAAAAATTGGAACAGGATCAGGAGTTATAGTATCTCAAGACGGTTATATAATAACTAACAACCATGTTATTGATGGTTTCTCTGAAATAAGAATAACTACAAATAATAATAAATTATACACGGCAAATTTAATCGGAACAGATCCAGGAACAGATATTGCTGTATTAAAAATAAATGCTGATCATATTCTTCCTTACATTTCTTTTGGAGATTCTGATGTCACCAAGATTGGTGAGTGGGTATTAGCTGTAGGTAATCCATTCAATTTAAATTCAACAGTTACTGCTGGTATAATAAGTGCGAAATCTCGCGATTTAAATAAATATGACAACAAAAATGAATCATATATTCAAACAGACGCAGCTGTTAATAGGGGTAACAGTGGAGGTGCACTTGTTAACACTAATGGGGAATTAATTGGAATTAATACTGCGATAAGTTCAATTACTGGAAGTTTTGTTGGTTATTCATTTGCAGTACCGAGTAATATTGCAAGAAAAGTTTTTGAAGATATAATTGAATTTGGAGATGTTCAAAAAGGATTACTGGGAGTAATTGGTCAAGCGCTTAATTCTGATATTGCAAAAAAATTCGGGGTTGATCAAACTGAAGGGTTCTACATTAATGAAATTGAAAAAGGATTTGGGGCAGATATTTCTGGATTAAAAGCCGGTGACATAATAAAAAACATCGATGGAATAAAAATTAACAAGTTTGCTGATCTTTCTGGATATTTATCAACAAAACGTCCAGGTCAAAAAGTTTCAATATTATTTGTAAGAGATAAATCTGAAAATCGAGTTATGGTAACTCTTAAAAAAATAAATAGGATTAACTTTTATGGAATGGA
>CAUZKB010000003.1:0-48860 GCA_963580575.1 Bacteroidia bacterium | reverse complement strand
TCTTCAATTATTTTTTAAGGAAACTTTATTATCTGGAGATATTTCGTTAAAAATTGTTTTTTATCAAACTGTAATATCAACTGTTATAATTCTTTTAACTGCTGAATTTTTACCCAAGGTATTCTTTCAATTGTATGCTAATTTTTTTATTAAAATTTTTGCAATTCCAGTCTCGATATTTTATTATATTTTTTTTCCAATTACTCAAATAATTTTAATGTTGACAGATTTTATTTTAAAACATTTTTTTAAAACGGATTCAGATAAGGTACAGTTGTCTTTTTCAAAAGTGGAGTTAGGAAATTACATAGATGAGCAGCTTGAATCTTCTTCGAATCAAGAAAATTTAGATTCAGAAATTGAAATTTTTAAAAATGCACTCGAATTTTCTGATGTTAAATCTAGGGAGGTAATGATTCCTAGAACAGAACTAGTTTGCGTTGAAAAAAATTCATCAATAAATGAAATAAAAAAGTTATTTATAAAGACAGGATTATCTAAAATACCTATATATAATAAGTCAGTTGATAATATTTTAGGTTATGTTCACGCCTTTGAAATGTTTAAAGATCCAAAATCATTAAAGAATATTTTATTGCCAGTGGTTTATATTCCTGAATCAATGCCAATAAGCGAACTATTAAAAATTTTAACAAGAAGAAGAAAAAGTTTAGCAGTTGTTATTGATGAATATGGGGGTACTTCTGGAATAATTACAGTTGAAGATATAGTGGAGGAGTTATTTGGTGAAATTGAAGATGAATATGATAAAATTGAACATTATGAAAGAGAAATAAATAAAAATAAATTTGAATTTTCGGCAAGATTGGAAGTGGATTATGTGAATAAAAATTATAATTTAAATCTTGAAGAATCTGGATATTACGAAACATTAGGAGGTTTAATAGCATACAATACTGGAGAAATACCAAAAAAAGGGGAGAAACTTAATATTGGAAATTATATCATTGAAATAAAAAAAGTAACATCAACAAAAATTGATAGAATAATAATAGAAGAAAATGAGTAAGAATAATCTTATTATGATTTTCCTATTTCAAATGAATATATTATTTTCGCTCACTATCATTAATAATTTTTTATGGCAGTTCTGGGAAAAATTAGAGAAAAATCTATATTTCTAATTATAGTTATAGGCTTAGCTTTATTTGCATTTGTAATATCAGGGGTTTTTGATGGAAGTTCATCTAATTCGGGCACGGATGATCCAATTGCTATTATTAATGATGAAGAAGTTGATTTTGAATTTTTTAGGCAGTTAGTTGATCAAACTGAAAGAACTTATAATTATTCTACTATACAAGCTTTAAATTTGGTTTGGAATCAGTATTTAAGAAATACAATTTTTGAACAAGAGTTTAAAAAATTAGGAATTGATGCTGGAAAAGATCAAATTGAACAGATTGTTTCTTCAAATGAATCGATAGTTCAGGACAGTAGATTTCTAAATGAAGCAGGTTTTTTTGATTTTGGAGTTTTCACAGATTTTATCGCTCAACTTAGGGTCGAAAATCCATCGGCATATCAAACATGGAAGAATCAGGAAAAAAGTATTATTTCTTTAGCAAAACAAAATATATATTTTAATTTAATAAAGGCTAGTTCTATTTTAACAGATGCTGAAGCAAGAGAAGTTTATCATTTTGAAAATGATAATATTAATATAAAATATGTTAATATTCCTTTTGATTTTATTCATGATAGTTTGGTAAAAATATCTGATTCAGATATAAGAAACTATATTAAAAGAAATTCAAAACTATATAAAAAAAATGAATCAAGAAGTATTCAATATGTTCTTTTCGATGATGTTGCTACTGAAGATGATATTAGTAATATTCGTTTAGGTTTAGAAAGTTTAATTAATGAAAGAATTGCTTATAATGATGTTTCTAAATTAACAGATACTTTACCTGGTTTGAAAACAACAAATAATATTAGAGAGTTCCTTGAAGATTATTCAGATTCTTTATTTGATTCAATATATAAACCAAAAGGGAAATTAAATAATGAGTATGCAGACATTTTGTTTGGATTAAGTCCTGGGGATGTTTTTGGACCATACAGAGATAAGGATTATTTGAAAATTTCAAAACTTATAGATTTTAAAAAAAATGGATCTATTCGAGCAAGTCATATTTTAGTATCTTATGATGGAGCTACAAGATCTCAATTGGAGAATTCTAGAACTAAAGAAGATGCTAGATTAATTGCAAATAGATTGTATAGATTGGTTAGGAGAAACTCTAATAATTTTGATCAGTTAGCAAAAGAGAATTCAGACGATTCGAGTAAAAATGTTGGAGGGGATCTTGGGTTTTTTCAGGAAGGTCAAATGGTGCAAGAGTTTTTTAATTTTTGTAATAAATCAAGAGTTGGAAGAATAGGTTTAGTTGAGACTGAATTTGGTTTTCATATAATAAAAGTTACAGATAAAGACAATTTAGTTCTTATTGCAGATGTTTCTAAAGAAATAGCACCTTCTGAAAAAACATCAAACGAAATTTTTCGTAAAGCGACTCAATTTGAGATTGATTCTAAAAATGAAGAAAATTTTATAGAGATTGTAAAGAGAAATAATTATACTTCAATACCAGTTGTTGATATTGAAAAATTAGAAGAAATTCTTCCAGGATTATTGCGTCAAAGAAATATAGTTCAATGGGCTTTTCAAAAAGATACAGAGATTAATGATATTAAGAGATTTAATCTAAATAGAGGGGGGTATGCTGTGGTTCAGTTAACTGCTAAAAAATCTCAAGGAATTGCATCATTAGACCAGGTCAGAACTGACATAACGGAGATTTTATCTAAAAAGAAAAAAATAGAGATAATAAAAAAAAGATTTAAATCTAAAAAGACTTTAGAGTCATTAATTGAAAATAGTGATTTTTTAATTGAAACAGCTTCTGCAGTGAATCAAAAAAATCCTACAATCGCTGGCTTGGGTAATGAACCATTTATAGTTGGAGTAGCTTTTTCTCTAAAAGAAAATCAAACTTCTGATCTATTAGAGGGGAAAAATGGAGTTTATAAAATTTCATTGTTAAAAATAAATCAGGCAATTGATATTGGAAATTATAATAATTTTGGTCTATCAGTAAGGGATTTAAATGACGAAAATATGTTTGAGGCTGTTTATAAAGCATTAAATTCTGTGGCTGAAATAGAGGATAACCGTTCTTTGTATTATTAATTGGCTTTATGGTATACCATATCACTAAAGTTTATTACAGTATTATAACCTTTTGATTTAAAATATTCAGGAGAGTCTATACCTGATGCAAGTATAAAGTCACCTCCCCAGGCTCCTAAACTTTTAATTTCACCTTTAAAATCAGAGAATTTTAATTTTTTTATTGGAGTTTTATTTATAACATTTGAAATTAGTTTTTCATGTTCAACAATTAAATAATTAAATTCTTCCTGATTTTTGGTTTTAGACAAAATCTTAGTGATTGAATTAATATTGTCCATGATTTTTTTATTTACTTTTATTTTGTTAAATCTCTTAACTTCTATTTTACTGTTTTGTTTTTTGTTTTGGTAAATAAAAAATAATTTATCTTTAAATGGAGGGTTAAAAGTTGTATTATAAAATTTATTATTTCCTATTTCATAAATGATGGGATTTTCTGCTAATGAGCAAGCAATATCGTAACCACTACCTCCAAAAGTCTTTGAAAGTAATTTATACGGATTTAATTTATTCCATTTTGAAAGATTTGAGATTAATGTTGAAGAACTTCCTAGACCCCAGTTCAAATTAAATTCTAATTTAGTCTCAATATTTCCTCCATTAAATGAAAGAAATTCAGGTTTGATTTTTCTAATTTCCTTTAAAATATTGCTTAGTGATTTGGCGGTTGATGTTTGTTTTGATTTTACACAATTTAAGTTTTTGCATTCAAATATAGCTTCAAACCAGATGTTGTCATTTAAATCATAACTTTTCCAATTAAGAGTTTTTGAACTATTAGAATTGAATTTCAATATTTGACCTTTATTACATGGGATTGCTAAAGCTTTAGCACCTTTTAATACTAGATATTCAGATGTAATTAAAAGTTTTCCATGACTATAAAATGTTTCCATTTTAATTATTTTTTAAAAATTTTTCAATTGTAGAGACACTTACTTTATTTTTTTTAAAAAATTTAATGGCTTTATTTTTTTGATTTTCTGATACGCCTTTTTGTTTTAAGATATTTAAAAGATGCATTTTCATATGACCTTTTTGAATTCCAGATGTAATTAATGATTTAACAGCAGCAAAGTTTTGAGCTAGTCCAGCTACTGCAGTTATTTCCATTAAAGATTTAGAATTAGGAAAATTAAGTAATTCTAATGACCATTTAACAAGAGGGTGAAGTTGAGTTAAACCTCCAATAGTTCCAAGAGATAACGGTAATTCTATTTCAAAATTAAAATAGTTGTTTTTTATAAAAGCATTACTTAAACTTTTATATTTACCTGATCTTGAGGCAAATGCATGGGCACAGGCTTCAATAGCTCTAAAGTCATTTCCCGTAGCCATTGCTAGAGAGTCTATACCATTCATTATTCCTTTGTTGTGAGTGACAGCTCTATAATGATCATTTTCTGCAATTTTAATAGCTAGTATAAATTTTTTAGCAAATTCTTCTGCACTTAGTTTTTCAAAAGGACCTAAATTTTTTATTGGACATGAAACACTTGCATGAACTAAACAATTAGGAGTATAATTTGACAAAATACTCATTATTATTTCTATATTTTTTTCACTAGAAGGCAAATCAGAGCCTTCCTTAATATAATTTACAAGTGATTTAGATAATTTTTCTAAACACGAATTGATGAAATTTGCACCCATAGCATCTACAGTTTCAAAAGTTGCTTTTAATTGATAATAATTATCAATTAAATTGGTTTTATCAATAATCTCTATCTTTTTTAATCCACCTCCTCTTTTATTCATTTTTTTTGTTATTTCTTTAATTGAATCAATTAGCTTAGATTTATTCTTATTAAAAAAATATTTAATATTAGAGGGATTTCCTTTAAACAAAAAATGAATTTGACCAATTTTTTCAGTGTTGATTATTTTTGTGTGGAAACCTCCTCTAGATAACCAAAATTTAGCTGCTTTACAAGCAGCAGCAACAACAGAACTTTCTTCAGTCACCATAGGTAAAGTGAAAATCTTATTATTTATAAGAAAGTTTGGAGCAACTCCTAATGGATAATAAAAATTTGAGATAGTATTTTCAGAAAATTCATCATGATTTTTTTGAACTTCTTTGTCTGAATTCCAATAAGATAAAAGTAAATCTCTGATCTTTGATTGAGATTTGAAATGGTTGTTTATTAACCAATCTATTTTATTACTTTTATCAAGTTTTGAAAACCCTTCAATTTGTTTATTCATTCGTGTGTAGAATTTTCATAAATATACATTATTTGATTACTTCAAGTGAATATAATTTTATGCCAATTTTATATATTTCAGATTAATTTTATTTTTAAATATGAAACGTGTTTTATTTCTTTTTTTGATTTCAGCTTTCATTAATTCTAATGCTCAGTCGAAAGAACTATCTGTATCTTCGATATGGAATTTTGAATTTAGTCCTGAAAGAATAGAATCTATAAAACAATTGAAAAAAAGCAATGGTTTTACTAGAATTATTATTGATTATGAAAAAAACATTTCTAAAATATTATATTTTGATTATAAACTTAGAACTATTGATACTTTAATAAGTTCTGCAAATAATTTAATTCCATTTTTTACAGAATATCATTTTTCTAAGGATGAAAAAAAAATATTACTAGAAACAAAGACAGATAAAATATATAGGAGATCAAAACAATCTATTTACTATGTATATGATATAGAAAATAAAAAAACTGATAAAGTTTTTTTTGATAAAATTCAGGAACCTCTTTTTTCACCAGACAATAATAAAGTTGCTTTTGTTTATAGAAGAAATATTTATATAAAAAATCTGTCAACTGGTAAAATTGATAGAATAACTGATGATGGTAATTATGAAATTTTAAATGGTATTTCTGATTGGGTATATGAGGAGGAATTTGGTTTTGTAAGAGCTTTTGACTGGAGTCCCGATAGTAATAATATAGCTTATATGAAATTTGATGAATCTAAAGTGCCAATATTTTCTATGGATATTTATGGTTCAGATTTATATCAGTTTCCATATATGTTTAGATACCCAAAAGCAGGTGAAGAAAATTCAGTTGTAACTATAAAGCTTTTTAATATTAAAACAAAAAATACAGTTGACATTAATTTTAATGGAGAGCCGTCATATTATATACCAAGAATGAAGTTTGAAGGAAGTCAAAACACATTATTTGTCCAGACCATAAATAGATTACAAAATCATCTGAAATTGTGGAAAATAAATATTACAAATAAAAAATCATCAATAATATTGGAAGAGAATGATAAATTTTATGTTAGTATTCATGATAATTTAAAATTTTTGAGTGATCAAAGTTTTTTGTGGACTAGTGAAAGAGATGGATTTAATCATATTTACCACTATTCTGAAGACGGAAAATTAATTAATCAAGTTACAAGTGGTCCATGGGATGTAACAGAATTATATAGATATAATGAAAAGAATAAAGTAATTTATTATCAATCTGTCCAAAATGGAAGTATTAATAGAACCCTTCATAGTATAGGTTTAAATGGAAAAAAAAATAAACTATTTGGATCACTTAATGGGTTTAATGGGGCTAACTTTAGTTTTAACAGTAAGTATTTCATTTATTCTTTTTCAGATGAAAAAACACTTCCAATTTATTATCTGTGTGATTCAAAAAACGGTAAAAAAATTAAAGAGTTGTTAAACAACTATGATTTAAAATCGAAGTTAACAAAACACAAACTAGCTGATAAAGAGTTTTCTGAAATTTTAATTAATGGCGAAAAATTAAATATGTGGATGTTAAAGCCTCTTGATTTTGATGCTAGTAAGAAGTACCCTGTTCTTATGTATCAGTATTCAGGTCCTGGTTCGCAGCAGGTTTCAAATAGATGGGGAGATGAAAGAACTTTATGGCATAAAATGTTGGCTAATATGGGTTATATTATTATTTGTGTAGATGGGAGAGGTACAGGTTTTAAGGGTTCTGACTTTAAAAAAGTAACATATTTAAATTTGGTAAAGTTTGAATCAATAGATCAGATTAGTGTTGCTAAAAAAATAAGGAATTTACCATATATAGATTCAGAAAGAATTGGAATTTGGGGATGGAGTTTTGGTGGTCATATGGCAATTCATTGTCTTTTAAAAGGAAATGATGTTTTTTCTATGGCCATAGCAGTAGCACCAGTCACTAATTGGAGATTTTATGATACTATATATACCGAAAGGTTTATGAGAACTCCGCAAGAAAATCCTGAAGGATATGACCTAAATTCACCTATAAACTATGCTGAGAAACTTAAAGGAAAATTTTTGATAATTCATGGATCTGCTGATGATAATGTCCATGTTCAGAATACAATGAGAATGGTTGAAGCTTTAGTTCAAAATAATAAACAATTTGAATGGATGATATATCCAGATAAAAATCATGGAATTTTTGGAGGAAATACAACTAAACATTTATATACTAAAATGACTAATTTTATATTAAAGAACCTATAGTATGGAAAAACAATTATATAATGGAAGTTTATTAAATCAAAAAACAATTTTAGGCCATCCATCAGGTCTTTTTATTTTGTTTTTTACCGAAATGTGGGAAAGGTTTAGTTACTATGGGATGAGAGCTATTCTAGTTCTATATTTGGTTTCAGCGACAACTGGAGACAATCCTGGTCTTGGTTGGGAAAATGAAAGTGCCATTGCACTTTATGGATGGTATACAATGTTTGTTTATTTGGCTACTATTCCAGGCGGTTTATTAGCAGATAAAATTCTCGGTCAAAGAAAATCAGTAATGATAGGTGGGTTGTTATTGATTTTTGGTCATAGCATTTTAGCTGTTGAAGCCCTCTGGGCATTTTATACAGGTTTAGTTTTTATTGTAATGGGTGTTGGGTGTTTAAAATCTAATATTTCTATTATGGTGGGAGGCCTTTATAAAAAGGGAGAGAATGATAAAAGAGATCTTGGATTTTACATTTTTTATATGGGCATCAATATTGGTGCTGCTATATCTGCAATTCTTGTTGGTTACGTGGGAGAAACTATAGGTTGGCATTATGGTTTTGGATTAGCTGGAATAGGAATGGCTTTAGGTCAATTGGTCTATTGGAAAGGTCAAAAATATATTTCTCATGTTGGGAATATGGTTGAAGAGAATAAGACAGAAAATAATCCACAAACAAGTTTGATTTCAGATATTTTCAAGAAGACTAATTCAATAATTGGTTTTTCTTTGATGATACTTTTTGCATTAATAATCTATTATATGTTTGGAGCTTGGGATTATGCATTATTAGTTTTTGGTTTAGCGTTTGCTGTAGGTGTTGGGATAGTTATTTATAATGATGGAAATAGTATAGAAAAAGATAGAATTTTTGTAACCTACCTTTCTTTTCTAATAATAATAGTTTTTTGGGGGTCTTTTGAGCAAGCTGGAGGGTTAATGAATGTATATGCTAAACAAAAAACTGACTTATCATTATTTGGTTTTTTTGATGTCCCTGCTAGTTGGTTTCAGTCTGTAAATGCAATGTTTATTTTAATTTTTGCTACTCTTGTTGGCTCATTTTGGGTATGGTGGAAGAATAGAGGGAATGAATATTCTTCAATTTTTAAAATGGCAATTGGTGTAATTATTATGGGTTGGGGATTTTTCTTTATGTCAATGGCAAGTAGTGAGGTTGTTTATGATTCTGCAGGAATTCTTCCTTCCGAGGCTGTTATCACTCAAAAATCAGCTATGTATTGGCTTGTTTTCGCATATCTTTTTCACACACTTGGAGAATTATGCGCATCTCCTGTAGCACTCTCGTTTATTACAAAACTGGCTCCAGCTCGTTGGGCAGCATTCATGATGGGAGCTTATTTTGCAGCAACAGGTTTAGGGAATAAAGTTGCTGGGTTGATTGGTGAAAATGCTAGTAACATTGGTGATTTTTGGACGTTTACGGGGATAGGAATTTTTTGTTCTATTTTTGGTCTTTTAGTAATATTGATAATAAAACCATTAAAAAGACTTGTTCATGATGCAGAATAATTTTTTAAATATTTGCAAAAACACCTTCTATTGCAGGATTAATTATGTTAATTTTGGACAAGAAAATAATTAAATTGATGCATGGAATCAGTTAATAAATATAGTTCTTTTTTTTTTAGATTTATTTACATATTCTTTATTTTATTGAATGGCTTATTTTCTGTAGCTCAAAGTCAAAAGATTAATTGGATGACTTTTACTGAAGCTATAGAAGCTCAGAAAAAAACTCCAAAAAAGATTTTAATGGATGTTTATACGAGTTGGTGTGGACCTTGTAAATTAATGGATAAAAATACATTTCAAAATCCAGATGTTGTAAATTATGTTAATCAGTATTATTATGCAGTTAAATTTAATGGTGAGGGAAATGAAACAATTAATTTTTTTGATCAAATTTTTAATAATCCAAATTACGATTCAAATAGAGCTGGGAGGAATGCAACTCACCAATTAACTCAATTTCTCGGTATTAGTGGATATCCCACTGTTGTTTTTTTTAGTGAGAATGCTGATCCTATAATGCCCTTAATTGGTTATCAGAAACCTCAGCAACTAGAACTTTTTTTAAAAATGATTAAACAAGGTGATTATCAAGTTTTTAGAAAGCCTGAAGATTTTCAGAATTATAAAAGAAATTTTATTCCAAAATTTAGAGGTTAAATAATTAATTCGTTGAATTAATTATTAATTCGGCTGTTTTTTCACTTGTTTTTTTATTACCAAGGATTCTAAGAAGAATTTCATAATCTTTTACAATGGAATTATTTTTATTTGATAGTAGCTTATTAAGCTCTATAGTAATTTGTTCGACATTACAGTCTTTTTGAATTAGTTCTTTTACGACCTCTTTGTTTAAGATTAAATTTACAAGTGATATATAATTTAATTTCACTAATCTTTTGGCTAAAAAATAACTTAAAGAACTTGTTTTATAACAAACCAATTGAGGAGTTTTGAGAATTGCAGCCTCCAAAGTTGCTGTTCCACTAGTAACTATAGCTGCTTTAGAGTGAAATAATAAATTATAAGTATTATTATGTAAGATTTTAACATTATTCTTTTTTAATAATGATAAATAGAATTTAGTTTCAATAGAGGGAGCTCCTGCAATTACAAATTGATATGATTCAAAGTTTTTTAAAACTTTCAATAATATTGGAAGTATTTTTTTTATTTCTTGTTTACGACTTCCAGGAAGAAGAGTTATTATTTCTTTATTTTCATCAAAATTATTTTCATTTTTAAAAGATGAATTTATTTTATTATTTAGTACGTGCTCAACAATAGGATGTCCTACATATTCAACATTTAAAAAGTGTTTATTTTTAAAATAATCTTTTTCAAAGGGCAGGATTACATATAAATTATTAATATATTTTTTTAAAAATTTTACTCTATTTTCTTTCCAAGCCCAAACTTGAGGACTTATATAATATTGATTATTAAAAGAATATTTTTTGGCCCATTTAGCAATTCTTAGATTAAACCCAGGATAATCAATATAAATAATTGTATCTGGATTAAATGATATGATATCCTTTTTACAAAATAAAAGATTATTTAAAATGGTTCTTAAATTTAAAATAACCTCCCAAAATCCCATAAAAGATAAATCTTTGATATGTTTAACTATAGTTCCTCCTTCAGATTTCATTAAATCGCCACCCCAACATCTAATTATAGCTAAAGGATCTTTTTTTTTGATTTCCTTTATAAGATTTGACCCATGTAAATCACCAGAAGCTTCTCCTGCAATGATATAATATTTCATTTTAATTTATTAAGTCGATAATTTTAAAAAAGCAATAATTATTACAATTAATATAAGAAAAGCAACTAAACCTGATGCAAAGGATATTTTATTAAGCTTTATAGCTATAAAAAATATTGGCAAATTAATTAGAGAGGATAATGCAATTAATCCACTTAAAGTATTCTTTTTATATGAATATTTAAAGGTATACTCAATTGGAGTTTCAGACAATAAGGCAAGTAAAATAATTAAAATAAAAGTAGTCCATAAAAATCCACTAATTAAACCAATATAAAATTTTTTATTTTTTATAGGTACCATTTTTTTATTTCATTAATTGCTTTATAGGCAGTGAAATCAAATTGAGTAGGGACAATTGATATATATCCTTTTTTTAAAGCATATTCATCAGTATCTTTTCCATTATCTTCATTAATAAAATTTCCTGTTAACCAATAGTATTTTTGTCCATGAGGATTTACTCTTTTATCAAATTTCTCAATCCAATAAGTATTGGCTTGTCGACAAATCTTAATTCCTTTGATTTGATTTTGTTTTAATTTGGGAATATTAACATTTAGAACTACTCCTTTAGGTATTCCATTTTTAATTGCTTCTATGGTAATTTTTTTGATAAAAGTTTTAGTACTTTTAAAATCAGCATTCCATCTATAGTCGAGTAAAGAAAAACCAATTGCTGGAACTCCTTCTATGCCAGCTTCGATTGCTGCACTCATTGTTCCAGAGTAAATAACATTTATGGAAGAATTTGATCCATGATTAATTCCAGAAACACATATGTCAGGTTTTCTATTCATTATTTCATTTATTCCCAATTTTACACAATCTGCTGGAGTCCCTGAGCAACTGTATTCTTTTTGTGGTCCTTGATGATTTTTAATTAAATGACTTTGTAGGGTTGAATTAATTGTAATTGCATGCCCCATCCCAGATTGGGGGCTTTCAGGAGCAACAACAACTACATCTCCAATTTTTATCATAACATCAATTAAAGCTCTTATTCCTGGAGCATTAATGCCATCATCATTAGTTACTAGGATTAAAGGTTTTTTCTTCATTTTGCTAATTTATGAATTCTTGAATCTGTTTGTTTTAAAACAGTATTAATAAATATATTTTTATTTAATCCCTATATTTGATTTTTATTGTAAAAAATCAACGTTTATGCGATTTTATTCAGCGGTATTTATAATTATTTTTTTTCTTTTTGGATTCAAAAATAAAGAAGTTAATCCTGATAAGGATAAATTATTAATAGAAATTATTTCTTATGTTCTTGAAAGAGGTCATTATAATCCAAAAGAAATTAATGATGATTTTTCTGAAAAAGTTTATGAAAAATATATAGAGAGTATTGATGGACAACATAGATTTTTATTAGATTCTGATATAAAAACATTTTCTAAATATAAATTCAAAATTGATGATCAAATAAAGAAAATTGATTTAGAATTTTTCAATTTGACACTTGAGATTATTATTAAAAGAATTAATGAAGTTAAATCTTTTTATAAAAATCTTATTGAAACTCCTTTCGATTTTTATAAGGATGAAGAAATAAATTTAGATTATAAAAATCAATCATATTTTAGAACGCAATTTGAATTGAAAAAATATTGGAGAAATAGATTTAAATTAAGCACTTTGGATCGATTTACAGCAAAAAAAGAAGAAGAGAAAAATAAATTTGAAAAGGATAGTACATATTTAATAAAATCAGATAAAATTTTAGAAGAAGAATCAAGAAAAATTACTTTGGAAAACATGGATTATTTTTTTCAAAATTATAATGAGTTTAAAAGAAAAGACTGGTTTTCTTTATATTTAAATTCAATTGTTGAACAATTTGATCCACATACTTTTTATTTTGCTCCATCTGACAAAGATAAATTTGACACAAGTATGTCTGGTAAATTTGAAGGAATTGGAGCAAGATTAACAAAAAGAAATCAAGAAGTTAAAATTGTAGAAGTTATTTCAGGGGGTCCTGTATGGAAAGATAAATTATTAGAAGTTGGAGATATAATATTAAAAGTAGGTCAAGAAAATGAAGAGCCTGTTGATATTTCTGGAATGAGATTAGACGATGCGGTAAAATTAATAAAAGGTCCAAAGGGGACAGAGGTCTTTTTAACTGTAAAAAAAATAGGAGGAACTATATCAGTAGTAAAAATAGTAAGAGATGTTGTAGAACTCGAAGAGACTTATGCTAAGTCATCTTTAATAGAAGATTTTAAAAATATTTATGGATTAATAGAATTGCCTAAGTTTTATATTGATTTCAAGGATTATAGAGAGAGAAATGCTGCACAAGATGTAAAAAAAGAGATAAATCAATTAAAGAAAAAAAATGTTAAGGGTATTATTTTGGATCTGAGAAATAATGGAGGAGGATCCTTAAAGACTGTAGTTGATATAACAGGTTTTTTTATTAAAACTGGTCCAGTTGTTCAAGTTAAAAGTACTGGAGGAAAAAAAGAAATTCTTAGAGATTTGGATTCAAACATTTTTTGGGATGGACCTCTTGTTGTTTTAGTTAATGAATTTTCTGCCTCTGCATCTGAAATTATTGCAGCTGCACTTCAGGATTATAAGAGGGCAATTGTAATAGGAAGTAAACAGACATTTGGGAAGGGAACTGTTCAAAATATGGTTGATTTGAACAAAATAATTTCTAGTAATACCTATGGAGACTTAGGAGCATTGAAAGTAACTACCGACAAGTTTTATAGAATAAATGGAGGGTCTACTCAGCTTAAAGGGGTTAGAAGCGATATAGTTTTTCCAGATAGATATATGTATATTGAAATAGGGGAAAGAGATCAGGATAATCCATTGCAATGGGATCAAATAAGTCCTGCGAATTATATTACTTGGGAAAAAATATTGAATTATGAGTATTCTTTGGAAAAGAGTAAAGAACGTTTAAAAAACAATATTTACATAAATTTAATTGATGAGCAAGCTAAATGGATAAAAGAACAACAGGAAAATTATTTATATACATTAAATTATGAGAAATATAACTCTAAACGGATAGAGGATAAAAAATATTCTAAGCGTTTTGAAGGATTAAATGATTTTGAATCTCCCTATACTTTTGAATGGCTTCCAGAGGCAGGTAACAATCAACCAATTACTTCTGATATTATAGATAAAAAAAATCGTTGGAAAGAATCTTTAAAAAAAGACATTTACATATCTGAAGCAGTAGAAGTTCTAAAAGATTTGAACAGGGATATTTCAAAGAGCTTTAAAATTGTTCAAATTAAAAAATAACTTTACTTCAATTTGGATTTAAAAAGTGCTTTTAAAAAATTTAAAAAAGATTACTGGGGAGTTGTAAGTTTAATATACATATTATTTATAATTATTGTAGCAATTTTTGCATATTCGATTTCTCCGGATTCGTCAAAAAATGCAAATCAAATAAATTTAAGTATTCATTCTAAACCTCCTGGCTTTTCAATTTTAATCTTACATATTCCTAATATTAATAGTTTTAATTTTGACAAATCATTAAATCTGAAGAGGGAAATTATGATTAAAGACTATAAAATTTTTAATGATACTTTAATGTTTAAAGAATTTGGGACTCTTTATCAGAAATATAAAAAAATATCAATTAATGATATTTTAATAAAGAATAATAAGAATGAATTTGAAGCAGAATTTATAAAAGAAAATTTTTTTTTTTTAGGAACAAGACAAATACGGTAGAGATTTGTTAAGTAGGATGATTATAGGTTCAAGAGTCTCAATTTCAATTGGTTTTGTAGCTGTAATTATTTCGCTAGTTATAGGACTATTAATTGGTTTATCATCAGGTTATTTTGGTGGCTGGTTTGATAATCTAATTATGTGGATAATAAATGTTTTTTGGGCTATTCCAACTTTGTTACTAGTAATTGCTATTACAATATCTCTGGGTAAAGGTTTTTGGCAAGTTTTTATTGCAGTTGGATTAACTATGTGGGTAGAAGTGGCAAGGCTTGTTAGAGGTCAAGTTAGGGCAGTAAAAGAAAAACTCTTTATTCAATCTGCAAGGGTATTAGGTTTCTCTAATTCCAGAATATTATTAAACCATATTTTGCCAACATTAATAGGACCCTTAATTGTTATTTTAGCAGCAAATTTTGCCAGTGCAATTTTAATAGAAAGCGGTTTAAGTTTTTTAGGAATTGGAGTTCAGCCACCAGTTTCAAGTTGGGGAGGAATGGTTAAAGATCATTTTAGATATTTAATTTTAGGTAAAGAGTATTTAGCAATTTTACCTGGTTTAGCCATTATGAGCTTAGTTTTATCATTTATGATATTGGGAAATAGTCTTAGAGATGCTTTTGATGTAAGAAATTAATTTAATCTGTTTGCATCAAGATTAAGATATATCATAAGAAATATACTAAATGTTAAAAGGTTAGATCCACCATAACTAATATAAGGTAGTGGAATGCCAATTGTTGGGACTAAGCCAATTGTCATACCTATATTTATAAAAAAATGAATTGCTAATAAACTTGCAAAACAATAAGAAAAAATTCTGTTAAATTTTTTGGTATGTTTTTCTGCTCTATAAATTATCCTTATAATCATTATATTAAATAATATAATTACTGAACTAGCGCCCAAAAAGCCCCATTCCTCTGCAATAGTTGTAAAAACATAGTCTGTATGTTGTTCAGGTACAAATTTTCCTTTGGTTTGAGTTCCTTTTAAAAAACCTTTTCCTAAAAAACCTCCCGATCCTATAGCTATTTTTGATTGATTTATATTATAACCTATACCTTTAGGATCAACTTCTCGTTCAAGAATTATGTTGAATCTATCTCTGTGCCTTTGTTCAAAAACTTCATTAAAAATAAAAGTTACAGAAAAACAATAAATAATGGATGCTAATAAAGGAAATATGAGTTTAGCAATTTTAATTTTAAGTGATTTTTTTTTAAGAAAATAAAAGATAATTATAAAGCCAAACAATAAGATAAAACTTGTATTCGTTGGGTTGATGAGTAATGTTATGAAAAATAAGATTAAAGCAGAAATTCCTATAATAAAAAATGTTATACTTAATCCTTCTCTAATTAAAACAAATATTAATCCAAGAAAAACTATTGCAGTTCCAAGATCAGGTTGAAGAAGAATTAATATTATTGGAAAAGAAATAATTAAAAAAATTTTTAAAATTGTTTTATAATTTTTTAGATCATTTTGAAAAAAACTTAATTGGGAGGAAATTAATAAGGCCACAGATATTTTTGAGAGTTCAGAAGGTTGAATACTAATAGAACCAATCTTGTACCAAGCATTAACTCCTTTTATCGAACTACCAAAAACAAATAAGCCAGCCAACATTATTAGTGAGAATAGGTAAAAAATAAATGATAAGTTATCAAAAAAACCAGGTTTTATGAACATTGTTGGGACTCCAATAATAATGCAAAAAACAAAAAACCAAAATTGTTTTCCAATAGAAGAACTTAGATTAAAAACTGATAAATCAAAATTTTCAGATGAGATAGAATATAGATTAAAGATTCCAAAAATTACCAGTAAAAAGTAAATCAGAATTGTAATCCAATCTAATCTTAAAACAAAATGTTTATTCATTAATATTAAATGGTTTATTGGTTAGAGGTTTTTTGTATTCAAATTCTAAATTTCCATTAACCATTCTAGTTTCGAGCCAAGTTCTTTTTACGGATGAATTAATATATTTTTCAATCATCAAACTTGCTATTGGAGCTGCCCATCGGTTTCCCCAATATCCATTTTCAACAAAAACTGCTATTGCAATTTTAGGATCATTTTTTGGAGCAAAAGCAATGAAAATTGAATGATCTGTTAATTGTGTTTTATTTCCATTAAGTTTTATGAAGTTTTCAGTAGTTCCAGTCTTACCGCAGACTTCTATACCATTGATTTTTGCTATTTTTCCAGTACCATTTTCGATTACTTTATGCATTCCTTCAATTACAACATCAAAATGTTTAGGGTCAATAGAGGTTTGTTTTCTAAGGTATAAAGAATCTCTAATTTTTTTTGATTTTATTTTTACAAAATGAGGTTTAATGTAATATCCTCTATTAGCAATTGCAGAAGTAAAATTTGCCATTTGAATTGGTGTAGTTAGGATTTCTCCTTGACCAATTGAATTTGAAATTGTTGTTACTGAACTCCAATTTTTTTCTGGATACCAATAGTTATAATAGTTCCCATCTGGAATAAATCCTGGTCTGCCAATATTTAAATCATATCCTAAATAATTTCCTAAACCAAAACTTTTAAGGTGTGAATTCCATTTATTTATTCCTTCAAAAGAAGATTCATAAGAATCAATAATATTTTTATAAGTTTTAGCAAAATAAGTATTACAAGAATTATAAATGGCACTTAATAAATCATTTGATGTACCTTTTTTACAATGACAGGCCATAAAAGCTCCTTTAGCATAATAGTGACCTTCATTACAAATAAATTTAGTTTTTTTAGATATAATTTTTTCTTGTAAACCAATTAATGTGTTTAGAGTTTTAAATGGAGATCCTGGAGAATATTCTGCTTGAAGCCCTCTGTCAAATAAAGGTTTATTAATAGTATCTTTTAAAAGTAATTTAAAGTTTTTAGACCTATTTCTTCCTATTAATAAGTTTGGATTATAGCTTGGAGCACTAACTAAGGCAAGAATTTCTCCAGATTTTGGCTCAATTGCGACAATTCCACCTCTTTTTTTTATCATAAGTTGTTCACCATATTTTTGGAGTTCTGCGTCGATCGTTAATGTCAAATTTTCTGAAATTTCAACTTTTTTATCAAAATCACCATTTTTATATGGACCTATGATTCTGTTAAATCTATCTTTTTGAAAATATTTTATTCCTTTTTTCCCTCTTAAAATTTTTTCATAACTTTTTTCAATACCTTGACGACCAATGAGTTCTCCTGAATTATAGTAACTGTAATTTTTAATTTCATTTTCATTTACTTCACTAATATATCCTACTATATTTGAAGCTATTGGAATTTTATAATCACGAATTGATTTTTTTTGAACGAAGAACCCAGGATATTTCCATTTTTTTTCTTGAAATAAAGCATTTTGTTTTTTAGAAATTTGTCGAATGATAATAGAAGGTAGTTTTGTAGAGAATTTTTTTGCATTATTTATTTTTTCAATTAAAGATTTAATAGGAATTTCTAGAAGGGAGCATATTTCAAGGGTATCAAAAGGTTTTAGATTTTCAGGGATTAGTATTAAATCATATGAAGGTTGGTTAGCTACAATTAGTTTATTGTTTCTATCAAACATTAGACCCCTTACAGGGTAAATAGTCTTTTTAAAAACAGCGTTGTTCTCAGATAAAAGTTGATAATCATCATTAAAAAGTTGTAACTTAAAAAGTTGAATTATGTATATAAAAGATATTATAACAACAAAAATGATCAATAAAAATTTTTTTTTTATCATAAAGATTTATAAAAACTAATTAAGGTCCAGAGTAAAATAAATGAAAAAATAGAACTTAGAATAGTATATTTTATAATTAAATAAATTGAATTAAAGTTAAAATAGATAATCGAGAAATAAATTAACTGATGAATTAAAACAATACTAAAAATATATAAGAAACGATGACTAATATTGGGGTCATTGATAAAAGCCTTTGGCATATCTGAGTTAATTTTAAAAGCAAAGTTAATTAGAAAAGGTCTAAGATATCCTACAATTAAACATGAAATGGTATTTGCACCTGGGGTTTGAGATAACAAATCAATTATGAAACCAAGTGAAAAACATAAGAAAATAAATATTGTTTGATTTTTATCAAATTTATAAGTTATAATAAAGAGGATATATATAATTGGATTTAGGAATCCAAACAAATTAATATTGTCTAGAACAATTATTTGAGCCAATATTAATAATGCAAATTGAAAACTGGATTTAAGATTTTCATTTATCATATTAATTTTTTCTTTGTAAATTTTTTATTTCTTGAAAATCTTTATTTTCAACTATGTAAACATATTCCCATTGACTTGGATTTTTAAAAAGTTCTACTTCAATTGTATAATAGCCATCATTTTTTGATTTAATTAGTGAACTTATTTTTCCAATGGTTAAATCAGAGGGAAAATATGAGGACATTCCTCCGCTAACTATTGTGTCCCCTATAGATATATTTGCAGTAGAAACAATATCTTCTAAAGTCATTATATTTATTTTATTCCCATTCCAACTAAGAAAACCATAATAGCTTGTGTTTTTAATTTTCGCGTTAATTTTTAGATCATTATGAAGAATTGAAATAATACTAGAATAATTTTTACTAACTTGATTAATAATTCCAACAATCCCTTCAGAATTTATAACCCCCATTTCCATTTTAACTCCATCAGTTTTACCCTTATTTATAATAATAAAATTTTCTCTTTTATTGTAACTGTTCTTTATAATTTTAGCAGTTTTAAATAAAAAAGGAAAATAAATTTTTTCCTTTAAAGTAATTAATTTATTATTTCTATATGTTTTTCTAATTTTATTTGATTTAAGAAATAAATTTTCTTTAACTAAAAGTTTGTTTTCATTTCTTAGTCTTGAATAGCGTATTAAACTTGAGCTGAAATTATTAAGATTTCCAGATAAAATTAAACCTATTTTTGAAATTTTAGTTTGATGGTAATAACTTCTAGAGTTTAAGAAGTATATAGATAGAATTAAAAGAAGAAAAAATAGAACGGTGTTTTTATTTCTTGCAAGCGCATTTATTATTCGCTGCATATTTAATTATTTTATTTAATAAGTATAGTCTTAAAGCGTTCTAAATTTTTTAAAACGATACCAGTTCCTCTAACAATAGCTTGAAGTGGATCTTCACAAATATATATTGGGAGGTCTGTTTTTTGTGATAAACGTTTGTCTAAACCTCTTAGTAGAGCGCCTCCCCCTGCAAGATAAATTCCAGTATTATAAATATCTGCAGCTAACTCTGGAGGTGTTTGTGATAGATTTTCCATTATTGCATCTTCAATTCTTATAATGGACTTATCTAATGCCTTAGCAATTTCTTTATATGAAATAATAACCTGTTTAGGTTTGCCAGTTAAAAGATCTCTCCCTTGAACAGACATATCATCAGGAGGGTTTTCAAGATTTTCTAAAGCGCTACCAACAACGATTTTTATTTTTTCAGCTGTTCTTTCACCAACATA
Organism: Bacteroidia bacterium; assembly: GCA_963580575.1. Lineage (GTDB taxonomy): Bacteria > Bacteroidota > Bacteroidia > Flavobacteriales > Flavobacteriaceae. Next base: position 28,651 of record CAUZKB010000003.1, on the reverse strand, counting down.
TAAATTATGTTTACTTCTCATGTGATTTACAATATCATTTGTAAAGACATCTCCAGCAATTTTTATTGATATATCACAGATAATTCCAGAAAGAGCAATAACAGCTATCTCTGTAGTTCCTCCTCCAATATCTATAACCATATTTCCTTTTGGTTGCATAATATCGATACCAATACCAATAGCAGCTGCCATGGGTTCATGAATTAAATAAACCTCTTTACCATTTACTCTTTCGGCAGATTCTTTTACAGCTCTCATTTCAACTTCAGTTATTCCAGAGGGTATACATATAACCATTCTCAATGCAGGAGAAAAAAATTTTCTTTTTAATGTTGGAATGCTTTTTATAAGCATGTTAATCATTTGCTCAGATGCATTAAAATCAGCAATTACTCCATCTTTAAGAGGTCTGACAGTTCTTATGTTTTCATGAGTTTTTCCTTGCATCAGGTTAGCTTCTCGACCTATTGCAATGACTTTATTAGTAGTTTTATCAAGAGCTACTATTGAGGGACTGTCAACTACAACTTTATCATTATGGATTATTAATGTGTTAGCTGTTCCTAGGTCTATAGCTATTTCTTCAGTAAAAAAGCCCATTTTTAATTTGAAAAGTTTTGTAAATTTAAAAAAATTAATGCTTAAAATGTCTATTTCCAGTAAATACCATTGATAAATTATTCTTATTACAATAATCTATTGATAGTTCATCTTTAATTGAACCTCCAGGTTGAATAACAGATATAATTCCAGCTTTATGTGCAATTTCAACACAATCAGGAAAAGGAAAGAAGCCATCACTTGCCATTACTGTTCCATTAAGGTCAAAACCAAATGTTTTTGCTTTATTTATAGATTGTTTTAAAGCATCAACTCTAGAAGTTTGTCCTGTCCCAGAAGCAATTAATTGATTGTTTTTTGCCAAAATTATTGTATTTGATTTTGTATGTTTACATATTTTTGAAGCAAAAATTAAGTCATTCAAAGAATTTTCGTCTGGTTTTATTTTGGTTATAAATTTAAAATTGGATTTTGCGTCAGTCAAATAATCTCTCTCTTGGAAAAGAAAACCATTAAGACAGGTTCTAATTATATTTTTTGAAATATTATTTTCTTTTTGAATTAGAAGTATTCGGTTTTTTTTCTTTTTTAAAATTTTTAAGGCTTCTTTTTCATAGCTTGGAGCTATCAAGATTTCACAAAAAAGCTTATTAATTTCATTAGCGATCATTGCATCAATTTTCTTATTTGAAATTAGGACTCCTCCAAAGGCAGATATAGGATCGCCTTTAAGGGCATCTAAGTAAGCTATTTTTAGATTATTTCTTACTGAAAAACCACATGCATTGTTATGTTTTAAAATACCAAAAGCAGGAGGACCGTCATAGAATTCTAAAATTAAATTGATTGCTGAATCAACATCTAATAAATTATTATAGGAAATATCTTTGCCGTTAATTTGTTCGATAAAACTATTTAAATCTCCAAAGAATATTCCTTTTTGATGGGGATTTTCACCATATTTTAATTTAATCGAATTGTTTAAGCTTATTTTTAAGTCAGTATTAATAGAAGAATTAAAATGATTATAAATGGCTGTGTCGTAATGTGAAGATGTATTAAAAGCTTCAACCGCAAATTCTTTTCTATCTTTTAAATTGGTAAAACCATTTTTTTTTGTAAGAAGAGATAATAACCTTGAATAATTATTTTTATTTGAAACACAAAGAACATCATTATAATTTTTAGCAGCAGCTCTTATTAGGGCAATACCTCCAATATCAATTTTTTCTATAATTTCTTCCTCTGATGAATTTGTTTTGACTGTGTCTTCAAAAGGATATAGATCTACGATGATTAGGTCAATTTCAGGTATTTCATATTTTTTTATTTCATTTTGGTCTAATTTGTTTTTTGACCGTTTTAATATACCACCAAAAATTTTAGGATGCAAGGTTTTTACTCTTCCACCAAGGATTGAAGGATAACCAGTAATTTCTTCTATAGGAATTACATTATGACCTAGGTTTTTTATAAAATTTTGTGTTCCTCCAGTGGAATACATTTTAATTTTCAAACAACTTAATTTATTAATAATTGCCTCTAAGTTTTCTTTATTAAAAACAGAAATTAAAGCAGATTTTATTTTTTTATCCATAATTAATTATAGTTAGATAGTCTTTCTTTGTGTTTTTTAGAAATTAAATTACAAACTTCTTGCAAGAAGATTTTGTCTTTATTTGAAAATGCATTAATTGTGTTTGAATCAATATCAATTTGACCAATATTTGATCCATTTGTTAAAATTGGAACTACTATTTCTGATTTAACATTTATATTACATGATATGTAATTTTTTTCAGCTTTAACGTCAGGAACAATTAATGTTTTATTAGATATAGCCACTTGACCACATATACCTTTTCCAAATGGAATCTCAGTATGTTCTGTTTTTTTACCTGAAAATGCGATTAAATTTAATTTTCTATTTTTTGAATCTGAAAAATAAAAACCAACCCAATCATATTTTTTCATACTACTTTTTATTGTTCGACAAATTTTGAATAATTTTTTTTCCCAATTATTAGTTTCTGACAAAATAGTTTTTATTTTTTCCAGAATTTTTTTTTTTGAAAGAATCATTAAACAAAATTAAAAAAATACATATGTTTTGATTCTTATTTTTGATATTACTTAAATTAATTTAAAGTTTTTTGTAATTTTGTTTAATGATTAATAAAAGCCTGAGTTATAAAAGAATTTTAATTTTTTTTTTCACCTTCTTTTTTTTAGCATCAAAAATAGGATTGTCTCTTAATTTTCATTATTGTGGTGATGAAATTTCTTTAATTTCGTTTTCATCCAATCCAAAGGGTTGTGATATGAAATCTAATGGTTTTAAAAATCATAAAAATTATTTAGGGATTAATACTCAGGATTGTTGCAAGAATGATATAGTTTTTCTTCAAAATGATAAACCTGAAAATTTTAAAATAGCTAATAATAAAAAAGAGAATCATAATAATTTCTTTTTTATAAAATTTATTATATCAAATTATTCTTATAGTTTCTATAATAATTTAGATTGGAAACCTCCACCTAGAATCAATAAAAATCTTTATTTATTTTATAATCAGTTTATTCTATATGGTTAATGTTATTGATTTTTAAAATCTAACAATAAATCAATCTTTAAATGAATAAATTTTTATTATTAATTTTTTTGCCTTTAGCAAATATTTTTGCTCAACAAAATGTAGAAGGAAGGATCATTTTTAAGGAAGGAAATGAAACTTCTGCATTATATGGTGCAAATATTTATTGGTTAAATACCAAAGAGGGGGTAATTTCTGATCAACAGGGAAAGTTTTCTATTAAAAGAAATATTGAATCAGATAAATTGATAATAAGTTATCTTGGATTCAAAAATGATACTATACTAATAAATGATCAAAATAAATTTATTGTTCATTTTTTAAAACCAGATACTCAAAATACCCTTGATGAAGTAACTTTAGTAAAAAGGAAAACAATTGGGAGGTCATATTTTCAGACTCAAAATGTAATAAATGTTAATAGTTCTGAGCTTTTAAAAGCTGCTTGTTGTAATTTGTCTGAAAGTTTTGAAACAAATCCTTCTATCGATGTAAATTTTTCAGATGCTTTAACTGGCACAAAACAAATAAAAATGTTAGGCTTGAAAAGCCCATATTTGTTAATAACTGAGGAAAACATACCTTCAGTAAGAGGGGCTTCACAATTTTATGGATTAACATTTACACCTGGAACTTGGATTGAAAGTATTCAAATATCAAAAGGTGCTGGAAGTGTAGCTAATGGATTTGAAAGTATTTCAGGTCAAATAAATAGTGAATTAAAAAAACCATTTTCTGATTTTCCGTTTTTCTTAAACTTATACGGTTCTGCAAATGGAAGATTTGAATTTAATTCTCATTTTAATAAAAAAATTTCAGATAAATTATTTACTGGAGTTTATTTTCATGGGAATCAAAGAGATCAAAAAATTGATCTTAATCAGGATAATTTTCTTGATTTACCAATATCTAAACAAATAAATATCTTAAATAGATGGCAATTTATAGACAATGAAAAAGGAATAATAAGTTTTTTAAGTTTTAGATTTTTAAATGATGATAAATTAATGGGAAATAAATTTTATGTCCCTAAAAAAAGTAATAGATTTTTAGTTTGGGGAAGTGAAGTAGATACTGAGCGAATAGACACATCTTTTAAATTAGGATATGTTTCTCCAGAATTACCTTATAAAAGTCTTGGTTTTCAAGTTTCTTATATCTTACATGATCAAATTGGATCATATGGCTATAGAACATACGATGTTAAACATGAAAGCTTTTATACAAATTTTGTTTTCAATTCAATTATTGGAAATACAAAAAATAAATTTAAAGCTGGCATTAACATTACAAGAGATAATTATCATGAAAAAATAGATAAATTTTATTATAACAGAATTGATAGCTCTTTAGGGGGATTCTTTGAATTTAATTATGATAACCTTAATAATTTAAGTTTAATTGCTGGATTAAGAATAGATAATCATAATAGGATGGGGCTTTTTATGACACCAAGGGTTCATTTAAGGTATTTACCTTTTAAAGAAACTATTTTAAGATTATCGATTGGAACAGGAAGGAAAGTGTCAAATATTTTTGCTGAAAATCAATCTTTATTTGGCACGAATAGATTAATTGAAATAGAGAATAATGGTGGAGGTATTTATGGCTTAAGTCCTGAGAAGGCTTTAAATTATGGTTTTGGAATAAATCAGAAATTTTTATTATTTAATAGACCATTAAATTTGTTTATTGAAAGATATACTACAAGATTTATTGATCAGGTAATAGTGGATTGGGAGGAATCTAGGAAAATAGCATTTTATAATTTAAAAGGAAAAAGTTTATCAAACAATTTCCAGATAGAAATAGATTATGCACCGACTAACCTTCTTAGCATTAGATTAGCATACAAGGATTATGATGTAAAAGCTGATTATAGAAATGGATTTTTAAATGTGCCAATGATTGCAAAAAACCGCTTTTTTTCTAATGTGTCTTTTGAAACGGAAAGAAGTTTAAAAGGAGGGCAATGGAGATTTGATTTCACCCAACATTTTGTTGGTAAGCAAAGATTACTTGTTAATAGAGAAGATTTTTTAAAAGGATTTTCTCCAAGTTATAATATAATTAATAGTCAGATTACTAGAGCTATTAATTATGAATTAGAATTATATTTTGGCTCTGAAAATATTGGAAATTATACTCAAGCTAACCCTATTGTTGATCTTGAAAATCCTTTTGGTCCAGATTTTGACACATCACAAGTTTATGCTCCAATTTTTGGCAGAATGTTTTATTTAGGTTTAAGATGGAATTTATAATTTTACAAAATGAAAAAAATATTATTAATAATATATATAAGCATACCATTTCTTGTTTCATGTCAGGAAATAAATGATAAGAACACTAAAGTAAAATTTGAAGTTAGTGGAAATTGCATCATGTGCAAAAAGAGAATTGAGAAAGCTGTTTTATCTTCAAAAGGGATTAAATATGCTTCATGGGATATACTCTCTAAAAAATTAACTTTAATTTATGATCCTAGAAAAAATTCTTTGAAAAATATTCATAAGTCAATTTCAAATATAGGTCATGACACTTCTTTAATTAATGCCTCTGATGATGCTTATAATAATTTACCTATTTGTTGTTTGTATGAAAGAAATATTAATGATAGTAAAGAAAAAAATCCGCAGTAAAGCAGATTTTTTTCTTTTATGCCGTTAATCTCAATTTACATCATTCCAGGCATTCCTCCTCCTCCCATAGGTGGTGCAGGCGGGGTTTCTTCTTTAATATCGACTAGAGCACATTCAGTTGTTAAAATCATTCCAGCAACTGAAGCTGCATTTTCAAGAGCCACTCTAACTACTTTTGTTGGATCAATAATTCCTTCTTTTAACATATCAACATAAGATCCATCTCTAGCATCATAACCGAAATTGTTCTTTCCACCTTGAATTTTTGATATAACAACAGATCCTTCACCTCCTGAATTTTCTACTATTGTTCTTAAAGGTGATTCAATTGCTTTATTTATTATTTGTATTCCTGTAGCTTCATCAGAGTTATTAGATTTTAATTTTTCTATTTCCCTTCTTGTATTAAAAAGCGCTACACCGCCTCCAGCAATAATTCCTTCTTCAACAGCTGCTCTAGTAGCATTGAGGGCATCATCAACTCTATCTTTCTTTTCCTTCATTTCAACTTCAGAAGGAGCTCCAACATAAAGAACAGCAACTCCTCCAGAGAGTTTTGCTAAACGTTCTTGAAGTTTTTCTTTGTCATAGTCAGAAGTTGTTGTCTCAATTTGAGATTTTATTTGATTAACTCTAGCTTTTATATCTTTAGAATTACCGGTTCCATTTACAACAATGGTGTTGTCTTTGTCTATAGTAACTTTTTCTGCTGAACCAAGCATTTCAATTGTAGTGTTTTCAAGAGTAAAGCCTCTTTCCTCAGAAATTACAGTCCCTCCAGTAAGAATAGCTAGATCTTCAAGCATAGCTTTTCTTCGATCACCAAATCCAGGAGCTTTTACTGCTGCAATTTTTAATGACCCTCTAAGTTTGTTTACAACTAGAGTTGCAAGAGCTTCACCGTCTACATCTTCTGAAATTACAAGAAGAGGCTTACTAGTTTGTGCAACAGGTTCTAGGATTGGTAATAAATCTTTCATGGCTGATATTTTCTTATCATAAAGAAGTATGTAAGGAGTTTCAAGGTCAGCTTCCATTTTTTCTGAGTCAGTAACAAAATAAGGAGATAAATAACCTCTGTCAAATTGCATTCCTTCAACAATATCAACATATGTATCTGTTCCTTTAGCTTCTTCAACTGTAATTACACCTTCTTTTCCAACTTTTTCAAAAGCTTCTGTAATTAGTGAGCCGATTGTTTCATCATTATTTGCAGAGACACTTGCTACTTGATTAATCTTTTCAGAAGAATCTCCAACCGAAACAGATTGTCTCTCAAGAGACTTGACAATAGCTTTAACAGCTTTCTCTATACCTCTTTTTAGATCAAGTGGATTAGCCCCAGCAGCAACATTTTTTAAACCTTCTTTAACAACAGCTTGGGCTAAAATAGTTGCAGTTGTTGTTCCATCTCCAGCCAGATCATTAGTTTTAGAAGCAACTTCTTTAACCATTTGGGCGCCCATATTTTCTAAGGCATCCTCTAATTCTATTTCTTTAGCAACAGTTACTCCATCTTTGGTTACTTGGGGAGCACCAAAAGATTTTCCAAGAATAACATTTCTGCCTTTTGGTCCTAGTGTAACTTTGACAGCATTTGCTAAGGCATCTACACCTCGTTTAATACCATTTCTAGCTTCAATATCAAATTCTATTTTTTTTGCCATTTTATTTTGATTTAAGTTTTAATTAAACAATAGCGAGTATATCGCTTTCTTTCATTATTAGGTAATCCGCTCCTTCATGTTGAAGTTCAGTTCCGGCATATTTACCATATAAAACCTGATCTCCAACACTAACTGTGATTGGATTTTCTTTTGTTCCTTTACCTACAGCAACAACATTACCTTTTTGAGGTTTTTCTTTTGCTGAATCAGGAATGATAATACCGGAAGAAGTTTTTGTTTCAGCAGCAGCAGGTTCAATAAGAACTCTATCTGCGAGAGGTTTAATTTTTAATTTACTCATGATATTTTATATTATTTTTTAATTCTATTTGTTTCATAAACTATGCCATTAGAGAAATTTAATAAATTATTTTAAAAAAATGTCAGCATGTCAGGTCATTTTAGTTTTCAATGAAATTAATTATCATCATTTGACGGTAGTTCAGGTATTTCATTAGGAATAATTTCAGGTATCGCTTCTGGAATTTCTTCTATAGAATTATTATTTAAAAGTTTAGATTCATCTATTTGAGAATCCTCGTTTAATGTAGCATTTGAAATTAAAATTAAAACAAGAAGAAGAGTAGCAAGAATCCAAGTACTTCTATCAAGAAAGTCAGTTGTTTTCTGAACTCCACCCATTTGTTGAGCCCCACCCCCACCAAAAGATGAAGACAAACCACCTCCTTTTGGATTTTGAACCATAACCACCAAAACTAATAAAAAGCAAACAACAATTATTAGTGCAATAAAAATTGAAAATGTACTCATTTAGTATTATCTAATTTTTTTATTTTTTTTATTTGGTTAGCAAAGAAAACATTTTTTTCTGGATATTTCAAGGATAAAATTTTATATGCTTCAATTGCTTTTTTATATTTTTTTTGTTTTAAATATATCTTAGCTAAAGTTTCGGTCATTAATTCATTAGATAATATTAGAGATTTTTTACTCATATCTTCTTTGTTTTGTGAAATTTTGTCTTTATGAATCTTTGAAGTATTATTTAAAAATTTTTCAATTAAGTGAAATTTTTCGTTAATGAATTTTGAATTTTTTTCATCGGATGGATTATCTTGTATATAATTAATCCAATCTGTAAAATTCATTTTTTTAGAATCATTTTTCTGTCTAATTTCATCATTTAGTTTATTATTTTTAATTGGTATTTTAGATTTTTTATTTTCCCAAGGTTTATTTATCCAATCAAATAACCAAGATCGATTATAAACACTAATAGCCATTTTTTTTAATTCGGAATCATATTTTTTGGATTTATTGTCTTTAAGAATTTTAAGATAATATAATTTGGGGGTTGTATAATATGGGTAATCATTGATTAAGTTTTCAAGCTTGTCAATGTTCTCCTTTGAATCAGGATTGAAGTTTTTAATAAAGTCTAAATATTTTTCATTATCCATAATTACCATTTAGCTAAAGTTTCATTAAAAATATCTTGTGTTATACGATCAAAAATTTCTTTATGAGCAGTATCTTTCACATCATAAACTTGTTGATCTGCAGGAAAATCATAAAAAAATGAATAAGTTTTTTTAAAGTCATCTTCTTCTTTTATTTTGTTAAAATATCTTAAAGCAATACTAATTTCCAATCTATTTTGTGCTGCTTTTATTTCTGCCGTAGCAGACATTGGACTTACACTATACTTAGTAATTTCTCCTTCATAAATTAAATCTCCTTGATCATTAACTAAATTTAGGTTGGTTCTATTTAAAATTAAATCTTGTAAAGCAATTGTAAAATCCCTGTCAAGACCAGGTTCAATTGTAGACCCGGGTCTATTACCTGCCTTATTTTCAAAATAGTTTACTTGAAAAGTTTTAGTTCCAGCTGGTATTGAAGCTCCTGTAAAAGAGTAAATTCCACATGCATTCTGAATTATAGTATAAAATATTAAAGTTATTTTTATCTTATTCATCTTCATTATTATTTAAATTAAACTGTTTTATTTTTCTGTATAGAGTTCTTTCTGAGATTCCAAGTTCTTTTGCTGCTAATTTACGCTTGCCCTTACTTCTGACTAGGGCTCTCTTAATCATTTCTATTTCTTTTTCTAAAAGGGATAAGGGTTCTTCCTCAATGATTGTTTCTGCATATTCATATTTATCTTTTTCAATTTTATTATTAATATCAGTTTTTTCAGTTTCTAAAGGAACAGTTTCAAAAGAATTTTCTTTGAAATTACTAGTTTCTTTATCTCCGTGCATTTTTTTTATTATTCTCTGATTTTTTTTATTAACAGATTCTAAGTTTTTGTTATTAATTAAATCATGAGTAATTTTTTTTAAATCATTCAAATCATTTTTCATGTCAAATAAAACTTTGTATAAGATTTCCCTCTCTGATGAAAAATCTCTTTCTTTTTTTTCCTTCTCAAAAATTGTTGGAAGTCGTGAATTATAGTTTGGAAGATATGATTTTATAAGGTCTTGATTAATTTCTCTGTTTTTTTCAAGAACTGAAAGTTGTTCGGCTATATTTCTAAGTTGACGAATATTACCACTCCATCTATAATTTGTAAGAATTCTTTCAGCATTTTTGTCAAGTCTTAATGTTGGCATTCTATATTTTTGAGCAAAATCTGATGCAAATTTTCTAAATAATAAAGGTATATCTTCTTTTCTATTTCTTAGTGGAGGTATTGATATTTCAACAGTGCTTAATCTATAATATAAATCTTCTCTAAATTTCCCTCTTTGTACTGCTTCTTGAATATTTAAATTTGTTGCCGCAACAATCCTTAAATTTGTCTTTTGTACTTTAGAGGAACCCACTTTTAAAAATTCTCCAGTTTCTAACACACGAAGAAGTCTAATTTGGGAGGGAAGGGGAAGTTCACCAACTTCATCTAAAAAGATTGTACCACCATCAGCAACTTGGAAATACCCATCACGAGACTGAGTAGCACCAGTAAAAGCTCCTTTTTCATGCCCAAAAAGTTCACTGTCAATTGTGCCTTCAGGAATTGCTCCACAGTTAACAGCAATATACTTTGAATGTTTTCTGTGAGAATATTGATGAATAATACGGGGAATATTTTCTTTTCCTACACCACTTTCTCCAACAACTAATACTGAAATATCTGTTTCCGATACTCTCAGAGCTTTTTCTAAAGCTCTATTCAAGCCAATATTATTTCCAATTATTTCAAAACGTTGTTTTATAGTTTGGAGAGAATCCATAATTATTAATTAAATAGTTTTAGAATAAGATATTGCACTACCAATTAATGTTGCGGAAGTACAATCATTAATTATTACATCTACAAAATCACCAATTTGATAATTTTCTTTGTCAAAAACTACAACTGTATTTTGAGAAGTTCTCCCACTCCATTTTAAAGACGATTTTTTTGAATCTTTTTCAATAAGAACACAGAACGTTTTTCTAATAGAATTTTTCATTCTATCATATGAGTGTTTTTGTTGAAGATTAATAATTTCTTTTAATCTTCTCTTTTTTGTAGGTAAATCTACATCATCATTAAATTTTCTAGATGCTAATGTACCTGGTCTTTCAGAGTAAGAGAACATGAATCCAAAGTTATATTTTACATATTCCATTAGGCTTAAAGTATCTTTGTGATCTTGTTCATTTTCTGAAGGAAATCCAGTTATCATATCATGAGAAATACCACAATCAGGTATTAAAGTTTTAATAGTGTTTGTTAATTTTATGTATTCTTTTCTTGTGTGAAGGCGATTCATTTTTTTTAGTATTCTATCACTTCCTGATTGAACAGGTAGATGAATATGTTTACAGATGTTATCATATTTTGACATTATTTTCACTACTTCTATTGTCATGTCTTGAGGATTAGAAGTTGAAAATCTAATCCTTATATTAGGAAAAGCTTCAGCAATTAATTTTAATAGCTTGTCAAACGTAATGCAGGTTTTTTTTTGTAAATCTGTAGCTTTAGAGAAGTTTTTCTTAAGTCCGCCTCCATACCATAAATAGCTGTCAACATTTTGTCCTAAAAGAGTTAATTCTTTATAGCCTTTTTTTTGTAGGTCATAAATTTCTTTTATGATACTTTTTGGATCTCGACTTCTTTCCCTTCCTCTTGTAAAGGGTACAACACAAAAAGTACACATATTATCACATCCTCTAGTAATTGAAATAAATGCACTAACACTGTTTGTGTTTATTCTTATAGGTGAAATTTCTTCATAAGTTTCATCCCTAGATAAAATTACGTTTACAGCTTCAATATTATTTTCAGCTTTTTTGATAAGATCTGGTAAATCTTTATATGCATCTGGACCAACAACAATATCAATAATTTTTTCTTCCTCAAGAAATTTGTGTTTTACTCTTTCTGCCATACAGCCTAAAACACCAATTTTAATTTTAGGATTAATTTTTTTTAAATGATTAAAATCTTTTAATCTTTTTCTTATTCTTTGTTCAGCCTTGTCCCTTATTGAACAAGTGTTTAATAAAATTAATGATGCCTCCTCAGGTTTTGAAGTTATTTCGTAATTATCATTTGATAATATTGACGCAACAACTTCTGAGTCTGAAAAGTTCATTTGACATCCATATGATTCTATATAGAACTTCTTACTTTTTGTAACTCCTTTATCCTTAGTACTTAACGATGAATTCTGATGGTGGGAAAAATGGTGGGATTCACCATTATGTTCGTATGGATTCTTCTCTAATATGGTTTCCTTTAATCCTTTCATACTTTATTTAAATAGAACTATGGTGTGAAAAATAAATATTATTAGTTCCCAACATAATCAATTTATCTCTAATTCAATTAATGTACAAAGATAGTTAAATTCGGACAAAATGTCATATTATAAAAACAAAAGGATACATCTGAATGCATCCCTTCGTAATCAAACTATTATGAGAGTTGATAGATTGGTAATTGGTTGTAAAGTGTTGTGTGTCTACCATTAATAAATATGATAGAGTTGGAATTATTTAACTCTTATCATCCCATATATTTTCCCAGCCATCTAATCCTATCTGTTTCCTTGCACAATTCACTATCTCATTCGTTATGTAGTAATTTCTGTTTTTAAACTTGCTTCTTATAATATAACCCTTATCCTCCCAATTTCTTAATGTTCTATGTGTGCAACCCATTATAGTTTGTGTTTCTTCTCTATCGTGAATTGGTTTGGCATAAAGTTGTTCGGTGTTAATTCCTAGTTGTGTTAGTAGTGTTTCCATTCTGCTTCTAATTGTTTTTATTATTAATATCTGTTAAACGATACTCTATATCTGTTTTAATGAGGAATGTAATTTCATTTAAATTACTAATACCCTCATGTAGATATTCCAAAGTATCTTCATCACCAACATTACCAAAATCTAACTTACTAACCTTATCAATGTGTTTGTTGATTAACCTTACCATGAACTAACACAGCTAATCTTCAGAACTAAAAATAAAAGTAAAAGGGATAGACTTGTAAAACAATCCTTAGATTTAGCACGCCTTTCTCAAAACATACTAAAAGGTGAAGACCTTACAAATTTTGTAAAAAGAAGTGTAGAATTGATCAAATAAACTTATCTATTAAGCAAATATTAATTTTATGACAATGACAAGCAATTTATTTGTAAACATTAGTATATCTAAGTAGATTAGCCCGTTTGATTAAATCAATGATTATTTTTAGTAATAGAACTTTTACTTGTTTGTTGTGCAAAATTCTGTTTTTTTTTCCCACTCTGCACGGACAAGATATACATGTAAAGTATACTGAGGAAGAAATAGTCATTGACGGACAGGAAAACGAAAAAGAGTGGGCGCAAGCTAACTCATCAGGACAGGAATTCTGGCAATTCCTTCCAACTGATAGCATCAAGGCATTACAGCAGACCGAGCTAAAAGTTTTATATGATGAAAACAACCTATACTTTCTGATAAAAGCCTTCTCAGAATCAAAAAATTATCTTGTTTCTACACTTAAGAGAGATCCTAAAGCATTTGGACAGGATGGTTTCAATATACTTTTAGACACTTACAGTGATGCTACAAATGCATATGCTTTTGGATCAAATCCCCTGGCTATAGAAGAAGATTTCCTTATATCAAATGGTGGTACCAATTGGGAAAAAGATTTAGATTTTAATTGGGATGTTAAATGGAAAGTTGAGTCAAAGATATATGACGGATATTACATTTCAGAAATAAAAATACCACTTAATTCGATTCGCTTTCCTAAAAATTCCAAATCTTGGAAAATAAATATCTTACGATTTAATTCTCAAAATGGTGAGTATACAACTTGGTCAAAAATTCCCCAAAACAAAAGTACCTTTGATTTGTCTTTTATGAAAAAAATGACTTTTGAGAATCCTTTAGAAGAAATCAGATATCCAATTTCTATAATCCCATTCACAAATATCCTCTCTTCAAGAGATTTTGAAAATAATCAAAAGACAAACAATTTTGATATAGGAGGAGATGCCAAAATTTCTATTTCAAGTGGTCTGAATCTAGATCTTACCATAAATCCTGATTTTTCTCAAGTTGAAGTTGATGATGAAATAATAAACTTAACTCGATTTGAAGTTTCTTTACCAGAAAAAAGACAGTTTTTTATAGATAACAGTGATTTATTCTCAAATTATGGCGATGCGTATGAAGCCAGACCATTTTTCTCTAGAAGAATTGGTGTAGCTAATGACAAAGATGGAAATACAATTGAAAACAAAATTTTAGCTGGAGTAAGGCTAAGCGGTAAAATAAATAATACGACCCGAATAGGATTTTTAAATATGCTTACAGATGAAGATATTAGAAACGAAATACCTTCAAATAATAATACTGTCTTGACTTTTCAAAAAAATGTTTTTAGCAGATCAAGTATTAATTTCTTTTTAATAAATAGAGAAGCAATCAAAAATTATACTTTTTTGTCAAATGATGAAAAATACAATCGTGTATTTGGCTTAGAGTATAAACTCGCATCCAAGGATAATACCTGGATCGGCACTTATTTTGTAAATAGATCCTTTACTCCAAATTCAGGCAAAGATTCTGATGCTGCTGGAGCATCATTAAATTATAATTCAAGAAATCATGAATTCAGATTAAAAACTATATATCTTGAAGAAGACTACAATTCTGATTTAGGTTATATAAAAAGAACTGGCATACTTAAACATAAGCCAAGTTATACTTACAAAATATATCCGAAAACAGAGAAAATAATTAATGTCGAGTTTGAACAAAGTGCATATCTAACATATGCTGCAAATCAAAACAATATAAATTCAGATAGACATTTTAAATCTGAAGTGAAATTTTTTTTTGAAAACCTTTCAAGACTAGAGCTTACGTTTAACAATCGATATACCTATTTGTTCAATGCCTTTGATCCAACACGTTCAGATGATGGAACTCCTCTACCAGGAGTTAAAGGATATACCTACTCCAACTTCGAGATAAACTATGATGGAAATCCAAGAAACCAATTAAATTTCTCTGCAAAAAGTGATGTGGGAAATTTCTATAATGGAAAAAAATCATCAATTAAGACAACGATTAATTGGCGTTTACAACCTTATTTTAAGACTAGTCTTTTACTGAGCTACAACTATATTAATTTACCAGATCCTTATTCCAAAGCAAAACTATGGTTAATAGGTCCGAAAATGGAATTTACCTTTAATAAAAGTGTTACTTGGTCTTCCTTTTTTCAATATAATTCACAATCTGACAACTTTATTATTAATTCAAGATTGCAATGGAGATTTGCACCACTTTCTGATTTATATGTAGTATACAACGACAATTACTTGACAGTTGATGGTCTGTCACCAAAAGTTAGAAGCTTTAATATAAAACTTATATATTGGTTAAATATGTAATTCTACTACAACTGAATTGAGGATTTAGGTATACTTTTTAAGATAGACCTGCAAGAGACGGCAGTTTTCTCCATGAAATAAAATTTTATCTATATACGCAGGTATCAAAACAGTTTGCCCATATAGAATCTCATAACTATATGAATCTACTTCGAACAGAACTTTTTCCCCAGAAACACACATATAGATAACAAATGAATCTATACCAGAATGATCAATGATCAATCTCTTTGAATTTAATTTTAAGCATCTTACTGTAAACTAGAATTCTTGACCAATGCCCACAAATTTGTTTTCTACAGCTTTATAATTAATAGTAAAACTATTATCATTACTGTAATTAATCGCATCTAATGCAGAATCTACGTGGAGTTCTCTAACCTTACCTTTTTTATCTTTTCGATTCCAGTCATAAAGTCTATAGGTAATATCAGATTTTTGTTGAATCTCTGCTAAGACAATTCCACCTCCTATTGAATGCACTTTGCCTGAATCAACAAAGAAACAATCACCTTCTTTAACACTTTGATAATTTAAGATACTCTCAAGAGTATTTTCATTTATGTGCTTTTTTAGACTATTTGGAGATTGATCCCCTTGGAAACCTAGAATTAATTTTGCGTCTGGTTCAGCATGCATTATGCACCACATTTCTCTTTTCCCAAGTGAACCGTGGCGCTTTTGAGCAATTTTGTTGTTGGGGTGCACTTGAATTGATAAATCTTGTTCCGCATTAATAAATTTTATTAGTATAGGAAAATCAACTCCAAACTTCCTATAATTAACATGTCCCACAAAATCACTCTTATATTTTTCAACCAATGATTGTATATCAAACCCTTTTAAAGGCCCCCTTTCAACTAGAGATTTTGAGAATTCATTTTGATGTCTTACATCAAGAACTAAAGCATTGAATTCATCTAATTTAGCTTCAAAATTAGATGGGCTTAATTCTTTTTTTACTTTTTTTAGAATTATTTCAACATCTTCATAACCTTCCATGTTTAATTTAACATTTTGATTAAAGTATTTTGGTGGTGAGTCTAAATCATCAAGGACTTCTTTAATAAATTTATCGTTAGTAATATTAGATCTTAAAGCATAATTTGTTCTTTTTTGATCTCCGAGAGTGCCAAAGGTTTCTTCTGAAAGGTTTTTACCACAAGCTGAACCAGCCCCGTGAGCAGGATAAACAATTAAATTATCGGATAACGGAACTATTTTATTTTTAATATTTTCATAGAGAATTCCTGTTAAATCTTCTGTTTTAAGTTTTGAGGATTTTTGTGTAAGGTTTGGACGACCCTACGCCACCAAGGAATAAAGTGTCACCAGCGAAAATAGTGTGATCTTTACCTTCAGAATTTCTAAGAAGATAAGTAGTGCTTTCCATAGTATGACCTGGAGTGTGTAAAATTTTGAGACTGACGGATCCTATAGAGAAAATTTGACCATCTTTAGCAATAATTGATTCAAATAATGTTGATGCATTAGGACCAAATATAATTGGAGCTCCAGTGGATTTAGAAAGACTTAAATGACCACTTACAAAATCAGCATGAAAATGAGTTTCGAATATATATTTAATTTTAATATTATTATTTTCGGCTTTTTTAAGATAGGAATTAATTTCTCTTAAGGGATCAATTATTGCAGCTTCTCCATCACTCTCAATGTAATAAGATCCTTGAGATAAACAATCAGTATATATTTGTTCAATTATAATTAAATAGATTTTTTATTTGATATATTAAAATTTTCTAATGCATTATTTATTGAAATGAAAAGATTATTTCTTTTAATACAATCAATTAAATTTTTGTCAAATTTAAAATCTTTTTTGTTTTCTGTAAAACTAGATATCATTACTCTGATATTCATTTTGTTTAATTTTTTAATTATTTTACAAAATGTATCTGATCCGGAGCTATCAATATAGTAAAGATCTTTTATGTCAAGAACTAGTGCTTTTAGAAAATTTGAATTACTAGAAGTCTCTTTTTTTATAAATGATTTAAAATAATTTAAGTTTCCATAGAAAAGTTGACCTTTAACATGAAGAATTAGAATGTCATTTCTCTTTTTATGTTTTTTTGATAAGCTTATAATTTTTTTATAATTAATTAATAATCTAATCTTTTTTTTAATTGATAAATTACCATTTTTAAACCTTGAAACAACAATTAATATTGAAGTAAATAATCCTATAATTATACCTTCTTTAATTCCAGAAAAGATTGTAAACAAAAATGTAATAGTTAGCAATAAAAACTCATCTTTATTATTTGACATTAATTTTATTGGAAATTTATAATCAATCAGATTAAATACTGCTACTATTATTATTGAGGATAAAATTGCCTTTGGCAAATAAAAAAGATAAGATGTGAAGAAGATTATTGTAATTCCAACAATAATTGAACTTATTATGGCTGAAATTCCAGATTTGGCTCCAGATTCATCATTAACCGCTGATCTTGAAAATCCACCTGTTACAGGAAAAGATTGAAAAAAAGAACCAATTAAATTTGACATGCCTAGTGCTAAAAGTTCTTGGTTGGGATTGATTTTATAATACTTATGTTTTTCTTCTAATTTTTTTGCTATAGAGATGGCTTCAATGTAACCAATTATGGCAAGTGTTAATGCTATTGTAAATAAATCAGTAATTGTATCATAAGTTAAAATAGGTATTTTAAATTCAGGAAGACCTTTAGGAATATTTCCTAAAATATCAATTCCAATTTTATTTAAATTAAATAAATAAGATATAACAATGCCTGAAATTAACATTACAAAATATATTGGGAATTTAGGGGTCTTTTTTTTTATAAAAATGATTATTAGTATAGAGAATAGACCAAGACACAATGTTGGAATGTTAATTTTATCTATAGAATTAATAACATTTAATAATACATCTTTAATTAGATTGCTTTCAGAAATAGAAATTCCAAATAAAAATTTTAATTGACTAAATCCAATTATTATTGCAATTGCTGAAACAAATCCACTTATAATTGGTTTAGATAAAAAAGTTACTATAAAACTTAATTTAAATGAAGCCATAATTAATTGAAATGAGCCAACAATGAATGCCAGGGAAATAGCCATTAGAATATATTCTTCAGGATTTGAAAAAGCCATGATTCCAAGACTTGAAGCTACAATTAAAGAATCAATAGCAACTGGCCCTACAGCTAGTTGTCTTGAGGTGCCTAAAACAGCATATACAATTTGAGGTACTAGTGCAGCATATAAACCATAAATTGGAGGTAAACCTGCAATTAGTGCATATGCCATTCCTTGGGGAATTAATATAATACCAACATTTATTCCAGCTAAAAAATCATAAAAAAAATATTTTTTTTTATATTTTGGAAGCCAATTGAGAATTGGAAAAAAGCTTTTCAAGATTTATTTTTTTCTCAAAAATACAGTTCTTTTGATGTTAAATTTTAATGTTAAAAAAAAACTTAACTATTTTTGTCAAGTAATTTTTTAACATATGCAAAAAAATCTAGTAATTGTAGAATCAGCTGCTAAAGCAAAAACAATTGAAAATTTTTTAGGTGAAGGTTTTAATGTAGTTTCATGTTTTGGTCATATATCAGACTTGCCATCAAATGAATTAGGTGTTGATGTTGATGGAAATTTTTCCCCAAAATATATAATTTCATCTGATAAGAAAAAAATTGTAAATGAGTTAAAGAAACTTTCTAAACAAGTAGATGTTGTTTGGCTTGCAAGTGATGAAGATAGAGAAGGGGAAGCTATTGCCTGGCATTTGTCTAATAACCTTAATTTAAATAGAGAAAATTCTCGTCGTATAGTATTTTCTGAGATTACAAAAAAAGCAATTAAAAATGCTATTGAAAAGCCAAGAGAAATAAATAATGATCTAGTTGATGCTCAACAAGCAAGAAGGGTTTTAGATAGACTTGTTGGATATGAATTATCTCCAGTACTTTGGAAAAAAGTAAAAGGAGGTTTGTCGGCCGGAAGGGTTCAATCAGTTGCTGTAAGGTTAATTGTTGAAAGAGAGAGGTCTATTAATGAGTTTGTTCCAAAACAAATTTTTAAAACTCAGGCTGAATTTAACACAAATGATGGAAAGGTTATACCAGCTCATTTAGATATTGATTTTAGTGATATAAATTTTACTAAAAATTTTTTAGAAAAGAATAAAAAAGCTAATTACAAGGTACATTCAATATTAAAAAAACCTTTCAAGAAGAGTCCATCGCCTCCTTTTACAACATCAACTCTACAACAGGAGGCTTCTCGCAAGTTGTTTTTTTCTGTTAGTAAAACAATGACAGTTGCCCAAAAATTATATGAAGCTGGTTTGATTACTTACATGAGAACTGATAGTGTAAATCTTTCAGATGAAGCAAAAAATAATATAGCAAATGAAATAAAGTCTTTATATGGAGAAAATTATTTGTCTTTGAGAGATTTTAGATCAAAAATTAAAGGAGCTCAAGAAGCCCATGAAGCTATAAGACCAACTGATTTTTCAAAATCAACTATTTCTTCTGATTATGATCAAAGTCGTTTATATAAACTTATATGGAGAAGGACTGTTTCATCTCAAATGAGTGAAGCTGAAATTAAAAAAACTCAAATTGAAATTTTATCGAATCAATTTTCTGAGAAGTTTCTTGCTAATGGAGAAGTAATAATTTTTGATGGATTTTTAAAGATCTATTTAGAGGGAAAGGATGAAGAAGAAGAGAATAATAAAGGTGTACTTCCTATAGTAAATAAGGGTGATAACCTTTTAAGAAAAAATATAATTTCGAGACAACGATTTTCAAGACCTCCATATAGATTTTCAGAAGCTTCCTTAGTTAAGAAACTTGAAGAATTAGGAATTGGTAGACCTTCAACATTTGCTCCAACTATATCTACAATTCAAAATAGAGGTTATATTGAAAAGGGAAATTTTGAGGGGGCTAAAAGAAGTTTTATTGAAATTGAGTTGAAAGATTCAGATATTACAGAAAAGAATTTAATTGAAATTATAGGGAGTGATAAAGGGAAATTAGTTCCAACAGATACTGGAAGTATAGTAAATGATTTCTTAGTTTCAAATTTTAAAACCATTTTGGATTATAATTTTACTGCTCAAGTAGAACAAGGTTTTGATGATATTGCTAAGGGATCTAAAGATTGGACTGAAATGATAAAGTCCTTTTATAAAAATTTTCATTCGATTGTTGAAGATGTAAAAGAAAATGCAAAAAGAGAATCAGGTGAGAGGGTTTTGGGAAAAGATCCAAAAACAGGAAGGATACTTAAAGTTAGGCTTGGTAAGTTTGGACCAATTGCTCAATTGGGAGAATTAAACGATGAAAAAAATCCTGTTTATGCAAGTTTAACTAAAGATCAGTTTTTAGAAACTATAACCTTTGAAGAGGCAATAAAATTATTTGAATTTCCAAGAATTGTAGGCACTTATGAAAAGAATGAAATTTTAGTAAATAATGGTCGGTATGGTCCCTATATAAAATTTAGAAAGAGTTTTATTCCTTTACCAAAAAATTTATCCCCATATTCGATTAAAATTGAGGATTCCATAAAAATTATTGAGGAGAAAAGAAAATCGGATGCTCCTATTTATTTTTATGATGATCTCCCTGTTATTAAGGGAATTGGAAAATTTGGTCCATTTATAAAATGGAATGATTTTTTTATTAATGTAGATAAATCGTATGATTTTGAAAATTTAGAAAAGAATCAAATTGAAGATTTAATTAAAGATAGAATTCAGAGGGAAAAAGATAAGTTAATTCATGATTGGAAAGAATTAGGAATTAGGGTAGAAAAAGCGAAGTGGGGAAGGTCGGTTATTATTCAGGGGAAAAAGAGAATTCAGCTTTCTAAGGATGTTGATCCAAAAAAACTTACAAAAGATGAGGTTGAAAAATATCTTGGGGAAAAAAATCCTAAGAAGTTAAATAAATAGTAATGATTGAAGAATTTTTTACTCCTATTGAAATAGAAGAATTTAAAACAATTTCATCACTTCCTAATCAGATTATTGGAAAAAATATTAAAATTTATAATAAGTCTGAGGGAATGCCTGATTTAAAAATTTTTTCAATTGCTTTAATTGGAGTTTTTGAAAAAAGAAATAGTTTTTTCCCAATAGAAGAAAATGATTTAAATCATTTTCGAAAATATTTTTATTCTTTATATCCTGGTAATTGGAATATAAATATTATTGATCTCGGCAATTTACAGAATGGAAAAACGGTTGATGACACATACGTTGCCCTTCGTGAAATCACTTTATATCTTCGTCAGGTAAATGTGATTCCAATAATTTTAGGAGGAAGTCATGATTTAATTTATCCCGCATATAGATCCTTTCAATCAGAAAAACAACTAGTAAATATTATTTCAGTTGATCGTTCTTTTGATTTTTCCCAAGAAGAAGAATTGATTTCAGGGAGATCATATATGAGTAAGATTATAATGGAACAACCAAATTTTTTAAATAATTACACAAACATTGGTTATCAGAACTATTATTCTGCACAAGAGGAAAAGGATTTAATGGATAAATTATATTTTGATTCAACTAGATTAGGGGATGTTTTATATGATGTAAAACAAATTGAACCAGTTTTTAGAGATGCAGATATTGTTGGGTTTGACATGAAATGTTTGTCATGGCAGGCAAATGGTAATATTAATTCTACTCCCAATGGGATTGATAGTAGGACTATCTGTGCTTTGTCTAGATATGCTGGGTTAAGTGATAAAGTTAGTTTTTTAGGATTATTTGAATTGGAGTCAACTTCAATATTTAATCAATTGTTGGCGCAAATAGTTTGGTATTTTATTGAAGGTGTTCAATACAGATATGATGAATTTCCCGTTTCAATAAGCGAAGGATTTTTAAAGTTTAATGTAAGTTTATCAGATAGGTCTATTATTTTTTATAAGAGTGAAAAAAGTCAAAGATGGTGGATGGAATTAACAAATGATCAGTTATTAAATAATAAATTTAAAACTTCTACGTTATTACCTTGCACAGAGCAAGATTATGAAGAAGCTATGAAAGACAAAATTCCTGAAAGATGGTATAATGCTGTAAAAAGGTTGCACTAGAATAGCTTTTAATTATGATTGCGTTATGGAGGATTGTGGTATAGAAAAAAAAATAGTTAGTTTTATACCGAGTCTTTTGAAGATTTAGGATTTATAAAATTGAAAGAAATTAATGAAAAAATTATTTATATTAATTCTTGGTTCTTTGGTTTTATTTTCGTGTGGGAATAAGAATAGAGGGGAATTAATTGGTGTTAAGCAAAAGAAGTGGTTTGGAGAAAAACCATATGGAATGACTCTAATTGAAGGAGGAGCTTATATTATGGGTAAACAAGATGAAGATCAAGCTCAAACTCAAAATGCCCCTGCAAAAACAGTTACTGTTCCATCTTTTTATATGGATGAAACTGAAATAACTAATAGTGAATATAGACAATTTGTATATTGGGTAAAAGATTCGATAGCTCTTGCTATGCTTGCAAGAAAGGCATCAGAAGCAGGAGAAGGAGAAGAAAATACTGATGGTATAGGAGAATTTTCTTTTCAAGATGCCGACACATCAGACCTAAATGAGTTTCAAAAATATATGCGAGAGAATTATTATGATTTAAGTGATGATCCTTATGCAGGGAGACCTTTAAATTGGGATGCTGATTTATCCTGGGAGACTGAAGATTATGTTGATCAAGCTTATGCTGAAGTTATGGATTCTCTTTATTTACCACCAGAATTATGGTATAACGGTGAAATGAAAATAGATGTAACTAAACTTGTTTATGCTTACACTTGGTTTGATGCAGAGGGTGCTGCTGCGGAGTCCAAAAAAAATAGACAACAATTTATTGACAGAACTCCTTTTATTAAAAAGGAAGAAATTCAAATTTATCCTGATACTACAGTTTGGATCAAAGACTTTATTTACTCATATAATGAACCTATGCATAACGATTATTTTTCTCATCCTGCTTATCAAGATTA
Source organism: Bacteroidia bacterium (assembly GCA_963580575.1). Classification (GTDB taxonomy): domain Bacteria; phylum Bacteroidota; class Bacteroidia; order Flavobacteriales; family Flavobacteriaceae. The sequence continues at coordinate 5,284 of CAUZKB010000003.1, read as the reverse complement.
TCCTGTAGTTGGAATTTCATGGAAACAGGCTGTTGCTTTTTGTAATTGGAGAACTAATTATAAAAATGGTTATCAGCGTTCAAAGGGGAAACATCAAGTTAGTAGGTTTAGATTACCCAATGAGGGTGAGTGGGAATATGCTGCTCGTGGAGGGATACCAGCGGGTACATATCCTTGGGGTTCTCCATATCTACTCAATGATAGAGCTTGTTTTTTAGCTAACTTTAAGCCATTAAGAGGTGATTATGCTTCAGACCAGGCAGTATATACAGTAGAGGCAAAGTCTTATCTTCCTAATGATTACAATCTATATAATATGGCAGGAAATGTTTCTGAGTGGACTAATTCTTCTTATGATTCAGGTTCTTATGATTATGTTGCTACATTAAATCCAAATATGTCATTTGAAAATGAGGAGAGAAAAGTTGTTAGAGGAGGGTCATGGAAAGATGTTGCATATTTTCTTCGAGTAAGCTCTAGAGATTACGAATATGCAGACACATCTAGAAGTTTTATTGGATTTAGAACAGTGCAAGATTATTTAGGTTCACAAAAAGTTAAAATAAAATAACATTAAAACACTTAATAATTTTTATATTTAATAAATAAAATAAAAAATCACAATTAAAAATGAATGATAAACTATTAAATAAAAGACTTAGAGGTAAACTCGTGATGCACATGCTTTTCGGATTAGGAGGAGCTGTTGTAATTATTGGAGCATTATTTAAAATTCTCCACTTAGAATTTGGACCTATTACAGGAGGATTAGTTCTTGGAATTGGTCTTGGAACAGAAGCACTTATATTTACTGCTTCAGCTATGGCTACTGGAGAAATTCACGAAGAGCATAACGAATACGTTTCAAAATTAAAAGGTGGAGGAGGTGCTAAACCATCTGGTGGAGGACCTGGATTATCCTCTAAAATTGATGCCTTAATGGCTGAAGCTAAATTAGATGTTCAGTTAATGAATAAATTAACTAAGAGTATTAAAGATTTAGAATCATCTACTCAAGCACTTAATCCAGCATCAAAGGCTGTTTCAGCTTCTGAAGCTTATGCAGATAAAATGTCTAAAGCTGCTTCTCAGATGGAAGAACTTAATGCTAAATATCAAGAGCAAATTAACTCTGCACAAGGTAATTCTGAATTTAATGAAAAATTAGCTATTAATGCTAGAAAACTTAAGGCTCAAATGGATAGTATGAACGCTAATTTAGCTTCATTAAATCAAGTTTACAGTGGAATGCTTAATGCAATGGAAAAGAAATAAAAAATGGCAGGAGCAAAAGAAACACCCAGGCAGAAGCTTATAAGTTTGATGTATCTGGTTTTTATTACGATGCTTGCTCTTAACGTAAGTAAAGAGGTATTGGCTGGTTTTGGTCAAATGTTTTATAAGATTAAAGATGCCAATGCTAGATTAGCAGAAACTAATGAAATCTTGTATGAAAAAGTAAAAACTAATGCCGAAGATAAAGAAGGTAAGTGGTTAGGTCATAATAGAACTGCTCAGAGAATTAAAGTGGAATCTGATAAGTTATACAATGTTATTGCTGATATAAAAAATGAGATTACTGAAGAACAAAAAGTTAAGGATCCTGAATTAATAAATTTTCAAGAAATGGACAAGGGGTCTCAATTGAATTCTATTTTTTTTGGTCCTGAGGGCGTTTCTGAACGTGGTGTTGGATTTGTCAATCAAATAAATGATTATAAAATGCAAGTTATTCAGGTTTTTGGAAGTCAATATCCTAAATCTATAGAGGTTGTTGAAGCAAGATTTTTTACTGGAGATCAAAATAGTAATGTAAAAAATAAAGATAATGCAGATCAATCTTGGTTAGATTGGAACTACTCAGATTTCCCTTTGGTTTCTTCTCTAGCTAAATTAACAATGGTTCAAAATGATATTCGTCAAACTGAAACAGATGTTCTTATAACACTTATGGGTAAAGAAATGGAATTGGAGACTGGAGTTAATGAGTCAAATTATATTACATTACTTAAAACAGAGAAAGGAGCTTATTATTCTGGTGAAACTTTTGATGGAAGTATTATTTTAGGCAGAAAGGGAGGGGCTCAAAATCCAAATAGTGTAGTTCTGAGTTTAGATGACAGAAAGTTAACTAGTGAAGATTTTGATCTTATACCTGGAGGAATTAAATTAAAAGTAAATGCTGGTAGACCTGGCGATCACACAATAACCGGTGATCTGGTTTTTTTAAATGACGGTGAGGAGTCTAAAATTAAGGTTAATCAACTGTTTACTGTAATTTCAAAACCTAATTCAGCAGTTATTTCTGCCGATAAGATGAATGTTGTTTACAGGGGTGTTGATAATCCAATTACAATATCTATTCCTGGAATTCAAGATGCTAAAGTGCGAGCTAGTGCTCCTGGTTTAAAAAGAGTTAAAGGGAGTAAATATATGTTATCTCCACAAAAAGGAAGAGAAGTGAAAATAAATGTTTCAGGAACACTTCCAGATGGTAAAAGAGTTTCTTCTGTTTCATCATTTAGAATTAAAGAAATTCCTAAGCCAACAGGATTTTTTAGAGGTAAAGATGGAGCATTTGGTCTTCCAAAAACTAGTTTAGAAAAAGGAAAAGTTGAAGCCAGATTGGTAGATTTTGATTTTGATTTACCTGTAAAAGTAATTGAATTTAGATTTAGAGCACCAGGAATGCCAAGTATGGTAATTAAGGGTGATAGACTTGACGCTAAAGGAATAAATTCTTTGAGAAGAATTAAGGCTGGTCAGACAATAATAATTACTGATATTAAAACTGCGATTGCTGGGTCTAAATACAGATTACAAAACCCATCACCGATCTCTATAACTATAAACTAAAAATTTATTGTCATGAAAAATTTCTTTATTTTCCTTTTTAGTCTTTTAATATTTTTATCTTTTAATTATTCATTTGCTCAATCCAACTTGTTGAATGCTAAGGTTCCTCAAGAAATAGGGATTGCAAATGAGCAGCAACTTGAAGCAGATGATGAAACACCTATAGCATATGGTTTTATTGAAGATCGTGATGTTATGTGGTCTAAGACAATATGGGAGAAAATTGATTTAGATGAAAGAATTAATTTTCCTTTTTATTACCCAACAGTTGCAAATGGAATGTTATCTGAAAACAGAAAATCACTTTGGAGAATAATTATAGATGGAATTAAAAGTGGAGAAATTAAGGAAATTTATAATGACGATTATTTTACTGAGAAAATAACTTTAGTTGAATTAAGGGATAGACTTATAAGTCGAGACTTTTCTGAAGATGCAAGAGTGAGATTGAATGCTGGGGAGATTACAGAAGAGTTATTAGTAGAGGATGATTATGACACAAATATTATGGAGGCTGATGATATTGAACAATATCTTGTTAAGGGAACTTGGTTTTTTAACAAAAGGTTAGGAGAACTTAAATATAGACTTTTAGCTATAGCACCTGTGGCCGCTGATATTTCAACTTTTAGTGATAAAGTAGCTAAAGCAGAGCCTGATAATTTTAATCCTTTATTCTGGGTTTGGTATCCTGATGCAAGAAAAATTCTAAATGAGAACAAAGTCTTTAATATTAAAAATTCTTCTCAGCCGGTTAGCTTTGATCATATGTTAAATTCAAGAAGATTTAATGCTACCATATATAAGGAAGAAAATGTTTATGAAGATAGAGCAGTTAAAGATTATATGTATGAGGATGCATTAAGACAGCTTCTTGAGTCTGAAAGAATTAAGTCTATTATTCGTGATTTTGAACAAGATCAATGGAATAATTAATTTTTTATTATATTTTAAACGCTACTTTTAGTAGCGTTTTTTTTTACAATTTTTTTTAAAAAACAAACAAATAAACTTGATTGATTATATAATTGTTGGGTATGGTATAGCAGGCTTAACTTTTGCAAGTCAGTTAATCAAAAAAAAGAAAGATTTTATAATTATAGATTTACCTGGGACAAACTCAACATATCAATCTGGGGCAGTTTTAAATCCAACAATATTAAAACGATATACTCTTTCTTGGAAAGGAACAGAGTTTATGAAATATGCTAAGGAATTTTATTCTGAATTTGAAAAAAAATATAATGTAAAAATATTTGAGAATTTTCCAATACACAGGTATTTTTCAACTGAACAAGAACAAGGTTTTTGGATTGAAGCTAGCCATTTTAAATCTCTTGAAAATTATCTTGAAAAAGAGATAAATAAAAATTGTGGTGATAAAATTTTACTGAAAAATGGTTACGGAAAACTTAAAAATACGGCCAAACTTGATCCAAAAGTGACATTGGAAACATTTAAATTAAAATTAGATAAGGATAAATTCATTAATGATAATTTCAATCATGGTAAACTTAAAATCTATAAAAATTATGTTAAATATGATAATATTATTTCTAAGCAAATAGTTTTTTGTGAAGGAATTCAAATGAAAAATAATATTTTTTTTAATTATTTACCCTTGTCTGCATTAAAAGGAGAAGTTTTAATAATTAAAGCTCCAAAACTATCAAATAAATACATTATTAAATCGTCAATCTATATTATTCCAATTTATAATGAGGTTTTCTGGGTAGGATCAACCTTTTATAAAAATGATGATCTATCAATAAATAAGACACGAGAAGGCTATGAATTTTTGATTTCTAAACTTAATCGTTTAATTTCAGTCTCTTATAAAGTTTTAGAGCATAATGTAGGATTAAGACCTGCAATTATAGATAGGAGACCCCTTTTAGGAAAACATCCTGTTTATAAAAACCTTATATTATTTAATGGATTAGGAACTAGAGGTATTATGATGGCTCCATTATTATCAAAATGGCTTTTTGATTATGTGTCATATTCTAAAAAACTTCCTGCTGAAAGTTCTCTTAATCGATTTGATAGTGTTTATAGGAGTTCCGTTGGAATTTAATAATTTGATCTAGTTAAGCCAAAATAAAAATCACAACGAAAATTGCAATTTGCTTAAAAGTACGCTGTTTTTAATCTCATAAAACAGGGAGGTCAAATTTAATATAATCTATGCAGATTTTTTAATTAAATTTCCTTCATCATCTATTCGTCCATCCTCTTACATTTTTTCATATTTTTCATTTGTAATGACCATAGTGTTGGTTATAAATAATGTCTGGTCTGCATTTTCAGATTCGTCAATTAAATGTTTTTCTGTTATTCTTGGAGTCATATAAGGAGATAGGAGATTACCTGCTGAGCATTTTTTTATAGCCAAACAAAACCTGTACTTTACCCCCTATTAAATCCT
>CAUZKB010000002.1:0-52394 GCA_963580575.1 Bacteroidia bacterium | reverse complement strand
AGTCGGAACCAAGTCATCTACTATCCATTTTTCATTATTATAAAATAAACGCCATAGTTTTTTTAAAAATCCATGAACTCCAGAAATTCCAGAAGTATTCCATGGTTTAGCTTGATCAATTGGTCCTAAAAACATTTCATACATCCTTAATGTATCAGCACCATAACTATCACAAATATCATCTGGGTTTACAACATTGTATTTTGATTTAGACATTTTTTCTACTTCTCTTTTTACATAAAACTTACCATTATCAAGTATAAAATTAGATTTTGAAAATTCAACTGACATTTTTTTTAATTTTTTTATGTCAAGCTCATCTGAATTCAAAACATATTTAATATCAACTCTAATTGGATCAACATCATCACTTGTTTTAATTATATTTTTTGAGATAAATACATTTTCGCCTGCTTTTCTATAAATAAATGCTGAATTACCAAGAATCATACCTTGATTTATTAATTTTTTCGCATATTCATTAACAGGAACTAATCCTAAATCAAATAAAAATTTTTGCCAAAATCTAGAATATAACAAATGTCCCGTTGCATGCTCACTTCCTCCAACATATAAATCAACATCTCTCCAGTAAGAAATTATTTTAGGGTCTCCAAACTTATTTTTATTTTTTGAATCCATGTAACGATAAAAATACCAAGAGCTTCCTGCCCATCCAGGCATTGTATTTAATTCTAAAGGAAAAATATTTTGATTGTCAATTAATCTATTTTCAACAATTTTCTCATTTTTTTCATCCCAGCCCCAAAAATTGGCATTTGAAAGTGGTGGTGCTCCCTCCTTACCAGGTAAATAGTTTTGGACTTCAGGAAGAAGAAGAGGAAGATTTTTTTCCTTTAAAGGGATTGGAACTTCATCTTTGTAATAAATTGGAATCGGCTCACCCCAATATCTCTGTCTACTAAAAACTGCATCTCTTAATTTATAATTAAGCTCTCCAACACCACAGTTATTATTTTCTAATTCTTTAACAACAACTTTAAAAGCTTCTTCAAATGAAAGATTATTCAAAAAACTAGAATTAGTAATAATTGTTAATGTTTTATCAGTAAAAGCCTTTTTATCTACCGATATTCCTTTAAAAATATTAATTATTGAGATATTAAAATTTTTAGCAAAATCGTAATCACGTTGATCTCCACAAGCTACTCCCATTACAGCTCCAGTTCCATAATCAGCAAGTACATAATCACCAATCCAAATAGGAAGAAGTTCATTAGTAAAAGGGTGACAAGCATAAGCCCCAGTAAAAACTCCACTGATCTTTCTAACCTCTGACATTCTATCAAGTTGAGATTTTTTCGCAGTTGCATCAATATATTTTAAAATTTCTTTTATTTGTTCTTTTGATGTTATTTTCTTTACAATATCAAGTTCAGGAGCTAATGTTAGAAAGGTAGAGCCAAAAATTGTATCTGGTCTTGTAGTATAAACATCAATATTATAATCAAATCCTTTTATTTTAAAATAAACTCTTGCCCCCTTTGATTTTCCAATCCAATTTCTTTGCATTTCTTTTAGTGCGTCTGGCCAATCAATAATATCTAAATCTTGAAGTAATCTTTCAGCATAAGCTGTTATCCTAATACTCCATTGCTTCATTTTCTTTTTTATAACTGGAAATCCACCTCTTTCCGAAACACCATTTACTATTTCGTCATTAGCCAAAACAGTGCCAAGTTTAGGACACCAATTAACATCTTTTTCTGCTAAATATGCAATCCTATAATTAATTAATATGTTTTGTTTTTCTATGAATGAAAAAGAATTCCACTCTAATGAACTAAATAGTTTAACTTTATTGTGTGTTACCGCATTTACATTTAAATTTCCCTCAGCGTCAAATTTTTTAACTAAATCTTCAATTGGTCTAGATTTATTTAGATCTTGACAATAGTAATGATTAAACATTAGTAAAAAAAATGACTGCGTCCATTTATAATAATTGGGATTAGATGTTCTAATCTCCCTGGACCAATCAAATGAGAAACCTAATCTATCTAATTGTTCTCTATATCTTTTAATATTCCTTTCAGTAGTATTGGCTGGATGTTGACCAGTTTCTATAGCATATTGTTCTGCAGGCAATCCAAAAGAATCATACCCTTGAGGATGAAGGACATTAAACCCTTTATGTTTTTTATATCTAGAATATATATCACTTGCAATATACCCTAAAGGATGCCCAACATGCAACCCAGCACCTGATGGATACGGAAACATATCAAGAACATAAAATTTAGGTTTTTGAAAATTATTCTTAGTTTCAAAAATTTTATTTATTGCCCAAAAGCTTTGCCATTTTTTTTCAATTTCTTTAAAATCGTAAAACACAACATTAATTTTATAGTTAACAAAAATACATTTAATGCTTTAAAGGAAAAAAAAGATTATTATCTATACTATTTTTAAAAAATATCTTTATTAATTTTGTACAAACACTAAATCATTGTCATTAAATTTTTATAATCAATATCAAAAAAGAAGGCTAATTAAAAACTATCTTTCTTTAACAATTATAATAACTTTTGTACTTTTCTTTGTTGGCTTTATTGGCTTAATCCTTCTAAATTCAAAAAAAGTAGCTAACTATTTTAAAGAGCAAATAGTAATGACTGTATATCTAGAAGATATTTCTAAAGACATAGAAATTACACAATTACAAAAAAGATTATTACTTAATAATGCAACAAAAAAAATAAATTATATTTCCAAAGAAACGGCTGCCGAAAATTTTTCAAAAGAAATTGGAGAAGATTTTGTTCAATTCCTAGGTTATAATCCTTTATTGAATTCTATTGATATATATTTCAATGCCTCATATATAAATAAAAGCTTTTTGAATAAACTAAGTAAATCAATTAAAAAAAATAATTTTGTTAATGAAGTGATATTTGATGAACCTCTAATTAATATTTTAAACAACAATATTCGCAAAATATCTTACTTACTATTTATAACATCTAGTTTATTCCTTTTAATTGCCATACTATTAATAAATAGTTCTATAAGATTATCCATTTATTCCAAAAGGTTTATTATAAAAACAATGCAATTAGTTGGTGCAAAAAGAACTTTTATTCAAAAACCTTTCCTAATAAACCATCTTAAAATAGGATTAATCAGTTCTTCTTTTGCTATAACAGCTTTAAGTTTTTTATTCTATCAACTAAATAAAAATTTTCCGGAATTAAAAATTTCAGAAAGTCAACAAGAAATTATTATTGTCTTTTTTGGAATTTTATTTATTGGAACTTCTATTTCACTGTTTAGCACTTATTTTGCAGCACAGAGATACTTAAATTTAAAAACTGACAAAATTTATTAAGAACATTTAAACAATATATGAAATCAAAAAAAATTCTTTTCGGGAAAAAAAATTATATTCTTCTGTTTCTATCACTGATCATTATAACTACTGGTTTTATATTGATGTCAGGAGGAGGTAGTAATAATCCAAATATTTTTAATACTGAAATTTTTAATTTTAGGAGAATTAGATTAGCTCCAACTATTATTATTTTTGGCTTTGCTTTAGCAATATTTTCAATTTTAGTCAAAGATAAAACTACTAAATGAGTTTGTTAGAATCAATAATTCTTGGAATAATCCAAGGTATTACAGAATTTTTACCTATTTCTTCAAGTGGTCACATTGAAATTGGCAAAATTCTATTAAATGTTGATTTAAATAATGAAAAAGGTTTATTCTTTTCTCTGACACTTCATTTAGCTACAGCAATTAGCACAATTTTAGTTTACAGGAAGAAAATTGCTAACATAATTGGTGATCTTATAAAATTTAAAAAAAATGATGGTTTTAAATTAACTATAAAGATTTTAATATCTATGATACCAGCAGTTTTAATAGGTTTATTTTTTGAAAAAGAAATTTCTAGATTATTCAATCAAAACATTACATTAGTTGGATTGATGTTGATTATTACATCTCTATTTCTTTTTATTGGTGATAAAATAAATAAAACAAAAAAAAATATTTCTTATAAAAATTCAATCTTAATTGGAATAATCCAGGCTATAGCAATTCTACCAGGAATTTCTAGAAGTGGTTCAACAATTTCCACTGCAGTTATATTTGGTGTCAAAAGAGAAAAAGCTGCTGAATTTTCTTTTTTAATGGTACTTCCCATAATTTTTGGTAGTATGTTTAAAAGTTTTTTAGGATTAGAAAGCTCTTCAATAAATCTAGAAATTTTACCCTTAATTACTGGATTTATAAGTGCTTTTATTACTGGAATAATTGCTTGTAAATGGATGATTATATTGGTGAAAAAAAGTAAACTAAAATATTTTGGATATTACTGTTTGATTATTGGTCTCTTTTCATTTTATTATGGAGGATTTGTTTAAAAATTATAACAAAGATGATGTTACTAATGGTCTATTATTATTAATTGACAAACCCTATAATTGGTCTTCTTTTGATGTAGTAAACAAAATCCGATTGACAATAAAATCAAAGTATAGAATTAATAAAATCAAAGTTGGTCACGCAGGTACACTTGATCCTCTAGCAACAGGCTTATTGTTAGTTTGTACTGGAAAAATGACAAAAAAAATAAGCGAACTTCAAAATCAATTAAAAATTTATACTGGAACCTTTATTTTAGGCTCAACAACTCCCTCTTTTGACCTAGAAACCAAAATTGATACTTATTATAGCTATAATCATATAAATGAACATATGATAAATAAAATTTTATCAATTTTTATAGGAGAAATTAATCAAACTCCTCCCATATATTCTGCAATAAAAAAAGATGGAAAAAGATTATATAAACTTGCCAGACAAGGTAAAAAAATAAAAATTAAATCAAGAAAAGTCTTAATAAAAAAGTTTGAAATAACTAGATTTAAATTACCTGAATTAGATTTTTTAATTGAATGCAGCAAAGGAACATATATTAGATCTATAGCTAATGATTTTGGCAAAGTACTAAAATCAGGTGCTCATATAAAAAATTTGAGAAGAATAGCATCTGGAGATTATAAAATAAATAAAGCTTTCAAAATTTAAATTCTTTATAAAATGAATTAATTAATCAATATTGGAATTGAAACTTATAACACTAAATTTAGTTTTATTAATTTTTATATTTGTAAGCAACAATAAAATATGAAATATCAAAGAATCCTTCTTAAATTAAGTGGTGAAGCCTTAATGGGTGTTAAAAATTATGGAATAGATCCTATCAAATTAAATAATTATGCAAAAGAAATAAAAGAAATTTTTGATAAAGGTGTTCAAATTGCAATTGTAATAGGAGGAGGAAATATTTTTAGAGGTATTTCTGGAGCAAGTAAAGGAATGGATAGAGTCCAAGCTGATTACATGGGTATGTTAGCAACTATTATTAATGGTTTAGCACTTCAAACTGCCCTAGAAAATAATGAGATCCCTACAAGACTTCAAACTGCAATCAAAATAGAAGCAATTGCTGAACCTTTTATAAAAAGAAAAGCTGTTAGACACTTAGAAAAAAATCGTGTTGTAATTTTTGGGTCTGGAACAGGTAATCCTTTTTTTACAACTGACTCCGCAGCTGTTTTAAGAGCTGTTGAAATAAATGCCGACGTTATCTTGAAAGGAACCAGAGTAGATGGAATTTATAATTTAGATCCAGAAAAAAATAAAGAAGCAATCAAATTTGATTCTTTATCCTTTGACGAGGTATTAAAAAAAGGATTAAAAGTTATGGATACAACTGCTTTTACTTTAAGTCAAGAAAATAAATTACCAATTATAGTTTTTGATATTAACACACCTGGAAATTTAAATAATATAGTTGAAGGGAAAAAAATTGGAACAAGAATAGATCTTTAAATATGAATGAAGAATTAGATTTTATTATTCAGCTCTCAAAAGAAAAAATGGAAGAAGCTATTTCTCATCTAAATAGATCTATGCTTAACATCAGAACAGGAAAAGCTAATCCCGCTATGCTTAATAATGTAAAACTAGATTACTATGGAGCTCTTACCTCTTTATCACAAATCGCAAACATAAACACATCAGACGCAAGAACATTAACTATTAATCCATGGGAAAAAAGTATGCTTCAAGAAATTGAAAAAGCTGTTCAGATAGCTGATCTAGGGTTCAACCCTATGAATAATGGTGAATCAATTATAATAACTATACCAACACTAACTGAAGAACGTAGAAAAGACTTAGCAAAAATTGCTAAAATGGAATCCGAAAAAGCAAAAATTACTGTAAGATCTGTAAGACAAGAAGCTAATAATGAAATTAAAAAAATTAATGTTTCAAAAGATATTCATAAAAATTGTGAAATTGATATTCAAGATTTGACTGACTCTTATATATCAAAAATTGATTCTATATGCTTAAACAAAGAAAAAGAAATTTTAACAGTTTAAACATTCCCCCTTTTATTATGCTTTAATAAATTTCATGAAAAAGAAAAAACAATCGAGTTTTTGGGAATCTACAGCAAGATTAATCTTAAAAAACAGAATAATTCTTCTTTTATCCATTTTGGCTTTAACCATTTTCCTGTCTACTTATTGGAAGAATCTACAATTTACCTTCACTGAAGCAAATCTTTTACCAGACGATCATCCTGAAAATATTAAATATTCAGTTTTTAAAAACATCTTTGGTGAAGAAGGAAATATAATTTCGATTGGAATTAAAGATTCTCTACTATTTACAGAAAAAAATCAAAAGTTGTGGGATAATCTTAATTCTAAATTAGCCAGTTTTAAAGAAGTAGAATCTATTCTATCTACAAATAATCTGATAGAATTAATAAAAGATAAAGAAAACAAACAGTTAATTGTAAAGAAACTTAATTTACATGATGATCAAACAAACAAATCATTATCAAAATTCAAACAAAAATTGTTCATAGAATTACCATTTTATGAAAATTTAATCTATGACAAAAATTCGGAGGCTATAAGGTCAATTATCTTCATAGATAAAAAAATTATCAATACATCATTAAGAAAAGATTTTATTTTCAATGAACTTATTCCTTTAATTAATGCATTTAAAAAAAATTCTAATTTAAATGTTAGAATATCTGGAATGCCATATGTTAGAACTCTAAATGCCCAAAATATTATTGATGAAATTGGTTTTTTTGTTTTAGGTGCTATATTAGTAACATCAATAATATTTTTTCTATTTTTTAAATCATTTAGAGCAACTTTTATTTCTTTAATTGTTGTATCTATTGGGGTGATGTGGTCTTTTGGAACTCTTGGTTTATTAAACTACGAAATTACTGTATTAACTGCTTTAATCCCTCCATTAATAATAGTTATTGGCGTTCCAAACTGTGTTTTCCTAATAAATAAATACCAACAAGAATTTACTATGCATAATAATCAAGAAAAAGCTCTTCAAAGGGTTATTGTTAGGATTGGTAATGCCATTTTACTGACAAATTTAACTACAGCTTCAGGTTTTGCAACACTTCTTTTAACCAAAAGTAAAATTTTACAAGAATTCGGATTAGTAGCTGCAATCAATATTATAGGAATATTTTTCATAGCACTACTTATAGTTCCAATATCATACAGTTTCATGAATGTTCCCAAAAAAAAACATTTAAAACATCTAAAAAACATTTATATAGAGAATTTTATAAAATGGATGGAAAAAATAGTTCGTTACTATAAAATCAATATCTACACAATATCATTAATTGCTCTAATTATTGGACTTATAGGAATTTATAAAATAAAAATTTCTGGGAGTTTATTAGATGATATGCCAAAAAAATCTGAATTTTTTGAAAATATCAAATTTTTTGATAAAAATTTTAATGGAATTATTCCACTAGAAATATTTATTGATAGTAAAAAAGAAAATGGTCTTTTAAAACTTGCAACTCTTAAAAGGATTGATAAATTACAAGACTTTATTACAAAAATCCCTGAACTATCAAAACCCATATCAGTAGTTAATGGCTTAAAATTTTCAAAGCAAGCTTTCTACAATGGTAATCCAAACTATTATAGTTTACCAACTTCTCAGGAAAATAATTTCATTCTTCCATATATATCCAATTCGCAAGAAAAAAATGATCTTTTACTAAATTATGTTGACAGCTTAGGGCAATTTGGTCGAATTACAACTTTTATGAAAGATATTAATACTCAAAAAATCGAATATATAGAATCAATTCTCAATGAAAAAATAATTAAACTCTTCCCAAAAAATAGATACAAAGTTGAAATAACTGGAAAGGCAATTTTATTTCTTAAAGGAACAAAATTTTTAATTAAGAATCTTTTTATATCCCTAACTTTTGCAATTATACTTATATCAATATTGATGGCTTTAATGTTTAAATCTTTTAAAATGATTTTAATCTCACTAATTCCAAATATTTTACCATTAATCATAACTGCAGGAATAATGGGGCTTAGTGGAATACCTTTAAAGCCATCAACAATTCTTGTTTTCAGTATAGCTTTTGGAATTTCTGTTGACTTCACAATTCATTTCTTAGCAAAATATAGACAGGAATTAATTTATTCTGGATGGAACATAAGTTCTTCAGTCTACAAGGCTTTAAGAGAAACCGGTATAAGTATGTTTTATACTGGGGTTGTTTTGTTCTTTGGGTTTTCTGTATTTATGTCTTCAAATTTTGGAGGAACTCAAGCATTAGGAGGATTGGTTTCTATAACTCTTTTTATGGCAATGCTAACTAATTTAATTCTACTTCCATCACTTTTAATTTCTTTTGAAAATTCACTAAATATCAAAAAAAATAACCTATTGAAAATTAAAAATCAATAAAGATTAAAATTAAAAGAATCTTTATTGATTTTTAAATAAAGTTATCTTTGACTAAAGAATTAAAGCACTTAATGAAAGGAATTAAAATAACCGATCTATTATCAGAAAAAAATTTAAATAAAAATCATTTTATAAATGGTTGGGTAAAAACTTTTAGAGGAAATAGATTCATCTCCATAAATGACGGTTCAACTATAAAAAACCTACAATGTGTAATTGATTATGAAAACATTGATGAAGAGCTATTAAAAAAAATTAGTACTGGAGCATCTATATCAATTTATGGTAAATTAATTGAAAGTCTAGGTGGAGGTCAAAAATTTGAAATTAAAGTTGATGAATTAAAGATTATAGGAGAGTCTGATCCAGACAAATATCCAATTCAACCAAAAAAACATAGTTTAGAATTTTTAAGGGAAAATGCTCATCTAAGGATTCGTACCACAACTTTTTCTTCAATAATGAGAATTAGATCAACTCTAGCCTTTGCTATTCATGAATTTTTTCAAAATAAGGGTTTTTTTTATATTAATACACCTATAATTACAGGTAGTGATGCTGAAGGAGCAGGTGAAATGTTTAGAGTTTCTACATTAGACCCTATTTCCCCAATTCTTGATAAAAAAAATAATATTGACTACAGAAAGGATTTTTTTGGTAAAGAAACAAATTTAACTGTATCTGGTCAACTGGAAGCAGAAGCATATGCCCTAGGACTTGGAGAGGTATACACTTTTGGACCTACTTTTAGAGCTGAAAATTCAAATACATCAAGACATCTCGCTGAATTTTGGATGATTGAACCAGAAATGGCCTTTTATAATCTTGAAAAAAACATGGATTTGGCTGAAGAATTTATCACATCAATTCTTGAGAAAATTATTTATAAATGCTCTGAAGATTTAGATTTTTTAAATGATAGATATATAAAAGAAGAAAGTAAAAAACCTGAAATAGAAAGAATTTCAATGAATCTAATTGAAAAAATTAATTTCGTTGTTAAAAATAAATTTAAAAGACTTAATTATACTGAGGCATTCAATATTTTAAAAAATTCTTCTTTAAACAAAAAGAAAAAATTCAAATTTCCTATTGAGAATTGGGGGATGGATTTTCAGAGTGAACATGAAAGATTTTTAGTTGAAAAATATTTTAAATGTCCAGTGATCATTTTTGATTATCCTTTAGAAATTAAAGCCTTCTATATGAGACTAAATGAAGACAAAAAAACTGTAAGAGCAATGGATATACTTTTCCCCGAAATAGGAGAAATTGTAGGTGGATCTCAAAGAGAAGAAAGATTAGAAATCTTAAAAAAAAGAATGAAAGAACTAAAAATTGTTGATAAAGAATTATGGTGGTATTTAGATCTTAGAAAATTTGGAAGTACTCCTCACAGTGGCTTTGGTCTTGGATTTGAAAGATTAGTTCAGTTTACAACAGGAATGAATAATATTAGAGATGTAATTCCCTTTCCAAGAACTCCTCAAAATGCTGATTTTTAAATTATTTTGACTAAATAAAATGCTAAAACAGAAACTACAATTAAAACTATCACAAAAGTTATCTCCTCAACAAATTCAATTAATGAAGCTTATACAGCTTTCAACACTGGATTTAGAACAACAAATTCAGACCGAAATTGGTGAGAATCCAGCCTTAGAAAGTGGTATTGATGATTATAATTTCGAAAATCAAGAAGCCAATTATAAAGAATCCGATAAATCTGATTCAAAAGAGGTTGAAATTGATGAATATATAAATTATGATGATATTCCTTTTTATCGACTTAATTCAAATAACTATAGTAATGAAGATGAAAAATCAATTAATATCTCAGGAGAAATAAGTTCTCATCAAACATTATTGCAACAAATGGGGAATTTAATTTTAGATGATAAAGAAACTAAAATTGCAGAATTTTTAGTAGGAAGCATAGATGATAGTGGATACATTAGAAGAACAAATGATGAAATAATCGATGATATTGCATTTACGCAAAATATTATTATTAAAAATTCTGAACTTGATAAAGTATTAAAATTAATTCAAACACTAGATCCTCCTGGTATTGGAGCAAGATCATTAAAAGAATCCCTATTAATTCAATTAAATAAAAAAGACACTTCCAAACCTGAGATTTTTTTGGCTATAAAAATTCTTGAAAAAGAGTTCAATCTATTTTCAAGAAAAAATTTTTCAAAACTTCAAGAAAAACTTAAGGTATCTTCAATAGAATTAAAAAAGGCTCTTAAAATAATTTCTAAATTAAATCCAAAACCTGGAATTTCAATATCTTCAAATACAAATAACACACATATTGTACCAGACTTTATTTTAACTATAGAAGATAGAAATATAGAAATAACACTTAATAAAAGGAATGCTCCTCAATTAAAAATATCTAACTCCTATAAAGAAATGTTAGAAGGGTATGTAAATAATAATAATAAAACTAAATCAGATAATGAAGCTATATTGTTTATTAAACAAAAACTTGATTCGGCTCAGTGGTTCATTAATGCTATTGAGCAAAGACATCAAACTCTTTCTCTAACAATTAATGCAATTATTGAATATCAAAAAGAATATTTTTTAAGTGGAGATGAAAGAAAGCTAAAACCCATGATACTAAAGGATATTGCTAATAAAATTAATATGGATATTTCTACTGTATCTAGGGTAGCTAATAGTAAATACATTGATACTCCATATGGAATTAAACTACTTAAAACTTTTTTTTCTGAAGGACTTAAAAATGAAGAAGGAGAAAATATCTCATCTATTGAAATTAAAAATATTTTAGAATCATTAATAAAAGATGAAAATAAGTCTAATCCAATAACAGATCAAGAACTTTCTAAACTCCTAAAGAAAAAAGGATATACTATTGCTAGAAGAACAATTGCAAAATATAGAGAACAATTAGACATTCCAATAGCTAGAATGAGAAAAGAATTATAATAAGAAAAAGATTAAACCAATTTTAATTGGTTTAATCTTAAACAATTTATTAGAATCATGCAATTTCAATTTTTTAATTAACGGACTTAGGCCATATGAAAAGTAAAAATTCCAAGTATTGTATCCAAAACTAATATATAAATCTTTGGTCCATTTATTAATTTCATCGACAACATTTTCATTATTCTGCCTACTTCTTAATCTAGAGAAAAAATTTTTTTGAAATTTAACCCCTGAATAAATTCTCCAAAATTCATAATCATTTATTGAAGAGTTTCTCCATCTTAAAGAAATAGGAAATTCAATAAAATTAAATGATAATAAACTCTTATCTAAATCAGAAGTTTTTTGATTCAAAGTAAAAATAGAGTTACTATTATCAATAACAACTCTAACTAAATTTGAATTATATTGCTGAAAAGAGTACCCTAAACCTAGACCTAATGCAAATTTTCCAGAAGAAGTTAAAGGTATATCTCTTATAAAACCAAATTGAAAATGACTTGATAACCCATTTTGATTAAAATAATCATTTTTTGTTTCTAACGAAATAAAAGAAAAACCAATATAAAACTGATCCTCTCTGTATAAACTTGAAACATCATCTTCAATTAATTGAGCATTAATAAAAAAGGAATAAACTGAAAATAAAACAAACAAGAAATTTCGCATAAAAAACCATTAAAGGCTAAAATATTTAAAATTGTGAAAATAAAAATACTATTAATAGCTAAAAGTTACAGAGATTAATTTAAATTTTGGGTATAATCTCCAAATCGAGTTGTATAATTAATTTTTAGCGCTTGAACTTTTCTTAATTCTTGTTTAATATCTGAAACTAAACCCATTTTAGTTTCACCATCAACTTTCAAAGAAGTTGTCAAAACATTTTGTAATTCTTGACGCTTAGCAGCTCTCTCAGCTAAAACAAATGCTCCAACTTCCTCTACTGTTGCAAACTTATCATTTAATTGAATCCTTGCTCCTGCACCATATTTATCAATATATCTGCTGGAAGGTTTACCTGCATAAATATACATTACACGATCTTTTTTATCAAGTTTTTGAACCTGATCAGCTGTAGGTAAAGCATTTACTATCATTAGTGTATTATCTCTCATAACAGTAGCTACCATAAAAAAGAAAAGTAACATAAATACAATATCGGGTAATGATGCTGTTGAAATTGCGGGTAAATCACCTCCAGTTTTCTTTTTAAATTTAGACATAATTTATATAAATATTTTAACTCTTTTTACTTGGCTCTGCCTCTGATAACTTCATAGGAAACATTTCTTTTACGACAGACAATTTTGATTTTAAATTTAATTTCCGTTCTGCGGAAGTTCTAGGATCATCATAAATTTTTTGAGCTTCTATAAAATTCAACCCCATATTTGAATACAATCTATTAAATTCCCTGTTTCTTAATTCATTATATGCTGCAACCAACTCATTTTGAACTGCTATATAAATTTTATAAGTCGTTTCACGATCATTTTTCAATGAAATAATAGCCTTTATAGGATTGTCAGATGAAGCTGGACTTCGTTTTCCTCTGCAAAAATCACATGCATCTTCTCCTTTTCCACCACCATTATCAAGAAAATCTACTGCAACAGCTCTTAAATCTCTTAATTCAACTAACTCTTCCTCAACCAAAAGCTGATTATGTTTATTAATTACAACAGGTAAAATATTTTTTTCCTTTATAATAGGTGGATCAACAGCATCCTCAATTGGGGGTAATTTTCTATTTAAACCACTATCGGTTTCAATAGTTGTAGTTACCAAAAAAAAGATCAATAGCAGAAAAGCTATATCAGCCATTGAACCGGCATTAACTTCTGGTGCTGATCTTTTTGCCATAATTTACTTACTAATAATATTTCTCGATCCAGAAACAATCATTGACAAAACTGCAACTGATGAAAGAATATAAAAAACTCTAATACCAGTTTCAATCCATCTTGATCCAGATGCAGATAAAAATTTCTCATCTTTTAAAGGAGTTTCAACACCACTTGAAAAAACATAAGCAACTATAATAACTAGAACAAAACAACCTAAAAATATCAAGGATTTTTTTAATTTTCCAGGGCTAGTTGCTAAATTAATTAATGAAAATACCAATGTAACAATAATTGTGAGAGATATAACTAATAAAGCTAATGATATCAGTGGAGAAACTAATTCAAAATCTCCCATACTAGCTGCCATTTTTATGTCATCATCACTTGCTGCTATAATTCGGAAAAGAAAAACAACCCCTAACAAAGCAAATATAGCGCAAACAATTCTTACAATATTTATTATTTTCATTTTATTAATTCTAAAATTATTTTTTATGTGCCACTAGAATATCCACTAATGTAATAGAAGCATCTTCCATATCATTTACTATACTGTCTATTTTAGCAACTATATAGTTGTAAAATACTTGAAGAATTATTGCCACAATTAAACCAAAAACAGTTGTTAAAAGAGCAACTTTAATACCTCCAGCAACTAAAGATGGCTGCATATCACCAGCTGCCTCAATTTTATCAAAAGCTTGAATCATTCCAATTACCGTACCCATAAAACCTAGCATTGGAGCTAAAGCAATGAATAATGAAATCCAAGACACATTTTTTTCTAATTGACCCATTTGAACTCCTCCATAAGCTATAACAGCTTTTTCAGCACTTTCAACACCCTCATTAGCCCTGTCAAGTCCTTGATAAAATATAGAAGCCACAGGTCCTTTAGTATTTCTGCAAAACTCTTTAGCAGCATCAATACCTTCTGAAGAAATAGCTTCCTCAACACCGTCGGTTAATTTTTTTGTATTAGTAGTTGCAAGATTCAAAAATATAATTCTTTCGATTGAAATTGCTAAACCAAGAATAAGACATATTAAAACAATTCCCATAAACCCAGGACCTCCCTCTATAAATCTATTTTTCAACTCTTGAGTAAATCCTACTGTATCTTGAGTTGATTCTTCTTGATCAGTACCTTCATCCATTTCTTGGATTAGTATATTATTTTCTACATCATCAGATTCAATTATTGTAGATGTGTTTGCTATAATACTAGTCATAAAACCAAAAAAGGTTAGGAGAAGAAATAATTTTTTCATTTTATAATATTTAAGTTCTTAAATTTTTTGACGTTTTTTTCGACGTTAAAGATAAAAAAAAATCCATACGATACAACAAAGCAGAGAGGAAGGGATTCGAACCCTCGATCCCGATACAATCAGGATACACACTTTCCAGGCGTGCGCCTTAAACCACTCGGCCACCTCTCTAAAGTATATAGGATTCGAAATAATAAAAAATTAATATCATAAAAAAACTTTTTTAAAGGTTCTTTATGAATTATTCTTAAAAATGGTTTTCGTATTCTTATAAATTATTCCAGCAACTCTTTTAATTGGTAGATCATAACATTCTGCTACTTTATTTAAAATAATTTCCAAATAAGAACTTTCATTTCTTTTTCCTCTATATGGTTTAGGAGATAAATATGGCGAATCCGTCTCTAAAACAATTTGTTCAATAGGTATTTGATTTAAAAACTTATCAATTTTACCATTTTTAAAGGTCACAACACCACCTATACCTAATTTAAAATTAAAATCAATAGCTTTAAAAGCATCTTTTTGTGTTCCTGTAAAACAATGAAAAATTCCATACAATTTTTCATCTTTATGAGATTCTAAAACTTCAAAAACCTCATCAAATGCATTTCTACAATGTATAACTATCGGAAGATTTTTTTCCTTTGCTAAAAGTATCTGATAATAAAAAGCCTCTTTTTGTTGATTTAAATATTTTTTATCCCAAAATAAATCTATTCCTATTTCACCCACAGCAGAAAATTTCCTATTATTTAAATATTTTTTTACAATTTCAAGCTCATTCTTATAATTTTCTTTAACATGCATAGGATGCAAACCCATCATCAAATTAATTTGCTCTGAATATTTTTTTTCTAACTCAAACATTTTTTTTGTAAAACCACTATCAATAGATGGAATATAAAATTTCTCAACACCTGCATTTAATGCTCTTTGCATTACTTGATCAATATCATCTTTAAAATCGTCTAAATATAAATGAGCATGAGTATCAATAAGTTTCATAATATTTTCAAATGAATATTTATCGTTTATTAAATTTGTCAAAAAGATTTTGAATAAAACAAATAGTGATTTTTTAAAAACCCTTCTAAATAAAAAACAATATATAAAGGTAAAACTTTATAAAATAAAAACTCAACATTTAGTTTGTCACGGAAATATAAATAACATAAAAGCTCTCTTTTTAATTGATACAGGTGCTTCAAATAGTTGTCTTGCTATAGAAGATAAAGTTCTTTATAACATAAAAACTCAGGGAGAAAAATTTGAGGCTTCAGGAGCAAGCGACAAAAAAATGGAAGCAATTCTTTCAAACGAATGTAAGTTTAAATTAGGTCGTTTTTTAATGAAAAAACAAAAATTTGTTCTACTTGATTTAAACCATGTCAATTCCTTACTAGAATCTCAAAAGATAAAAAAGATTAATGGTATAATTGGGACTGAATTTTTAAAAGCTAAAAAAGCTATTATAGATTATAATAATTTTAATCTGTTTCTAAAGTCCTAATGCTTTTTTAACATTACCCTCCATAAGAATATTAACAGGATCTTCTAAAGCTTCTTTTATGGACACTAAAAAACCTACCGACTCTTTACCATCTATTATCCTATGATCATAAGAAAGTGCCAAATACATCATAGGACCTATGACAACTTTTCCGTTTGAAACAATTGGACGTTCAATAATATTGTGCATGCCTAATATTGCTGATTGTGGTGGATTAATTATTGGAGTAGATAACATTGATCCAAAAACACCGCCATTGGAAATTGTAAAAGTCCCTCCAGTCATTTCATCAACAGTTATCTGACCATCTCTTGCCCTAATAGCAAGTCGCTTAATTTCTTTTTCAATTTCAGCAAAAGTTAAGGCTTCAGCATTTCTAACTATAGGCACCATGAGCCCTTTCGGTCCTGAAACAGCAACGCTTATATCACAGTAATCATATGATATTTTATGATCTCCATCAATCATAGAATTAACATCAGGAAACTCTTTTAAAGATTTTACGGCACCTTTTGTGAAAAAACTCATAAATCCAAGATTTACATCATATTTTGTAGCAAATGAATCTTTATATTTTTTTCGAATTAAAAATATCTCAGACATATCTACTTCATTAAAAGTAGTTAACATAGCTGTCTCATTTTTAACTGAAACTAACCTTTCTGAAACTTTTCTTCGAAGCATTGAAAGTTTTTTACTTGTAAAACCTCTATTACCATTTTTGGAAGGAGTTCCCATAGAAGCCTTTGCTTTCAATGCATCATCCTTTGTTATTCTTCCATCTCTTCCAGTCCCTGAAATACTAGAAATGTCAATATTAGCCTCCTCTATTATTTTTTTTGCAGCCGGAGCTGGAGTCCCCGAAGCATAGGATGAATTGGACTCAGATTTTATTTCTTTTGGAGGTTCAGAATCTTTGGAAGGGCTAGGAGTAATTTCTTTTTTAACTTTATCTGACTTTCCTTCACTATCAATTGAACAAACAACAGACCCAACACTAACGGCATCTCCTTCCTCTGCGTTTAAAGTAATAACACCAGAAATTTCAGCTGGCAATTCTAATGTTGCTTTATCTGAATCTACTTCAGCAATAGCTTGATCTTTTTCAACATAATCTCCATCCTCAACCAGCCACTGTGCTATTTCTACCTCGGTAATCGATTCCCCTGGTGAAGGAACTTTCATTTCTAAAACCATGATAGTTAATTTTTTATATAGAGACTTTTCCCTTTTAGGTTAACAATATTATTTTCAAACAATTTCAAATCAACTTCATTTAGATTAATAACAAATTTACAATTTATTTCGTATTCATTTTCACTTATCCTTAATATGTGTATTACATCGATATACTTATCTATTATATCCTTTCTATTCTTTATATTCTTAGACGGAATAGAATATAAATTGTTTATTTCGGATTTAACAAATTCTAAGAAATCACTCATAATCTCACTATCCTCAAACTCTACTTCTGTTTATTTTTTTGGGTATGGTTTGGGCAAAGTGTGGATGCGTGATGAAGATAAAGTTTATACCCAAATTTAATTGTATTATTTTAGACATAAAGCTTATCTATTAAAAGAATAAACTAAAATGAAAAAAACAAGTACTATTTCAAGACTAAGATTATGCATGTTATTTTGTGTTTTTTTTCAATGGATAGTTGCTCAAAATCCAAATCAAATAGGTATTCATTCACACAACGACTATCAACAAACTATTCCGTTCTGGACCGCATATAATAATGGACTCAATTCAATTGAAATTGATGTTTTTTTAAAGAATGAGAATTTGTATGTCACTCATAGCGAATCAGAAATAATTAAAGAGCGAACCATCGAAAGCTTGTATTTAACTCCCCTTTCAAAAGTAATTTCTGACCAATTGGATTTTATTAATAAACTGCAGATTCTTATTGATGTTAAGTCCGAGGCGCGAATTACGCTAAACAAGCTTATCCAAATCCTAAATCAATATCCTCAAATAATTGATCAAGAAAATATATCCATTGTAATTTCAGGCAATCGTCCTGATCCCAAAGAATATGTATACTATCCCAATTTTATACATTTTGACTATCAAAGTCTTGATCCTCTTGAAAATCAAAAAATGTGGGATAAAATCGCTTTAATTAGTCTTAATTTTAAAAAAACCTCCAACTGGAATGGGGAAGGAGGTATGGCTATGAAAGATCATAAAAAAGTAGATTCGGTGATAAGAATAGCCCACCAATACGGTAAACCATTCCGGTTTTGGGCAACTCCAGACACTAAAGTTTCATGGGAAGTATTTTGCAACTTAGGAGTCGACTATATCAATACAGACCAACCGGCTAAGGCTTCTGCTTATTTCAAAAAACAATAATCACTTTTATCATATAGCTAGTCTTCAATAGAAAATGTCCCAAAAATTAATTAAGACCTTGGGCGTGAATACACAAGTATATTAATTGATGATTATTGAGATTTTATGAAAGAAAAATCATTACGATAATCTTAACTAAAATCTATTTTTATTCCTTTATTTTTTTCTATTTTTTTTATTTTTTACTATAATTCAAACTATATATTTTACTATTATATAATTCAATTTTTATACTCTTTATTTTATTTAAATCTCTTACAAAACCAACATCTTTTAATAATCTTATTATTATTTATTAATATTTTATTCAATTATAAATAGAGAAGAAAAACTGAAAACACATTATAACACAAAAAAAAATATCTCAACCGATATCAAACTACTATATATCAGTTAAATACAGTGTAAAATTTATTTAAAAAAAAATCGGAATATTGATTTTTGGAAATAGTTTTTGAGTTACTACCTAAGTTTTCGAATTACCAAATCTAACTTTTTGATTACGATATTATATAAACTTCGTTTGTTAGGAATTCGTTTTACGTTACTATTCACATAAAACCTTTGATACCATCCAATTGTTCCTATATAAGAATCGACGAATGATAACTTTACGTTTTTAATGTAGAACGATTTATTATTATTTAGTGTTATTTTATTTATGTTTTTTTCCAAATCTTTATTACTAAAATTGAATACAAAGTTCAAATTAATTAAATATTCATCCTCACCCAATCCTTTTTGAATACTTCTTCAATTACTTTCTTATGTCTCTTTTCAAATCTTTTAAAACTTCCAGAAGCAGGAGCATCAGAAAAAGGTCTACTAACTATACGAAAACTTGCTATCTTTTCGAAATGCAAAAGCAGATAGCTCAATGGCCCCATATTTTTTGGCTCTTCTTGTGCCCAAACAATATCCTTAGTTTTTTTATACAAATTCAACTGATCATTTATTTGATCTATTGGTAAGGGAAAAATTTGTTCAACTCTAACAATAGCTAAATCCATCCTATTTTTTTCTTGACGAGATTTTATCAGATCATAATAAAACTTTCCACAACAAAAAACCAATGTTTTTGCTTTATCAGGTGAAACTTCTTCATCTGAAATTAATACTTGAAATTTTCCTTTTACAAAATCGCTTTTTTTAGAAATGACAAGAGGGTGTCTTATTAAACTTTTTGGAGTAAAAACTATAAGGGGCTTTCTATAATTTGCTAAAATTTGTCTCCTTAACAAATGAAATAAATTTGATGGAGTTGTACAATTTGCTACTATCATATTATCCTTTCCACAAAGCTGTAAATACCTTTCCATTCTTGCAGATGAATGTTCTGCTCCTTGACCTTCATAGCCATGAGGTAAAAAAAGAACAATCCCATTTTGTAATTTCCATTTATCTTCAGACGCAGATATGTACTGATCTATAATAATCTGAGCTCCATTACTAAAATCTCCAAACTGTGCCTCCCATATTGTTAGAGTCTTTGGACTAGCCATAGCATATCCATAATCAAAACCCAAAACACCATATTCTGAAAGCAAAGAATTATATGCTTTAAAAGTTCCTTTTAATTCACTATCAATATTATCTAATAAAACTATTTCTTCTTCTGACTCTTCAGATTTTAAAATCGCATGTCTGTGAGAAAAGGTTCCACGCTCTACATCTTGTCCTGAAATTCTAACATTATATCCTTCCATTAAGATTGATCCATAAGCTAACATTTCACCCGTTGCCCAATCAATTTGATCTTTTTCAAAAAACATTGATCTTCTAACATCAATTAACCGTTCTATTTTCTTTAAAAATTTTTTGTCTTTTGGAAGAGAAGTCAAAACATTTGCAATCATTTCAAGATCTGAAATAGAAACTTTAGTATTAATTTCATTTTCTAGAATTTCCTTGTTAGCCCTAACATATCCTTTCCATTTTTCAGCCATAAGATTAGTTACTGTCGTTTTTTTTATTTTTGAAGACTCTTCATAAGCTTTTTCAAGTCTTTCTTTATATTCTGTTTTAATCTGATTTAAATATTCTTTATTTACAACTCCTTCATTTAACAAAACTTCAAAATATATTTCTCTTGAGTTTCTATGTTTTGCAATAGCCTTATATAATTTAGGCTGAGTAAAACGAGGTTCATCACCTTCATTGTGTCCATACTTTCTATAGCCTAATAAATCAATAAAAACATCCTGATTAAAACGCATTCTATACTCTAGCGCAAAAAGTGAAGCATGTACAACGGCTTCTACATCATCTGCATTAACATGAAAAATAGGGCATAAAGTTACTTTTCCAACATCTGTACAATAAGTACTAGTTCTTGCATCAAGATGATTAGTTGTAAAACCAATTTGATTATTAACAACTACATGAATTGTCCCCCCAGTCTTATATCCCTTAAGTCCAGCCATTTGAACAATTTCATAAGGAACTCCTTGCCCCGCAATTGCAGCATCTCCATGAACTATAATAGGAAGAACTTTTGAAGAACTTCCAGAAAAATCGTCATTTTGTATTGCTCTTGTGACGCCTTGAACAATCGCGCCAACTGTTTCAAGATGCGAAGGGTTCGGGGCAATATTTAGATTAATTTTTTTTCCAAAATTTGTTTTTCTTTGACAAGTCCATCCTAAATGATATATTACATCCCCGTCAAAAAGTGTTTCTTCATTATAGTCCTTTCCTTCAAATTCATTAAAAATATCTTTGGCTGATTTTCCCAAAATATTTATCAAAGTATTTAATCTTCCTCGATGAGCCATACCCATAACAAATTCTTCTACACCTTTTTCTGCTGCTAAATCAATAATTGAATCTAAGGCTGGAATTAATGATTCTCCTCCTTCTAAAGAAAAGCGTTTTTGACCAACAAATTTTGAATGTAAAAAATTTTCAAAACTTACCGCTTGATTTAATTTTGAAAGAATATGCTTTTTTTGGTCAATCGTAAAATTTGAATGATTAGTATTTACATTAAGTCTTTTCTGAATCCAATCAACCTTTTCAGGGTTTCTAATATACATATATTCTACACCTATTGAATCACAATAAACTTCTTTAAGATGACTAATTATTTTTTCTAAAGTACTTGGTCCAATTCCCATTACTTCTCCTGCACTAAAAACTTTAGATAAATCTTTTTCTTCTAAACCAAAATTTCGAAAATTTAAATCTGGACTGTAAATTCTTCTTTCTCTAACTGGATTTGTTTTTGTAAATAAATGGCCCCTAGTTCTATAAGCATCAATTAATTTTACAACAGAAAATTCTTTCTTTAAATGAACTGGTATTTCTATATCCGAAGCTTTGTTAATTATAGCTCCATTTTCTAATCCAAAATCAAAACCCTGAAAAAAAGCTCTCCAACTAGGTTCTACCGTATCTGGATGCCTTAAATACTTGTCATAAAGCTCTGTAAAATAGTCTGTATGAGCCGCATTTAAAAAAGAATATTTATCCATATTCAATTATCTAAATCCTGCTGCTAAATTACAATTTTTAAGAAACACAACATCTATTTATTAACAAATAATGTATGTTATTATTAAAACAATTACTTTTAATCAATTCAATTATTTTTTTGTGATTAAGAATTTAATAAAATTCTAAATGTTTGCCTTAATTGATTGTAATAATTTTTATGCCTCTTGTGAAAGAGTTTTTAATCCAAAATTAGATAAAAAGCCCTTAGTAATTCTATCAAATAATGATGGTTGTGTAATATCAAGAAGTAATGAAGCTAAAGCTCTAGAAATTCCAATGGGAGCTCCTGCTTTTAAATATCAATCTGTTTTTAAAAAAAATAATATTCATATATTTTCCTCTAACTTTCCCCTCTATGGAGATATTAGTAGTAGAGTAATGAGTATACTTTCAAGCTTTACGCCAAATATTGAAATATATAGCATTGATGAAGCTTTTTTAAAACTTGAAGGGTTTGAAAATTATAATTTAGAAGAATATTGTAAAAAAATAAAAGAAAGAATATTAAAGTGGACAGGTATACCTGTCAGTATTGGCATAGCCCCTACAAAAGCCTTAGCAAAAGCCGCTAATAGAATTTCTAAAAAATTTCCAAAAAAAACTAATGGAATTTATATGATAGATTCGAATGAAAAAAGAATTAAAACACTAAAATGGCTTGAAATAGAAAATGTTTGGGGAATAGGATTTAGACATGCAAAAAAACTTAGAAATATTAAAATAAGAAATGCTTATGATTTTATATCTCTTAATGACAATTGGGTAAGAAAAAAAATGAGTGTATTAGGAGTAAGATTAAAAAAAGAATTAGAAGGTAAATCCATTTTGGATTTAGAAGAAGTTAGATCTCCAAAAAAGGCTATTGCAACAACTAGAAGTTTTAAAAATACAATAACTGACTTTGAAGATATTAAAGAAAGAATCTCTACGTTTTCTGTTTGTTGTGCCGAAAAATTAAGGTCTCAAAATAGCAACTGCAATTCTGTTTATATATTTATAAAAAGTAATAAATTTCTAAAAAACAAACCTCAATATAGAAATGGTATAGTTATGACCATTCCCTTTTCAACAAATTCGAATATTGTAGTAAGTAAATATGCTATTAAGGGTCTTAAAAAAATATTTAAAGCTAAAATTAAATATAAAAAAGCAGGAGTAATTGTCATGGGGATCACTTCAAATCAAAACTATCAAATAAATCTATTTGAAAATGAAAATATAAAACATAAAAAGTTAATGAAAGCAGTTGATTTTATTCAAAAAAAAGAAGGTCAAAACAAAATTAAACTAGCAAACCAAGATTTAAAAAGAAGATGGAAGATGAAACAAGAAAACTTAAGTTCCAACTATACAACCAAACTAAATGAAATTATAAAAGTTAAGTGAAAAAAGAAAAACTCAATTTTTTAATACCAAAAAAGGGGAGAACTCTAGGTCAATGGCTTGTGGAACAAGGAATATCTGCAGGATTTCCATCTCCCGCAGATGACTTCAAAGAAATTCGAATTAGCTTGGATAAAGAATTGGTTAAAAATACAGAAGCTACTTTTTATGCAAAAGTGTCAGGAGATTCTATGCAAGGAGCTGGTCTAAGTGATGGTGATTTATTAGTAATTGACCGAAGTATTGAACCTTCAAATAATAAAATAGCTGTATGTTTTGTAGATGGAGAATTCACTGTCAAAAGAATTAAAATTGAATTAAAAAAAATTTACCTGATGCCTGAAAATAAAAACTATTCACCAATTAAAATAAATGAAGAAAATGAACTTATAATTTGGGGAATAGTAACATATGTTATAAAAAAATTATAATAAGTATAATGTTTTAGTTAAATTTAAGAAAACAATTAAAATGAGTATAGAAAATATTGTTGCTCAATTTAAAAAACGTGCTTCAAATTCTTCACCAATTGGAGGAAAACTTAAATTTGAAGTAGATGGTATGCCAATAATTATTGACGGTTCTGGAGATGCTAATATAGTAAGTGCTGGAGATGGAGATGTAGATTGTACAATCACCCTTTCGACTGAAGTATTACAAAAACTTCGTGAAGGAGAAATCAATCCAATGACGGCCGTCATGGGAGGTCAAATCAAAATTTCTGGAGATATGGGCCTAGCAATGAAAGTACAATCTTTAATGGGTTAAATTTAAATTCACCACTAAAAAATTACAAAACTAATTTAGACAGGTCATGTCTTCACCACAACACTGAGGTGATTTAATTTTACCCTTACAGTCTGGACATACTGAAATTTGAACTTGTGACCCATCATCAATATTTAACATATCACCTTCAAGGGGTAGATTACATTTTGCGCAACTAGCATTAACTGCCATTCCGCAAGACTTACATTCATAAGTTGCCATAATTTTTTATTTAATCTAAATTACATTTTTTTTACATTATTAACTCATTGAAATAAAGAAAAAGCCAACCATATCCAGGGAAAACCATGAAGTAAGGCATCAAAATAATCCATAGATTCCATTTCGACAGCACCCCTTTTTAACCATCTAAGCTTACCAATAATATGGGGCTCAGAAGAATACGGCGCTAATCCAAGAGTTAATGAAATCAGCAAAGGATATAGAAAAAAATAATTTTTCATCAATCTTTTACTCTATTAGACAAAGCTTCATCTGGCCATAGAACTTGTTCTTTAGTTTTTTTATCTCTGGGCATTTGTGCACCAACAAGTCGCAAATGAGTACTGAGAATTCTAGATAAAATTTTTGTTCTTTCTTTCTCAATTAGAGAAAGATTATTTGCTTCACCAATGTCCATAATTAAATTGTAAAGTTCAAAGTGTTGATCGTGATGGAAAAAAATAAGTTTCCAATTGCCATCACGCACGGCACTAAAACTCCCAATTCCAGGTCCGTCGAGGCCCCACTCGTTTGGATAATGCCAAAAAAGTGGTCTATTCTTTTTTGGTAATCCTTTAAGTAATGGAACAAAACTATGTCCATCAATTTCTTGAATTGTGGTTACTTTTTCTCCTCCAGTTATTTCAAGTATTGAATTAAAAAAATCTTCAATAATTACAGGATCTTCAACTTTTGTTTTAGGGGTGCTCACTCCAGGCCAGTAAGCAAGCATAGGAACTCTTATCCCACCTTCATAAATAGACCCTTTTCCACTTTTTAATGGTGCATTGTGAGTATGCTTTTTTCCAGCTCTAGCTACAGCACTTAAACCCCCATTATCAGACATGAAAAGAACCACTGTGTTTTTTTCAATTTTTTCTTTCTCAATAAAATTTAAGACTTCCCCTAAAGCTGAGTCCATACTTTCAATCATTGAAGCATATTTTGCTTCTTCCATTGGTATTCCTTTTTCAATATATTTTTGAAAAAAACGTTGGTCTGCCATTAAGGGAGTATGAACCCCGTAGAGAGAAAGATAAAGGAAAAAAGGTTTCTTCTCAAAAATTGGTTTCTTAAGGGCTAATAACGCCTCTTGTGTCAATGCTTCTGTAAGGAAAATATTTTTTCCATGATATTTTTCAAGCCCAGGAACAGCCCAAACGCTTCTTTGTTCATTTCCATTTCCAAAGTTTTCTTCTCCTAAATAACTTCCTGGCGCACCAGCGGCATGACCTGCAATATTAACATCAAAACCCAAATTAATTGGATTAGCAGAAGGATAACCAATTGCTCCAAAGTGCCCTTTTCCAGCATGGATGGTATAATAGCCCTTTTGTTGTAACAATTTTGGCAAGGGAGTTGCATATATTGCATTACTTATGGGTTTTGAAACAGCCATTCCGTTGAAATTCCAATCTGGAAAATCTAGAGTGGGGTGGTTGTTTTCCATCGGTTGTTTTTGATCGGGTTGCAAGGTCCAGTTGGTTACTCTGTGGCGAGCTGCATTCATTCCTGTCATTAAACTTACACGAGTAGGGGAACACACTGGTGTACTGTAGGCATTAGTAAATTTAACGCCTAACTTGCTCAACTTTTCCATATTTGGTGTATAATACCTTTTATTCAAATAAGTTTCCTTATTCCAAAAAGGAACAGAGGTGTCTTGCCATCCTAAGTCATCAACAAAAAATAAAATTACATTGGGAGGCACCTCTTCTTTGGGCACTTTACAAGAAATAATAATGAGAACTCCAAAAAACACTGAGAGTAATGCTTTATATTCATGAATCATCGTCTTATTTTTTAAACTTGGGATCTATAAATTCCCATTCTCTTATATGAGGATGTCTATGAGCTTTCTTTTGAAGTGAATCAATAGAAGATATTATTCCAGGATAGGCTTCTGCCAAATTATTTCGTTCCTTTGGATCTTCTTTTAAATTGTATAATTCCCAAGATGCATTAGGATTGGTTTTTATATCAATTTTAATCCCCTTCCAATCACCTATTCTAAGAGCTATTTGACCTCTTTTCTCTGGAAATTCAAAATAGATAAAACTGTGTTTTTTAGTCTGTCCATTTCCTAATAACTCAGGAACTAAAGAAATTCCATCTTCAGTACGATTATTTTCTCCAGCCAACTCTGAAAAAGTATTAAACATATCCCAATGTCCTGATATTAAATTAGATATAGTTCCTAGACTTATTTTATCTTTCCAATAGGCGATGAAAGGTATACGAATTCCTCCTTCATACAAATCCATCTTCAAACCCCTAAGACCTCCCGTGCTTTTAAAATAATTCGTATCAACACCCCCATTAAATGTAGGACCATTATCACTTGAAAATAAAATAATTGTATTTTTTTCAATACCCTTTGATTTTATTGCTTCCCATATCTCACCAACTTGATAATCTAAATGGCTTATCATTGCAGCATATGCAGATTTAGGTCTTTCATGAGATGCATATCCCTTATCACCATAATATGGAGTTTCTTGAAATTTATTTAAATATTGCCCTAATAATGAATCTGGAATTTGTAATGAAACATGAGGAATTGGTGAAGGATAATAAAGAAAAAAAGGTTTTTCTGTTGATGTTGAATCAATAAATTCTAAAGCCTTTTCAAGCATCTTATCAGGGGCAAAACTTTTACCCTTAAATTGATCAAATTTTTCAGAAATTCCAACTAGATTTGTTTTTTTATGGACCATTACATAACTATTAGGTAATGAATCCCAAATATCATTTTCCCAAAGATGAGTAGGATAATAATTGTGAGCCTGTTTTTGATCTAAATAACCATAATAATAATCAAAACCTTGAAGTAATGGAGAACCTGTTGTATTATTCATTCCTAAACCCCACTTTCCAATCATGGCGCTTTGATAACCAGCTTTTTTAAGAACCTTAGCCACAGTCATTGTATTTTTAGGAATTGGCATTTGCCCACCCTCTTTATCATCTTGAAATCCTCCTAACTCATAGTTTCCTCTAATATATGCATGCCCAGAATGCATTCCAGTTAAAAACATATATCTCGAAGGAGCACAAACTGGAGCTCCCGTATAATGTTGAATAAATCTCATGCCTTGACTAGCCAACTTATCCAAATTTGGTGTTTTAATTTTTGTTTGACCATAAGAACCGATTTCTCCATAACCTAGATCATCTGCAAGAATATATATTATATTAGGTTTTAAAGCTTTATTAGATTCTTTCTTACAAGACAGAATTACAAATAAAAAAACTATCATGGCTAATAATTTAAAAACCACAATAAAATTCAACTTCATTTTTTAAAGTTTATTTTGTCTTTACAATGATTACTCCGTTAGATGCTCTTGCTCCATATATAGCAGCAGAAGCACCTTTAAGTACAATAATTTCATCAATGTTCTTAGGATTAATTGCTCTTAAAACATTTGGATCTTCAGTTTGAACACCGTCAATAACATATAAGGGATTATTACTATTAGTAGTTGCATAACCACGGATGGTTACAACAGGAGCATCATTAGGATTTCCTGAGTTTATAATGCTTAGGCCTGCAACTCTTCCCTGCAGAGATCGAACTAAGTTTGTTACATTAGTCTTTAACATATTTGAAACATTTAGTCTTCCAATAGATCCCGTTATGGATTTTTCGGATTGAGAACTATATCCTGAGACGGCAAGTTTACTTTCTAAATTTTTGTTTTCAATTAAATTAATCTCAATAATGTTGTCTATTTCATTTAAATCAATATTTGAGAGATCTATTATTAAACCAAATTTATTTTTCTTGAATTTTAAATTTATTTTATTATTGAAACTTAAAATATTTTTTATTTTAAGTGGAAAATTCTCAATGTGTAAAAATCTAGTTTTATTATCAAAAAGATGAATGTAAACCTTATTGTTTTTTTGAGTTGAAACATACCTGTCATTGGGTGGAATAGGGCCTTTTTTTGTTTCATAAATTGTCTCCCCGTACTTCTTCAGCCAAGATCCAATTTCTTTAAGAGATTTTTGATGTTCTAATTGAATCATACCATTAGGCATAGGACCAACATTTAGTAAAAAATTACTTCCATATCCTGCAGCATTTACAAGATATTGAATTAATTGCTTTTTAGATTTATGTTTTCTGTCTTGAAGATTAAAACCCCATGAGCCATTTATTGTTTCACAAACCTCAAATGGTAATCTTCCAATTTGATCTTCAGGCGTTCCCCATCCAGTACTATTTTTTCCAGGTAAATCCTTTTCAAACATTTGAAAATCTTCTCCATCAATAACTCCTAAATGATGATTATTTCCAATTAATGCCTGAGGTTGTAATTCATGGATCATCCCATATATTTCATCATAATGCCAATCAACTAGAGGCTTTCCAGAAAAACTTTTACCATCCCAAACTTTTTGATCCCAATGACCATCAAACCATATACCTCCAATCGGACCATAATTTGTTAATAATTCACGAAGTTGAAATTTCATAAAGGCTATATAATCATTCCACTCGCCTTCATTTCTACCCTTTATACCTTTCCCTGTTCTACCTCTTGGAAAATAATCATCTCTATGCCAATCAAGCAGTGAATAATAGAAAAAAAGTTTAATTCCCTGTTTATGACACTCTTCAGCTAATAATTTTAAAACATCTTTTTTATATGGAGTTCTATCGACAATATCATAATCTGTAGCTTTAGAGCCAAACATTGAAAATCCATCATGATGTCTACTCGTTATAGTTATATATTTCATTCCTGCCGACTTAGCCAAAGAAACCCATTCTTTTGCATCAAAATCTATTGGATTAAAAAAGGCAGGTAATTTTTCATATTCACTAATTGAAATATTTTGATTGTTCATCACCCACTCTCCATCTCCTAAAACACTATACACTCCCCAATGTATAAACATGCCAAACTTGGCATTTTCAAACCATTCTCTTGCAACTAAATTTTCTATAGTTGGTTGATATGACTGAGCATAAAAAATATTTGAGGTAAAAAATATAAAGGTTAAAACAAAAAATAAATTTCTAACTTTCAAAATCATATTAAAGTTAATTTGTAAAAGGAATAGCTACTCGTAAATCATGCCAACCAATATGCAACTTAGCTCCATTATCAATGTTTTCAAAGGTCATTGAAAGAGCTTCAAGAAGTTTTTTGGATTTAATTACAGGAACTGTAATCCTCATAAGATCATTTGACTCATTATAACTGTATGATCCCCATGTGTGAGTTGAACTATTAATTATAACAGTCCATTCTTTAGCACCAGGTATAGTATAAAGTGAATATGAACCAGAAGTTATTAACTTTCCCCCAAAATTCATAGGCTTATAAAAAGTAATCTCTGTAGATTCATTGGCTCCAGTCCTCCATAATTTACCATTCGGAACTAGTTTACTAATGTCCCTACCTCTTAATTGGGGTCGGCTATATAAAACTCTTAGACTTTTATTTATTCCTTCAGCAGGGAATTCAATTATATCCATAGGACTCTTATCTAATCCTTTAAATTCCTGACCTTGAATTGAATAAGTCAAAAATAATGTAAAGAAAATAAGAAATAATAAATTTTTCATAGTTGTAATTTTTATAATTAATTTGAATTATATTAAAGATAACTAAAATTTAAACAAAACTTTCACAGGATGATGATCAGAAGCCCATCCTCCAAAAGAAGTTTTAATCTCTATGTGTTCATAGCTTTTAACTTCCAATCCTTTTGAAAAAATATAATCTATTCTCATTTCATTATCATATAATTTTCTAAAAAATTAAATATAGTTTCTTTACGATTGTCCCATTTATTTTTTCCATCATTAAGGTTATTATACCTAATATTGTAGTAAAACAACCTTTAAATCATTATCTAATAAATAATGAAAAAAACTAAATAATATTTTTCACAATTAGAAGTAATTAATTTTGACTTTTCTTTTTAGGTATAAATCTTTAACTAATGAAAATTAAAATTTTCTTTTTGTTAACTTTTATTATATTTTTTTTCAATTGTGAAAGAGAATCAGATGTAACTCCATTTGATGGTTCCTCAAAAACTCTACCTTATTTTGTTATTCAAACATTTAATAAACCAATAGTTGATGAACCTAAAATACCAGCATCAATGGATTTATATATTAATGGTAAATTAGATAATTCATATACAATCGGAATTGAATATAGAGGATCAAGCTCTCAATTTTTTGACAAAAAATCTTATGGAATTGAAACATGGGATAATAACAATGAGGACCTTGATGTTTCCTTAGGAGGGTTTCCTGAAGAAGAAGATTGGATTTTATATGGACCTTACAGTGATAAAAGTTTAATTAGAAATGTTTTAATATTTGAATTATCAAATGCAATTGAAATGTATGGAAGTAGAACTGATTTTTATGAATTAATAATAAATAATGAATTTCTAGGAACTTATATCCTAATGGAAAAAATTAAAAGAGATAAAAACAGAGTTAATATTAGCAAAAATATTGATGAAGATATTTCAGGTGGTTATATTATAAAGATAGACAAACCTCCAAGTGAAGGAGGTTATAACTCTTCCAATTCATTTAATTCTGAATTTGATTTTAGGGGAACTTCTGATGGTGCTTCTGAAATTAAATTTCTTTATACATATCCAAAGTCAAATCAAATTACAAACGATCAAAAAAACTATATTCAAAAATATATTAATGACTTTGAAAAAGCATTAATATCTGAAGATTTCAAAGATCCTGAGATCGGTTATAAAAAGTATATAAATATAGATAGTTTTATAGATTTTTTAATATTGAATGAAATTTCAAAAAATGTTGATGCCTACAGAATTAGCACCTATATGAATAAGGATAAAAACCAAAAATTAAAAATGGGTCCCATTTGGGATTTTAATTTAGGTTTTGGAAATGCAAATTATTGTGAAGGTGAACTTACCTCTGGATGGGCTTTTAATTTCAATGAATTATGTGGTGGAGATAACTGGAAAGTTCCATTTTGGTGGGGAAGGCTTTTTGAAGACCCTTCTTTTATTCTAAAACTTAAAAACAGGTGGTCAGAACTAAGAGAAAGTGAATTATCTATTCAAAATTTAAAAGAAAGAATTAACAAAATTACAAATTATCTCATTGAAAATAATGCCCCTCAAAGAAACTTTGACAAATGGGTAATTATTGGCACTTATATATGGCCTAATAATTTCATTGGTAACAATTACATTGAGGAAGTAGAATATTTAACAAATTGGATCGAAAAAAGAGTCGAATGGATGGATGAAACAATTGATTCTCTTTAATTAATCAAATTTAATTTTATCAATTTTTAAAATACTATTTAACAAAACATTTGCTCCTTTTGTAATTGATTCTGGAGTAGAATATTCATTCGGGGAATGGCTAATTCCATCAACACTAGGGATAAAAATCATTCCCGTTGGAGTTATAAAAGTCATATCCTGGGCATCATGACCAGCACCACTGGGCATAGTTTTAACAGAATATCCAAGTTTATAAGAAACCTCTCCTATAACCTTTTGAATTCTTTTATCTGTTAATGCAGGCTCTGCAGTTGCATCAATCGGTTTAAATTCAAACTTTGTTTTAGTTTCTTTGGCAACAAATTCAGAACGCTCTTTAATCTTATTGTATAAATACTTAATTTTTTCTTTACTTAAATCTCTTAATTCTAAACTTAAAATCACTTTCCCTGGGATAACGTTTGGAGCTCCTGGATAAGCAGAAATTCTACCTACAGTTCCAACCTGAGCTCCCTCAAGTGAATTCACAACTTTATTAACTAAAAGAACAAATTTAGCAGCTGCAATCATAGCATCTTGCCTAATATCCATTGGAGTTGTTCCTGCATGATTAGCGAAACCAGATACTACAACATCCCACCATTTTATACCAACAATTCCCTCTACAACACCAATATCTATATTATTAGAATTCAATATATTACCTTGTTCAATATGCAATTCTAAAAAAGCATGAACATCATTTTTTTTTCTAGCTAATTCAAATACTTTTTCTGGATTCCCACCAATTCTTTTTATTCCTTCTTGAATTGTAAAACCAGAAGAAGTCATTACATCAAGAGTATTATCATCAATTTTTCCAGCAATAGCACGACTTCCAAAAAGGGCACCTTCTTCATTTGAAAAAATTATTAATTCTAAAGGATGATCAGTATAAATTTTATTTTCATATAAAACCTCTAAAATTTCAATTGAACTAATTACTCCAACATCTCCATCATAATGACCTCCATTAGGAACTGCATCTATATGAGAACCAAAAGAAATAGGTTTTAATTTATCTATTTTACAGCATAGTCAAT
Source organism: Bacteroidia bacterium (assembly GCA_963580575.1). Lineage (GTDB taxonomy): Bacteria > Bacteroidota > Bacteroidia > Flavobacteriales > Flavobacteriaceae. The sequence goes on along the minus strand of CAUZKB010000002.1, from coordinate 19,399 downwards.
TTTAACTTCAGTTCCTATTTCTTTAAGATAATTTATTAAATATTTTCTAGCAGAAATATCATAATCACTATAAGCTAAACGGTCATTTCCCTTATTTGAATTAATACCAAATTCTGAGAGTTTTATCAAATTTTTGTTAAGTCTTTCACTATTGACATTAATGATTCTGTTTTGAGAGTATAAATCATTAAAGAAAACTAATGAAAAAATAAAAATTGTTATACGATATAATAACTTCATTTTTTAAGATCAATATAAGCTACATTTTCTTTGCTAGAAAGAAAAATTTATTAAAGTTTTATTTAATTAATAAATTAAGTATGGTTATTAAATTTAAAAAAATATCACAAAAATTTTTTATATGTTAAAGAAATGTTATTTTTAAACAAAATTTATTAAATATTTATTCTAAAAGAAACATTTGATAAATAAAAATTAAACTAATTAATCAAACTAAATTTATTATGATAAAAAAATTTTCAAGTATTTTGATTTTTTTTCTGGCTAGCTTTTTTACTTATGCTCAAATTGATGTAAGTGGAACTGTTAGTGATGAAGGAGGTGATGCCATTCCAGGTATTACTATAATTGTCGCTGGAACTACTCAAGGTACTACTACAGATTTTGATGGAAATTTTTCCATTACTGCATCTGGAGATCAAGAACTTGAATTTTCAAGCCTTGGTTTTGTCACACAAAGAATAGCTATAAACAATCAAGACACAATTACTGTAATTATGATTGAATCAGTTGAGATTCTTGATGAAATTGTTGTTTCTGGTTATTCATCTCAATCAAGAAGAACTCTTTCTGGTGCAATTGGAAGTGTTGACGTTGCAGATGCTATAAAAACTCAAGTAACAAATGTTGCAGAAGCTCTTCAAGGAAGAGTTGCAGGTGTTAATGTCGTTAGTAGTGGAGCGCCTGGGGCTGCTCCTGTTGTAACCATCCGTGGTTATGCAACTACTAATAGTAATAATCCCTTATATGTTATTGACGGTGTTCAAACTGAAGATCCAAATGTTTTAAGAGATATTAATCCAAAGGATATTGATAAAATCAGTGTTCTTAAAGATGGTGCTGCTGCTATATATGGAGCAAGAGCTTCAAATGGAGTAATTGTTGTCACAACAAAAGGTGGAAGCTATAATAGTGAAAATACTATTGAGGTTGAAGCTATTTATGGATCAAATGATTTAACCAACAAAATCGATCTTTTGAATCCTAAGCAATGGGCTGATATGATTTGGCAAAGTAAAATAAATGATGGTCTTGCTCCTAGTCATCCTCAACTTGGTTCAGGCTCTTCTCCCACTATTCCAACAGTTTTAAATATAGATATGCCTCCGTATCCTCAATTTGAAGGAGCAACTGCTGTTGTTAAACCAGGAGGTACAAGATTTATGGATGAATTATTTAAAAAATCTAATACCTTGAATGCTTCATTGATTGCAAGAGGTGGTTCAGAAACTGGTAGATACTCTCTTTCTGTAAATTATTTAGACCAAGAGGGAGTTAAAATCTTTAGTGGTTATGAAAGACTTACAACTAGACTAAATTCTGAAATCAAAATAGGAGATAAAGTCACAATGGGTGAACACCTAAATGTAACTTTTGATAAAGAGCAATATGGATCTGGTGATTCCCGATCAGCTGCAGGATTGGCGCCAATAGTTCCAGTTCGAGATGATAAAGGAAATTTTGCTGGTTCATACAACAACGCATATGGACTTGGTATTGCTAATCAGCCAGTAGCTGATGCTCATAGGGCAGTAAATGATTACAATAAAAACTTAAGAGTTATTGGAGATATTTTCTTAAAGTATGATATAACTGATTACTTAACATTTAAGACTTCAGCGGGTATTCAAATGCGTCAATTGAACAATAGAGACTTTCTCTCGTTAAATCCTGAACATGGTGAAGCAATTACAACACAAACTCTTACAGAAGGTTCATTTTTACAAGACGAATGGGTTATTTCTAATACTTTAGCTTATTCAAATTCTTTTGGAGAACATGCTATTGATGCTTTAATCGGTACTGAAGCTGTAAAATCACATATAAAAGGAAATTCAATATTAAGAACAGGATATTTATTTGAAACACCAGACTTTTATTTACTTAGCAATGGTTCAGGAACACCAGTAGTTTCTTCAGGTTATGAAAGTTCATACTCTTTGTTTTCTCTTTTTGCTACTGCTAACTATTCATTAAAAGAAAAATATTTTTTTACTGCAACAGTTAGACAAGATGAAACTTCTAGATTTGCCAAAGCAAATGCTGATTCTGTTTTTCCATCAGCTAGTGCTGGATGGCTAATAAGTGATGAAGCTTTCTTTCCAAGTGGAATTGTATCTACGATGAAACTTAGAGCATCTTATGGTATTCTTGGAAACCAATCTTTAACAGTCTCAAATCCTGACACAAATATTTCATTTTTAAGTGAAGATGCTGCATTCTATCCATTTAGCGGATCTGGAGCAGCTACAACAGGAGCTGTTTTAAATTCTAAAGGTAATCCAAACCTTACATGGGAAAAAACAATCTCTCAAAACTTTGCAATTGATCTTGCACTTTTAGACAATAAATTGTCTGTGACATTAGATATGTTTTCAAACGAGACTCAAGACTTAATTTCTCAGGACAATAACCTTATAAGTAGTACTGCAATTGATGCTGCTGCTCCTTATGTTAATATTGGTTCTATGGAAACAAAAGGTTTTGATCTGTCTCTTGGATATGCTAATGAAACAAATACGGGATTATCTTATAGTCTTAATGCAAATATTACCAAGGCTGATAACGAGGTAACTTCACTTATTTCAGATTATTATGTTGGAGCGACTTGGAGAGTGGGAGCAATAACAAGAACTGCTCCAGGACACCCAATTTCCTCTTTTTATGGAAGGGTTGTTGAAGGAATCTTCCAAAATGATGCTGAAGTAGCTTCCCATGCATCTCAAGATGGAGCTGCTCCAGGTAGATTTAAATATAAAGATGTTAATGGAGATGGAACAATAAATGACAATGATAGAACATGGATAGGAAGTCCTCATCCAGATTTGACTTATGGTATTAATTTAAATTTGGGTTATAAAAATCTTGATCTATCTGCATTCTTTTATGGTGTTGAAGGTGTTGATTTATATCAATACGTTAAATTATATAATGAATTCCCTTTATTCTTTAATGGAAATAGATCTACTGCAGTTGTAGACTCATGGACTCCTTCAAATACTGGTGCAAAAATGCCTGCACTTAGTGAAGCAATTAGAAATAATGAGGCAACTTCATCAAATTCGTACTTTGTTTTGGATGGGTCTTATCTTAGACTTCGATCTCTTCAAATAGGGTATACTTTTCCAGAAGCAATTAATGATTTAATAGGTGCTTCTAGCTTAAGATTATTCTACAGTGGTATTAACATATTTACAATGACAGATTATACTGGAATGGATCCAGAGGTTGCAATTGGAGGGACACTAGATCTTGGAGTTATTTTTGCCCAGACTCCAACTGCAAAGTCCCATTCTATTGGTCTTAACGTTAAATTTTAAAATAAACAGATATGAAAAATAAATTATATATATTATTAATCTCAATTTTCATTTTAGTCTCTTGTGCAGATGACTTTACTGAAATTTCACCCGTAGGTGCTCTTAGTGATGAATCATTAAACAATGCAGTTGGAGTTGATTTGTTACTAACAGGAGCATACTCTGTATTAGACGGAATGCGAAATGGTGGTCCTGGAGCTCCTTGGGCTAAACAGGGAAACAACTGGTGGCTAGACGTTCTCTCAGACGATGCCCATAAAGGGAGTACTGATGGTGACCAAGCTGATTTATACGCAGCAGAAATCTATAACTGGGAAACTTCAAACCCATATTTTGGTGGAAGATGGAGCGCTGTATTTGCAGGAGTTAATCGAGCAAATGGAGTTATTGCTCTTATAAACGCCTCTGATGATCCATCAATTTTCGATATTCAAATGGCCCAAGCTAGGTTCTTAAGAGGTCATTATAACTTTGAGTTACAAAGAATGTGGGTAAATGTCCCATACATTTCTGATCAAAACTTTGCCGATACTGAGTTTAACCAACCTAATCCGGGAACTATTTGGGATAAGATTGAAGAAGACTTTTCTTTTGCTGCTTCAAATCTTCCTTCATCTAGAGGGGGAAGCTATAGTGAGCCTGGAAGACCTCTAGCGACTGCTGCAAAAGCTTATCTTGGTAGAGCTCAACTTTATCAAGGAAAATGGGGTGAAGCACTTGGCAATCTGGAAAGCGTAATTAATAGCGGTGATTATGCACTTCTCCCAGAAATGGTTGAAAATTGGAAATCTACAGGTGAAAATGGAACTGAAGCAATTTTTGCTATTCAATATGCTACAGATACTGGACAATCTAAACAAGGAGATATAGGTGGGGTTCTTAACTTTCCTGCTCCTATTGGATGTTGTGGTTTTTATCAACCTACACAAGATCTTTTCAATACTTTTGAAACAGATTCAGATGGATTACCACTTTTAGATACATATAATCAAGCAGATCTAACTAGTGACTATGGTATCTATTCTGATGAGCCGTTTACACCTACAACTGCAAATCTTGATCCTCGTGTTGATTATACAATTGGTAGAAGAGGTATTGATTACCAAGGTTATGCTGTAAACCCAGGTAAAGATTGGGTTCGTGCTACTTTTGGTGATATCTCTGGGCCTTATGTCTCCAAGAAAAATGTTTACTATAAGGATGATGAAGCGGCCAACAGAGGTACTGGTGGATGGGGAGAAATACGAACAGGTATTAATCACCACATAATAAGATATGCTGATGTCTTATTAATGGCTGCTGAAGCTGCAGTTGAGACTAATGATCTTGAAAAAGCTCGCGGGTATGTTAATCAAGTTAGAGAAAGAGCAAAAAATATGTCAAGAATTCAAGCTCCAGGTGGTGGAGATGCTGCAAACTACGTGATTGGTACATATAATGCTGGATGGTCACAAGATACTGCTAGAAAAGCTGTTCGCTTTGAAAGAAGGCTTGAGCTTTCAATGGAAGGAAGTAGACTATTTGACCTTAGAAGATGGGGGGTTATGGTTGAAACATTAAATACTTACATAACAAATGAAACAAGATCTATTCCAACTTTTTCTAAAGCACAACTTGTAAGTGCTAAACATAATGCACTTCCAATACCATCTTATGCTATTGACCAATCTGAAGGAGCTTTAACACAAAATTCTGGTCACTAAATAAATTTATTGATACAAAAAAGGGGTAAAGTTTTCATTTTACCCTTTTTTTTTGGTGTTAAAAAAAAAATTGGAGCAAAAGAAATACCAATGGGTAAGATACTGGAATTTAAAAGCATTTATGATAATAATGATTCCGAACTTATCATTACCAAAACTGATGTTTATAATTACTTTATTTTAGAACCTCCCAATTTACTAATGGAGATGGGTAATAATTAACTCCACCATTACTCCATAGCATTGAATGTTTTGCTAAACGATGCTTGTATTTTTTCCAATCTCTAAAAATTGGTTTAGTCCAACCAATTTTTAGCATATCCAGGAAGTCTTGGAAAAGCAAGATATTCTATTTGGCTTTTCTAAAGTAGAAAAGCCTTAAACTAATTACAATAATCATTTTCAGCTAATAATTTTTCTAACTCACTATTATCCCATTTAAAAAAATAATTTGTGTTTCCACCGGTAACTCTTCCCTTTTCAATAACAGTATCATTAACTATTGTATAAATCCATTCTCTATCATCATACTTTTCTATAAAAGAATTTTTATTTAAACTAACTAAACTAGCTCCTGCACTCTGTGGCGTTTGATATATCAGACAACCTTCTTTGATAAAATGTACATCCATATAAACTCCATTTGGTTTATTAAAAATTCTCCAATAAGAGTTCCTCCCTTTAGGAACCCATACTGTTCCATCCAGACATTCTAATATGTTTTGACAAGATTTTTTTTCTAATTCACAGTTATACAAAAAGATTAATGAAATAGTTAGAATAAATAAATTATTAACTCTCATATATTTATATATAATCATAATGGTAAATTTAGTTTAATTCTCATTTATCTAAATAAAATTTAATAATATATATGGAACATAAAAAAAACGACTATTTAAAGATTTTCATTATGGTAATAAAACCATATTTTTACTTTACTTTTTTAATTTGAATAAAAAATAATGACCTTAAAACTTTTTAAAATATTAAAATTTGTTTTTTTATTATTTATTTCAATTAATCTAATTAATTGTTCAAAAGACAATAAACTTTTCAATAAACTTTCAAGTAAACAAACAAATATTTTTTTTAACAACACTATAATTGAAAATGACACTTTAAATATTTTAAATGAAGAATATGTATTTAATGGAGGAGGAGTTATAGCAGTTGATTTTAATAATGATGGATTAAAAGATTTATTCTTTTCAGGAAATCAAAAACCCAATAAACTTTATTTAAATAAGGGGAATTTTAATTTTAAAGATATCAGTTCAATTTCTAAAATCGAGGCTAAAGATAAATGGTCTACGGGATTAACATACAGTGATATAAATAACGATGGATTAATAGATATTTATGTCTGCACGGCAATGAAAAAAGAAAACAGAAATAACATGATGTTTATTAATAAGGGAATTGATAAGAATACTGGGGAAATTATCTTCCAAGAAATGGCCAAGGAATACGGAATTGATGATTCAGGAAATAGTATGGGAGCTATTTTTTTTGATTACAACAAGGATGGGTTTATGGATTTATATGTCTTAAACAATGAGCAAAATAAATCAATACCAACAAATTATAGAGAAAAAATAGTTGATGGTTCAGCAGTAAGTAATGATAAATTATATAAAAATAATGGTGATGGAACTTTTAAAGATGTTACTCTTGAAGCTGGAATTACCATAGAAGGTTTTGGCTTAGGTGTTGCTGTAGCTGATATAAATTTTGATGGATGGCCAGATATTTTTGTCACAAATGATTATACAACCAATGACTTATTGTATATAAACAATGGAGATGGAACTTTTTCAAATCAAATTTCAAAATTTATTAAACATCAAAGTCTGTTTTCAATGGGTGTTGACATTTCTGATTTTAACAATGATGGGTATCAAGATATTATTTCACTTGATATGCTTGGAGAATCTAATTACAGAAAAAAAACAACTATATCATTCAGTTCTTACGAACATGTTATTCTTAATAAAAGATTTGGATATGAAACTCAACATACTCGAAACATGTTACATTTAGGAAATGGTGCAGAAGATCCATTTAGTGAAATAGGTTTGCTTGCAAATATTTATCAAACTGATTGGAGTTGGTCCCCACTATTTTTTGATGCCAATAATGATGGTCTTAGAGATTTATTTATAACTAATGGTTTTCCAAGAGATATTACAGATAACGATTTTTCTGATTTTAGACTTCAAGTCCATAGATTCGTAAGTAATAAAATTTTGCTTGATTCAATTCCTGTTATAAAACAATCAAATTATTCATTCATTAACAATGGTGACTTAACCTTCTCTGACACTAGCAGTTCTTGGGGTATTGACACTCCTTCCTTCTCAAATGGGGCAGTATATTCAGATTTAGACAACGATGGAGATCTTGATTATATTGTTAATAATATCAATGATGAGGCCTTTATTTTTGATAACAAAACTGATAAATTAAATAAAAATAATTTTGTGCAAATTGATCTTGTTGGACCAAAAAATAATATTACTGGAATAGGAGCCAAAGTTGTAATTAGATATGGTAATGATAAATTTCAATTTCATGAGAATTACCATACTAGAGGTTATATGTCAGCTGTTGATAACACAATACATTTTGGTTTAGGAAAGAATACTGAAATAAAATACATTGAAGTACTATGGCCTGATGGTAATTATGAAAAAATTAATACTGTTAAATTAAATAAAAAATTAGAAGTTCTTTATGATAATTCAATATCTATAAATAAAAATTTTCTTCATTTCCCTCTAGTTAGAAATAAAACTAAAACCTTGTTAAAAGAAGTTTCAAATGAAAAAAATTTGAATTATACTCATAAACAAATTGATAAAGCTGATTTTAATATTCAAAGATTAATCCCTAGAAAAATCTCAGAAAATAGTCCAAAAATCATAAAAGGAGATTTAAATAATGACAATATTGAAGATCTCTTAATAATTGATGAATTAAAGCCTCCAAAAATTTATTTTTTATTTAAAAATGGGAAATTTAAAGAACAAATCATAAAAATTGAAGGACCAAGTAAAAATTTTCAAATTTCTGATATTGCAATTATTGATATTGATAACGACAAGGATTTAGACCTTGTAGTTTTATCAAATTTTAGCGATTTTAAAAGAAATAAATTTATTGGTCAAAACAAATTCTATTTAAATAATGGAAAAGGTGATTTTGAATTAAGTAATGACTTCTCAAATGAAGAAACCCTTGAACAAGGAAAAGTTTTAAGATTTAATGATTTTGACAAGGATGGAGATATGGATCTATTCATTTTAGGTAATACACATATATCAAAATATCCTATATCAAATAAAAATCAATTACTTGAAAATAAAAACGGAATATTTATAGATGTAACCGATTTATATTTAAATGAAATCAAAAATATAGGAATACCTAAGGATGCTGCATGGGCTGACCTTAATAATGATGGATTTGATGATCTAATTTTAATAAATGAATTTAGCCCAATCCAAATCTTAATTAATACTAGTAAAGCTTTTAAATTACTAAACAACTCTGGATTAGAAGACTATTCAGGTTGGTGGGAGTCAATAAAAATTATAGATAATGACAAGGATGGTGATTTAGATTTTTTTGTTGGAAACTTAGGGTCAAATAATCACTTTAATATTTCTGATAAAACTCCACTCTCTATGCTTGTAAATGATTTTGATAATAATGGTTCAATTGATCCTATTTTATTTTCATACTCTAAAAATACTAAAGGAGAATTCAAGCAATTTCCAGTAACTTTTTGGGGAAATATAAAATCACAAAGTCCTATTTTTAGGCAAAAATTTAATTATTACAAACAATATGCTAGGGCTGATTTAGATAAATTATTTACAAAAGAAGAGCTCATAGGATTTAAAAAATGGATCGTGAATTACGATAAGTCAGCTTATGTTGAAAATCTTGGAAATGGAAAGTTTTCAATTCATTCTTTGCCTATAGAGGCTCAATTCGCACCCGTCTATGATTTTGAAATAGCTGATCTTAATAATGATAATATAAATGACGTACTATTAATTGGAAATGATTATGGAAATGAGCCATTCATTGGTCCATATGATGCCCTTTGTGGGCTAGTTCTTTTAGGAAATGGGAAAAATAAGTTTGAACCTCTCTCACACAATGAGTCAGGTTTTTGTGTCCCTGGAAATGCTAGGAATATTGAAAAAATTAAAAATAATGATGGAAAAAATCTATTTATAATTTCCCAAAACTCTGGAAAAATTTTGGTATATGAACCTCGATAAAATTAAATTTGATTTTATGAAAAATATGTTCTTATTTAAAATAATTCCCATAATTATTCTTTACCTAATTATTACTTGTTCTTCTAGTGATCAAAACAATGAAATAGAACAAACAAATCAAACTGATCTTCCAATACAAACTCCATATATTATAGGAGAAGATCTAACTCTAATTTGGAGTGATGAATTTAATTATGAAGGATCCCCTGATATAGAAAAATGGCATCACCAAACTATAGCTCCAAATAACGGAAGTTGGTTCAATAATGAATTACAACATTATACTGATAGATTAGAAAATTCTTATGTTAATGATGGCACACTAAAAATTAAAGCTATAAAAGAACAATATGAATTTGATGGTTCTTCAAAATCATATACATCTGCAAGGCTTAATTCAAAATTTTCATTTAGATATGGGAGAATAGATGTAAGAGCAAGACTCCCCAAAGGAGATGGCTCTTGGCCAGCTATATGGACACTTGGAGCAAATATTAATGAAATTGGAAATTATTTTGGAAACCAATTTGGAAATGTTGGCTGGCCAGCTTGTGGCGAAATTGATATTATGGAACAAAATGGATGGGATAAAAATAGTGTTATATGCCACTTTCATTGGGCGGATAATTCTGAACAATATCAAAATAAAGGAGATACAAAAAGTATTGAAAATTCATATGATGAATTTCATACCTATTCATTGGTTTGGGATAGTTCTAAAATTTCTATTCTTTTAGATGATAATACTTTCTTTAGTATGGAAAATACCTCAAACAACCCCTATGATAATGATCACTACCTACTTCTTAATATTGCTGTTGGAGGAAATCTTGGAGGAGAAGTTCCCTCCAATTTTTCTGAAGAAATTATGGAAATAGATTATGTAAGAATTTATCAATAATTATTTTTTAAGAACTCTCAATTGATTTATTGATTTATTGATTTATTAAAAATTAAATTCTTAAATTTATATGTATAAATTAAAATACTTTTAACAGATTTTGAATAAAATTACGATGAAACATAAATTGTTATTTTTTTTATTAATCATAGCCTTAATAGCATCTTGCTCAATTAACATTCCAACTGAAATTGAAGTTGAATATGCTAATTTACCTGATAAAATTGATTATAACTATGATGTTAAGCCTATTCTATCAGATAGATGTTATCAATGTCATGGTCCTGATCAAAAAGCTCGAAAAGCTGGTCTTAGACTTGATATAGAAGAAATTGCATTTTCTAAATTAAAAAGTGGTAATTATGCTTTTTCTTCTGGAAGTACTTATGGAAGTGAAGTTGCGCACAGAATTTTATCAACTGATCCTGATGTAAAAATGCCTGCTCCAGAATCTAAACTTTCATTAACTAATAAAGAAAAGGCAATTATTTTAAAATGGATTGAACAAGGTGCGATTTGGAAAGAACATTGGTCTTTTCTTCCTATACAAAAAACAATTCCTCCAGCTTTTGATAACAAAAAAATAAAAAATGAAATTGACAATTTTATCTATGACAAATTAATTAAAAGAGATTTAAATTTTTCCGAAATCGCAACTAAAGAAAAATTAATTAGAAGAGTTTATTTTGATCTTACTGGCCTACCCCCATCAATTAAAGAAATAGATGCTTTTCTCTCTGATGATGATCCAAATGCTTATTCAAAAATTGTAGATAAACTTTTAGATAGTAATGAAAATGCTGAAAGATTAACCATGGATTGGCTTGATCTTTCCAGATATGCAGATACTCATGGCTTACATGCTGACGGTTTAAGAATTATGTGGCCTTGGAGAGATTGGGTAATTAAAGCTTTTAAAAATAATATGCCTTATGATGAATTTGTTTCAGTTCAATTAAGTGGTGATTTAAGAGAAAATGCTTCAAAAGAGGAAAAGATAGCCACTGCTTTTAATAGAAATACCCCTATGACAGGTGAAGGTGGAGCAATTGATGAAGAATGGAGATTAAATTATGTTTTTGATAGAACAGAAACTGTAGGAACAGCTTTTCTTGGACTTACAATGATGTGTGCAAAATGTCATGATCACAAATTCGATCCTATTTCTCAAAAAGATTATTATCAGCTATCAGGATTTTTTAATCAAACTCGAGAATTAGGCATGACTGGTGATGATGGTGATTATGGCCCTTTAATGCTATTGCCAGATGATTCTCAAGAAAAAAAGATTACAGCTTTAAATGAAAAAATTGATCAAAAAAAGACAAAGTTAGCCCTCACAAAAGAAGAACTTACTGAATTTTATAAATATAGCAATTCACTCTCTGCATCAAAAGTATTTTTATCTATCAAAAAATCTATAATTCAAAAAGCTGGTTTAGAAAAGATTCGGAAGTCCAACAAACCTTATAAAACGAAATTTGATCAAAAATTAGATTTTATAATAGATGATGATTCTAATATTTTATGTAAAGTGCCCCCAAAAATAGAAAAAGGTATTGATGGAAATGCTTTTAAATTGGAAACTGGTACTGATTTTATATTTCTACAATCTGTTCCAAATTTTGAATGGACTGATCCTTTTTCAGCTTCTATTTGGATTAATACTGAAAAAAGAAAAAAAGGTTTTGGACAAACAATTATGGGTACTACAGGTGATAAAAATAATTATTATAGAGGGTGGGATCTTTTTCTTGATGATCAGAACTATATAAATTTTAGGCTTGTAAGTGCTCTGCCAGGGAATCTGGTCCATATTAAATCCTCAGATTCCATTTTAAAAAATAATTGGACTCATTTGTCTTTTTCATATGATGGATTAGGAAAAGCTAATGGAGTTAATCTATATGTTAATGGATCCAAAATAAAAAATGAAGTTTTATTAGACAATTTATATAAAAGTATAAAGCCTGTAGTATGGAGTTGGGAAAAACCAGAGAAAAGAGAACTTAAAATAGGTATTTCACGTGATACTTTTACTGGCGATAACACAATCTTTAAAGGTTTAATTGACGATATCATAGTTTATAATAGGTCTTTGACTGATTATGAAATTGGACTCATTTATAATCAGTATAATATAAATAAAAGATTAAATTTTACTGATTCTCAGAAAAAAAATCATTTAATAAATTCTGATTATAAAATAACTAGTTTAAAGAATCAGATGCAAAATTTAAAACAAATTCGCCTAAATGAAATCTCTGATGTTATGGAATTGATGGTGATGGAAGATATGGTTAAAAAAAGAAAAACATATGCTTATGAAAGAGGTCTCTACTCTATGCCTATCTATGAAGTTAATGCAAATGTTCCTTCAAAACTTCCAATAATGTCAGAAGATTTGCCAAAAAATCGAATTGGTCTATCAAAATGGCTTTTTGATAAAAAAAATCCTCTAACTTCAAGAGTTGCTGTCAATAGATATTGGCAGATGATTTTCGGTAGAGGAATAGTTAATACACCAGGAGATTTTGGTGTTCAAGGATCTCAACCATCTCACCCTGAATTACTTAACTCTCTTTCAAATTACCTTATTGAAAATAATTGGAATATAAAGGCTCTTTTAAAATTAATGGTAAATTCTCACACTTATATGCAAAGCTCAATACCAAATCAAAAATATACTGAAATCGATCCAGATAACATTTTTCTTTCTAGGAGTAATAGTTATAGATTACCTGCAGAAATGATAAGAGATAATGCTCTTGCTGCAAGTGGTTTGATGGTTAAAAATGTTGGAGGTAAAAGTGTTAGGCCATACCAACCTAAAGGTCTATGGATAGAAAAATCGAGCTTTTCTCTAAAACTAATGAATTATAAAGAATCCTTAGGAGATAGTCTTTACAGAAGAAGCATGTATACATTTATAAGAAGAACATCTCCTCCTCCAAATATGTCAGTATTTGATGCTCCAACAAGAGAAGTCTGTACAGTAAAGAGAGAAATTACAAATACACCTTTACAAGCTCTAGTATTGTTAAATGATCCTCAATTTTTTGAAGCATCTAGGATTCTAGCTGAAAGAATGCAAAAAGAAGCTCCAAATTCAATTGATGAATCTATTTCTTATGGATTTAGGCTCTGTACATCTAGAAAACCTAAAGAAAAAGAATTGACTTTACTTAAAGAACTTTATTTCAAACAACTTGACAAATTCAAAAAAAATCCCAAACTTGCATATGAAATTTTTAAAAGTGGAGAAAAACCAAGAGATAGGACTTTAAATAGATATAAAACAGCGGCAATGTCTATGGTTGCAAATACAATGCTAAATCATGATGAAGCTTATATGAAACGATAATTATAAAACTATGAATTGCAACGACCCTCACCATAATGATAAATTTACACGTAGAGATTTTCTCACAAAAACTTCTCTTGGTCTTGGAGCTCTTACTCTTGGATCCCTTATTAATCCAGCTCCAGTTTTTGGTAATACTAAAAATTTAAATACTAAGCTTCCTCATTTTCCAGCGAAAGCAAAAAGAATCATATATCTTTTCCAAAGTGGGGCGCCATCTCAACTAGACTTATTTGATTACAAACCACTCTTAAAAAAATTACATGGTCAAGAACTTCCTGAAAGTATAAGAGGTGGTCAAAGACTTACTGGTATGTCAGCAGGACAAGGAAGTTTTCCTTTAGTATCCTCAATTTTTAATTTTAAACAATTTGGAAAAAGTGGGGCATGGATGAGTGAACTTATGCCACACACCTCAAAAATAGTTGATGAATTATGTTTTATTAAATCAATGCATACTGAGGAAATAAATCATGATCCTGCAGTAACTTTTATTCAAACAGGTTCAAATTTACCAGGAAGACCTTCTATGGGTTCATGGGTAAGTTATGGTTTAGGATCTGACAATAAAAACCTTCCTGAATTTGTTGTTTTAATAACAAAAAACAAGTATGGTCAACCTCTTTATGCAAGATCATGGGGTAATGGCTTTTTACCTTCCAAATATCAAGGAGTACAATTTAGATCTGGAAAAGATGCTGTTCTTTATTTAGAAAATCCGCCAGGTGTTACAGGTGATTTAAGAAAAGAACAACTTGATTATTTAAAAAAACTTGAAAATGAAAATTTCAAAGATATTGGTGATCCTGAAATCTTATCAAGAATGTCTCAATATGAAATGGCATATAGAATGCAAACATCTGTTCCTGAAGTCATGGATGTTTCAAATGAACCTGATTACATTTTTGATATGTATGGGGAAGACAGTAAAAATCCTGGAACTTTTGCTGCTAATTGTCTCTTAGCTAGAAAATTAGTAGAAAAAGATGTTAAGTTTATTCAACTTTATCATCAAGGCTGGGACCAGCATGCAAAACTTAATGAAAATTTAAAAAAACAATGTAAAGAAACAGATCAGGCTTCTGCTGCCTTAATTAAAGATCTAAAACAAAGAGGTCTCCTTGAAGATACTTTAGTCATTTGGGGAGGTGAATTTGGAAGAACAAATTATACTCAGGGCTCAATAAATGATCCCAATTATGGCAGAGATCATCATCCAAGATGTTTTACAATCTTTATGGCTGGAGCTGGTATTAAAAAAGGAATTACAATTGGATCTACAGATGAATTTGGATATAATTTAGGAGAAAATCCTGTTCATGTTCATGATTTCCAAGCAACAATTATGCACTTATTAGGAATAGATCATGAGAGACTTACATTCAAGCATCAAGGAAGAAGATATCGATTAACAGATGTGCACGGGCATGTAGTAAAAAGTGTTTTATCATGAAAAAATTAAATTCAAGGCGAAATTTTATAAAAAATTCTGCCTTAATTGGGGTTGGAATTAGCTCTCCAATTAATTCCTTTGCTATTGTAAAAAGTACAGAAAAGACTAATGAAATTATTGGTCATGGAGATTTTAAATACAAGGTTGACAAAAAATGGGGAGAACAAAATCCAAATAATTTTCCCGTTAATCATTGTCACGAAATGGTAATAGATAAAAGAAATAGAATTTTAATGACTACAACACATCCAAAAAATAATATCTTAATTTATAATCAATCTGGTAAAATTGAAGATTCCTGGAGTATAGGTTACTCTGGATCTCATGGTTTAAGTATTGTTGATGAAGGTGGTGATGAATTTCTTTATATTACCGATCCTGATGCTCACAAAGTATGTAAAACAGATTTAAAGGGGAGAAAAATTTTAGAATTTGATTATCCCAAAGAGATTAAAGAATATAGTTCAAAAGATGATTTTAAACCCACCGAAACCACTGTAACACCTAATGGAGACATCTTTATTGCTGATGGATATGGAAAGGATTTTATAATAAAATACGACTCCAAAGGAAATTATATCAAACACTTTGGTGGTCATGGTGATAAAAGTGATCAATTTGATTGTTGTCATGGAATAACTGTTGATACAAGAAAAAATAATAATTCTTCTCTTTTAATTACCTCTCGAACTAAAAATGAATTTAAACGATTTGATTTTGAAGGCAATCATATTGAAACAATTTCATTACCTGGATGCTGGATATGTCGTCCTGTTATTAAAAGAAAAAATTTGTTTTTTGCTGTTATAATAACTGAAAGTTGGTGGAATTATGATGGAATGTTAGCTGTCTTAGATAATAATAACAAAGTTGTTTCAATGCCAGGAGGAAGTCTTCCTAAGTATTTAAATAAAACAATGGAAAAGCCTGTCTATGACAATAAAACATTTTTAAATCCTCATGATGTCTGTGTAGATAATGATGATAATTTATATGTTCCCCAGTGGAATTCGGGTAAAACATATCCCCTTAAATTAATTAGAATTTAATTTATATTAATGATTGTATTTGATATTTCTTCTTTTTTCGGAAGATTTCATCCATTAGTAGTTCACTTACCTATTGGTTTCATTTTATTAGCTATTATTATAGAAATTTATACTGGATATAAGAAGATAAACATTAGTATAAGAGTTATAAGTTTTTGTTGGTTTTTAGGGTTTATTAGTTCTCTATTTGCTGCATTATTTGGTTGGCTATTAGCTTCAAATGGATATTACATAGAAGAAAATATTTTTTTACACAGATGGTCAGGTATACTAATAGTTCTTCTAAGTTTTATAGGTTGGGGTATGAAAACTAAAATGATAAATTTATTCAAAAACCAAGATTCATTTATAAATTATTCTATTTTAATCTTATTATTAATTGTTGGACATCAAGGAGGAAATATAACCCATGGCAAAAATCATATTTTTGAGTTTGCTCCGGGGTTTATAAAAAAATATTTTTATGAAGAAAACACACAGTTAATTTCATATAAAGAAAAAGAAGTTGATTCAATCAAAATTTTTTCAGAATTAATTCTACCAATATTTAAAAATAAATGTGTCGCATGTCATAATAATGATATTTCAAGTGGCGGATTAAATATGGCAAATATGGAAAAAATATTAGAAGGGGGGGCTTCAGGTAGTTTTATTGATGAAGGAAATTCAGCTAAAAGCATCTTATTTAAAAGAATAACTCTTTCGCAAAACAACACAAAATTTATGCCACCATCTGGAGAACCTTTAACCTATGATGAAATTAATTTAATTAAATGGTGGATTAATCATGATGTAAAAAATGATATTAGTCTATCAGAAGTTGAATTATCTAATGAAGATAAATTATTGTTAAATAAACTTTTTGAAATTGATACAAAAGAAAAACCATGGTATGAAAATCTAAAAAACTTACCAAAATTAGATTCAAAAGATTTAAAAAGTTTAGAGAAAAATAATTATTCATGGAAACTTCTTGCATATAATTATCCTTTAATAGAGGTAAAATTTAATGGGAATAAAATTAATGATAACAATTTTACAGAAATTTTAAAATTTAAGGAACATATGATTTCACTTAATTTAACAAATTGTGAATTAAATGATTCTCAATTAAATTTCATCTCTCAATTTGAAAATCTTATGTTTTTAAACATTCAAAATAATCCTATTTCAGACAAAGGGATACCTAATCTAAAATCATTAACACACTTAGAAAAACTTAACCTTTATGGAACAAACGTCTCAGACATCTCTCTAAAGACTTTTTCTGAAATTAAATCACTAAAGAAAATTTATCTCTGGAACACAAAAGTTACTGAAGAAAAACTTAATGAATTTAATCTTGAAAATCCTTTGAAAAAAGCTCTTCTCGGTATTTAAATAAAGACAAAAGAATTGAAATATTAACAGTTACATTTCTCACAAGTACAATTCTCACAAGTGCAATTACTACAATTTCCATCTTTGCAACCATCACATGAACAACTACAACTCATAACTTTTATTTTTATTTAAGTTACAAAATAAAAACGATAAAAAAATAAAGGAAGTTCAAATTTATATACTAAAAAAAAAGAAGAATATTCTTCATCTTTTAAAGTTACTAATTATTTGTAATTATCTTAAAAAAGATTGATTAAACAATCAACCTTAAAGGCTTTTTATCATGAATATTTCTCCAGTATTTCATCCATTCTTTCTTCTAAATTTTCATCATACCTAATCACTTCGAAGTTGATATTGTTGTCGATGCAGTATTGTTTTTTTATTCCATCTCTTTTCTGATTTTCTTTAAAAGCATCATCCCCTCCAAAAAATTCAATACTTTCATAATGTTGTCTTCCATTATACTCGATTACAACATTAGATTTAGATAAATAAAAACCAAATTTTAAGTTTCTATCATCAACCATACCTCAAATATGACTTACCCAACTCACCTCAATGAATTTGCGGAAGGAATTAGCGAAGTAGGAACCCGTATTTCGCACTTATTATTGCAAAGAGAAGATTACCCAATATTGGTGATAATAACTCAATTGCACGTCTACCCATTTCTGGATCGCATCCTCTTGCAAGAATACTCTTGTTCGAGTTGTCACCTGCTTGCGTATTGTCAATACCATCGCTAATATGTCCTATTAATATATCTCTTGAATTTATTTTCATATTAATTTAATTAAAACCAAAATACAAAAAACCCCCTAAAATTAATTAGAGGGATGTGGTAATATACCTATATAACGAACCTCTCCCAAAAAGGAAAGTGGATTTATTTAGGCCTAGTGGGGGTCATTCTTTAAGCTCTTTGTTCAGATTTTTTAGGCTTTTTATGCCACTGGACATAGAATTATAGGATAATTTGTTGCCAATATGTTGCCAATAATAAAACAAAGAATCCATAACTCACTAATAAATAGCTTGTTATGGATTCTTAAAGTACTCGGAGCGGGACTTGAACCCGCATATTTAAGCACCTCCTGTAGCCCCTGTAAAACATAAGAAACCCCTTTAAAGTTAACTAAATCAAGTATATCAATCGTTTTGAGAAGTTAACTAAAGTTAACTAAAATGAGTTGTGATTAAAAAATGGTTGGCAAACGGTTGGCAAGAATTAAAAATGTATTAAATTAGTTTTGATTAAAACTCAATACTTATGGCTACTATTAAATATCAAATCTTAGGCAAAAGCGAAAATGCATCTATTTACTTAAGACTTTCAATTAAACGAGGTGTGAGTCCACGTGCCAAAACAGGTTTACATATAAACCCCAAAGATTGGAGTTCTTCAAATTTTCCCAAAACAAATATTGACACCAATAAAAAGCTAAAATCTGATTTACAGAAGTTAGAAACTTATATTCTAGATAATGTAAATAAAGGGAGTAGTGAAGGTGTTGAGATAAATACCGCCTGGCTAAAGCATAATATAGATTTGCATTTCGGTTGTGCAACAGAAAACAAGCAAAGTGATTTATTAGTAGATGCAATACAAAGTATTATTGATGAAGCATCAACAAGAAAAAACGCAAAGGGGGGATTGGGATTGTCAAAAAGCAGAGTTAATGCATACA
>CAUZKB010000001.1:0-68602 GCA_963580575.1 Bacteroidia bacterium | reverse complement strand
AGTTTAATCAATTTATTATTAAAAAAAACTTTATACATTTGCTTATGATTTTCAATGAAAAAATTGCTAAACAAACCGCAAATTTTCTCTTACAAATTAAAGCAATTAAATTAAATCCAAAAAATCCCTTTAAATGGTCTAGTGGATGGAACTCTCCAATATACTGTGATAACAGAATTTGTTTATCTTATCCTGAAATCAGAGACTTTTTGGCTAATTCTATTGCTGAAGAAATTAAAAAAAAAACTGATAGTAACTTTATTATAGCCGGAGTAGCTACAGGAGCTATTGGAATCGGAATGTTAGTTGCTGATAAATTAAACTCACCTTTTATTTATGTAAGACCTGAGCCAAAAAAACATGGAAGACAAAATCAAATAGAAGGAGTTCTTAAAAAAAATGAAAAAGTTGTTGTAATTGAAGACCTAATAAGTACTGGAAAAAGTAGTATAGATGCTGTTAACACAATAAAAAATACTGGAGCTAAAGTAATTTTTATGATGGCCCTTTTTACGTACGGATTTGAGATTTCTAAACAAAACTTTAAAAATTTGAATTTAGAATTAAAAACGCTTTGTGATTATAATAATTTATTAAAAGTTGCTATTGATAATAATTTAATTTCTAAAAGTGATATGGAATCATTGATAAAATGGAGAAAAAATCCTGACCAATGGTGATCTAATCATTGTAATTCATTGTTATCTCATTACTATTAAACTCAGAAATTGAACCATTATCAAATTCTAAAATTAAATTTCCAGAAATTTTAACACCTTTTAATTTAGCTCTAAAATAGTTGTTTTTGTTTTTGAATGAAGCATAGTCATTTTTTTTCCATAAAAAAGATGAAAATGAATTTATAATTTTATTTTCTTCATTATTTAATTCTTTAAAAGATTTAAATAATTCATTAATTAAAATATCTAATATCATATCTAATTCAAATTTTTTCTTTAACTCTAGAAAAACTGACGTAGCGTTAGGAAGTTCATTGAATTTTTCCTCATTAATATTTAAACCAATTCCAATAATAGAGGATTTAATATAATTTGCTTTAACTATATTTTCAATTAAAATTCCTCCTATTTTTTTGTTTCCTGCCAAAATGTCGTTTGGCCATTTAATATGAACTTTTTTTAACCCTATTTTTTTTAATGTTTTTACTATAGAAAGTGATACGCAAGAACTTAAAACAAAAGAATTAGTAAATATTAATTGATCAAACTGCTTATAAATACTGAAAGTCAGACTTTTTCCTTTTTCAGATAACCATTTATTTTTTCTTTGACCTTTTCCCTCTGTTTGGTTTATTGACCAAATAATATCGCCATCTTTACATTTAGCTGATATATGTTTTTGTTTTAAAAAATCATTTGTTGATGATATGGCATTAAGTTTGATTATATTAAAATAGGACATTAATAAGCTGTAAAAAATAATAAAGTGATAAATTTGTATAAAAATAGTTTATTTAAATGTCGAATAAAAAAGATAATGCTGATGAATTGATTACTGAAATTATTAAGTGTATAGAAAACATTAAAGGAGAAGAAATATTATTACTAAATTTGAAAAAAATTGAAAATAGCCCTTGTGACTACTTCATAATTTGCAATGGATCTTCAAACACTCAAGTAAATGCAATCGTAAATAAAATAAAAAAAAATGTAAGTAAATCATTATTAAAGAAACCTCTTCATATTGAGGGTCTTGAAAACGCTAAATGGGTATTAATTGATTATATTAACATAGTTGTTCACGTTTTTCAAAGAGAAATTAGAGAATTTTATAATATCGAAGAACTCTGGGGAGATGCCAAACTAACTAAAATTACTTCGAATTATTAATAAATTATGAAAAAAGAAAATAAACCATCCATATCGAAATTTAATATGTACTGGTTTTATGGTCTAGTGATAGCAATTCTATTGGGAATAAGTCTTTTCGGTGGTGAAGAAAACTGGTCAACAGTTAATAAAATAAATGTATCAAATTTTGAAAAATATTTAAACGACGGTGATATTAGTGAAGTGGTTATTATAAGAAATAAAAGCAGTGTTAGAGTTACATTAAATCCAGATGCATTAAATAAATCCGAACATCAAATTACAAAATCTAGGAATATATTTGGTAAAGAAAATATATCTGGTCCTCACTATCAGTTCGAAGTTGGAAGTCTAGAGCTTTTTGAAGAAAAATTGGAAAAAGCCAGATCAAAAGGTATTCCTTTTAGGCTCGAGTTTATAACTGTCGAAAATCGATGGCTAGATGTAATCCTTGGTTTTTTGCCAATTATTATAATTATTGGAGTGTGGATTTTTATTATGCGAAGAATGTCTGGTGGAGCTGGAGGAGGAGCTGGTAGTCAAATTTTTAATATAGGAAAATCTAAAGCTAAATTGTTTGATCAGAATACAGAGGTAAAGATTACTTTCAAAGATGTTGCTGGTTTAAAAGAAGCTAAAGAGGAAGTTCAAGAAATAGTTGATTTTCTAAAAAATCCTAAAAAATATACTGTTCTAGGTGGAAAAATTCCAAAAGGAGCGCTTCTAATAGGACAACCAGGTACAGGAAAAACACTTTTGGCAAAGGCTGTAGCTGGAGAAGCGAAAGTTCCTTTCTTCTCACTATCTGGTTCAGATTTTGTTGAAATGTTTGTTGGAGTTGGGGCCTCAAGAGTAAGAGATCTTTTCAAGCAAGCTAAAGATAAATCTCCAGCAATAATTTTTATTGATGAAATTGATGCAATTGGAAGAACTCGTGGAAAAAACAATTTTACAGGTTCAAATGATGAAAGAGAAAATACTCTTAATCAACTTCTTACAGAAATGGATGGTTTTGGGACCAATACAAATGTTATTGTTATTGCTGCAACAAATAGAGCTGATGTTCTAGACAAAGCTTTAATGAGAGCAGGTAGATTTGATAGACAAATATATGTTGATCTACCTGATTTAATTGAGAGAAAAGAAATTTTTAAAGTACACTTGAAACCTTTAAAAACTTCAAAAATCCTAGATATTGATTTTCTATCAAAACAAACTCCAGGATTTTCTGGAGCAGATATTGCAAATGTATGTAATGAAGCTGCTTTAATTGCAGCAAGAAAAAACAGAAAATCTGTTGGTAAACAAGATTTTTTAGATGCTGTTGATAGAATTGTCGGTGGTCTTGAAAAAAAGAATAAAATAATTACACCAGAAGAGAAAAAAACAATAGCCTATCACGAAGCTGGGCATGCTACTATTAGTTGGCTTCTTGAACATGCAGCTCCTCTAGTAAAAGTAACAATAGTTCCAAGAGGACAATCTCTAGGTGCTGCTTGGTATCTGCCAGAAGAAAGACAAATAGTAAGAACAGAACAATTACTAGATGAAATGTGTGCTGCATTAGCTGGGAGAGCAGCAGAAAAAATAATCTTTAATAAAATATCTACCGGAGCCTTAAGTGATCTTGAAAAAGTAACTAGATCGGCTAGAGCAATGGTTTCAGTTTATGGCTTAAACGATGAATTAGGGAACATTACATACTACGATTCAACTGGTCAAAGTGACTATATTTTTACGAAACCATATTCTGAAGAAACAGCAAAAATTATTGATAAAGAAATCTCATTAATTATTGAAAATCAATATAAAAGAGCTTTAAAATTATTAAAATCTTCAAAAAGTAAACTTATTAAGCTAGCAAACAGACTTCTTGAAAAAGAAGTAATTTTTAAAGATGACTTGGAAAATATTTTAGGTAAAAGACTCTTTAAAACAAATCAAGAAAAAATTGAAGAAGAAAAATTAAAAAAATCTAAAAAAATTTAAAATTTTTAATGTGAGTTTTTGGGAGAAATTTTTTGGAAAAAAAAATAAAAAGAAAACTGAAAAAAGTAAATATTTACCTGAATCCAAAGATCCCAATGATCTCTCTTTTGTTAAAAAATTTACTATTAAAGGTGGTAGATTTCTCTTTTGTGAAAATAAATCTGAAACACTAACAAATTTTAATGAAATATTAAAAGAAAATAATTGGAATATAAACGAAACTTTTTGTTTTAATTCAGACTTAATCAATAAATATAATATTAAAACAATTGAGCATGACATCTCTCCTGAAAAATTTAAAACATGCTTAATTCAGTGTGAATTTCTTATAAGTAACACTGGTTTAATTTTAGTGAGTGATAAACAAATAAAACAATATAAATTAAAAGAATTACCAGAAACACTAATTATAATATCAAACACTAAACAATTCGCTTCAGATGTAAGTGAAGGAATGACTCTTCTTAAGAATAAATATGAAAATATAATACCAACAAATATTACCACAATAAATATAAAAAACAACCTAAATAAAGACAGTGAATTAAATTCAGATATAAATAATTCAAAAAACATATATTTACTACTACAAGATTTTTAGTATAGATGAAAGAGTTTTTAACAAGAAGTTTATCTGGTATAATATATGCTTTCCTTATTATTTTTTCTTTAATAATATCAGAGTTTTTTTTTACTCTTATAATTTTAATTTTTACTTTATTAGCTTTAATTGAATTTCAAAGAGTCTTAAGTTTTTTAAATCCTTTTCCTGCTATATTTCTGCTAATTATTTTCATTAACTTTTACCTAGGTAATTTCAACTATAAAATTGAAAATTTACTACTTATTATTGTTCTATTGACTAATAGTTATTTGATATACGACCTTTATCTTAATAAATTTAATCCAATAAATATCTATCACAAATTACTGTTACCAATACTATATATATCTGGGTCAAGTTATTTTATCATTGCTACTCAAAAAATATCTTATGACTTTTCTTATTGGATTACTATATACTTTTTCAGCATAATTTGGATAAATAATTCTTTTGCATATTTTATTGGGAAAAAATGGGGAAAAAATCTTCTTTATAAAAACATCTCTCCAAAAAAAACATGGGAAGGTTTCTGGGGAGGCCTGTTGTTTTCTATTCTTGGAAGTGTCTTTTACCATAGTTTGCAAACAAATTTTGAATTATGGATTTTCATTTCTTTAGGTATTATATTACCTATACTTGCAACAATTGGTGATTTAATTCAATCAAAATTTAAAAGAAGGGTGAAAATTAAAGATAGTGGATCACTAATACCTGGACATGGTGGTTTTTTCGATAGAATGGATAGTGTTATTTTTTCTGCCCCATTTTTTTATATCTCATTAAAAATTTTAAAAAATGTTTCATAAAGAGGGATATAAAATAATTATTATAAGCTTTATTTTATCATCAATTCTTACAATTTTATTTGAAAATATTATTTTCAATTTTACCCTTAAAATTATTTTACAAATTAGTGTTCTATTTCTATTAATAATAATTTTACAATTCTTTAGAAATCCTGTCAGAAAAACTAAAATCAATCAAAAAAAAATTATAGCTCCAGTTGATGGGAAAATTGTTATGATAAATGAAGTATTTGAAAAAGAATATTTTAAAGAAAAAAAATTACAAATTTCAATTTTCATGTCTCCTATAAATGTTCACGTAACAAGATACGCCCTAAGTGGAAAAATTATTTTTAGCAAGTATCATCGTGGAAAATATCTTGTAGCATGGCATCCAAAATCTTCTGTAAAAAATGAAAGGACTACCGTAGTTATTAAAAATAAAACTTTTGGTAAAATTCTGTATCGTCAAATTGCTGGTGCATTGGCTAGAAGAATAATAAATTATGCTAAAATAGGTAAAGAAGTTGTCCAGGGAGATGATGCAGGATTTATAAAATTTGGTTCAAGGGTAGATCTTTTCTTACCACTTAATACTAAATTAAATGTAAAATTAAATGATCATGTAAAAGGAGGAATAGATTCAATTGCTGAAATTACTAATTGAACTTATCTAAACTTTTCCTCAAAAGTGCAATTTTCTCATTCGCATCTAATGCTTTTTTTTTCTCAATTTCTATTATCTTTTTTGGAGCATTTTCAACAAATTTTGAGTTTAAAAGTTTTTTTTCGACTGATTTAAGAAAACCTATTGCATAACTAAGCTCATCTTCAATTTTTTTAATTTCTAATTTATTATCTAATGATTTTTTTAATGGCATGAAAAATTCTAATTTTTTTACTCTAAAAAAACACCCATTTAAAGTTTTATCAATATTTCGTTCAATTTTTTCAAGACCTCCAAGTTTAATTATACTTTCTGAAAATTTTAATACTTTTTTATCATTATTCATTTGAAGAATTAGCTTTTCTTTAGATTCTATACCCTTTTCTTTTCTTATTTTTCTTATAGACACAATAATATCTTTGGCTAACTGAAAATGTTCTAAAGATTGATTATCATAATTTTGAATTTCAGGCCATTTCGATATACACAAAGCTTCATCAGGCCTTCTGGTTGAAATTCTATGCCATAATTCTTCAGTAATAAATGGCATAAAAGGGTGAAGTAATTTTAAATTTCTTTCAAAAATAATTTGAACTTTTTTAATTAATTTAGATGAAACAGGTTTATTATAATCTGGTTTTATTAATTCCAAGAACCACGAACAAAAATCTTCCCAAATCAATTTATAAATTGTCATTAAAGCTTCAGAAATTCTATATTTTATAAATTGAATTTCTAATTTTTCAAGAGTTTTTTGAAATTTATTCTCATACCAAAAAATTGCTTGAGTTTCTACTTTAGATAAAGTATTACTTTTACTTATCTTCCAACTAAAAATTAATCTAAAAGAATTCCATATTTTAATTGCAAAATTTTTTCCCTGTTTACAAAGATTTTCATCAAATAATAAATCATTTCCGGCAACAGAACTAAGCATTAATCCAACTCTAACTGAATCTGCCCCATACTTATTTATCAAATTTAAAGCATCAGGTGAATTCCCTAACTGTTTAGACATTTTTCTACCCTTCATATCCCTAACTAGTCCTGTCAAATAAACATTAGAAAAGGGTTTCTTTCCTATAAATTCAAATCCAGAAATAATCATTCTAGCAACCCAAAAAAATAGAATGTCAGGTCCAGTAACAAGATCTTGAGTTGGATAATAATAATTTATATCCTCATTTTCAGGATTTCTGATTCCATCAAAAACAGATATAGGCCAAAGCCATGAAGAAAACCAAGTATCAAGTACATCAGGATCTTGAGTTAAATCACTCTCCTTTAGTTGTTTATTTCCTGTTTTTATTATTGCTTTTTTTAAAGCATTTGAAATATTTTGAGCAACAACAAAATTATCTTTATTTTCACCATAATAATAAGCAGGAACTCTATGCCCCCACCATAGTTGTCTAGAAATATTCCAATCTCTAATATTTTGCATCCAATACCTATATGTACTTTTAAATTTCTTAGGAATTAATGTAATAGAATGATCCTCTAAAACTGCAACTTTTGCAGGTTTTACAATTTCTTCCATCTTTAAAAACCATTGATCAGATAATCTTGGTTCTATAACTGATTTCGTTCTTTCAGATAATCCAACCTTATTTTTATGTGATTCAAATTTAATTAGATTTCCATTTTTATTTAAATCTTCACATATTTTTTCTCTTGCTATAAACCGATCTAAACCATTATAAATTAAACCATTATGATTTAATGTTCCATCCGAGTTAAAAATATCAATAAACTCTAAATTATGCTTCTCACCAAGCACCTTGTCATTAAAATCATGAGCTGGTGTCACTTTTAAACAGCCCGTTCCAAATTCCATGTCTACGTAAGAATCACCTATAATTGGAACCAATCTATTACAGATTGGAACAATAGCTTTTTGCCCAATTAGATCTTTATATCTTGTATCTTTAGGATTTACACAAATGCCAGTATCTCCCAATATAGTTTCAGGTCTAGTAGTTGCTATAATTATTTTTGATTTAGAATTTTGAATAGAATATGCAACATGAAATAATTTACCCTCTCTCTCCTCATAAATAACTTCCTCATCAGATAATGTTGTTTTAGCCTCAGGATCCCAATTAACCATTCTATATCCTCTGTAAATTAATCCTTTATCATATAAATCAACAAAAACGTTAATTACTGATTCATACATCTCCTTATCTAAAGTGAATTTAGTTCTACTCCAATCACAACTACATCCAATTTTTTTTAACTGTTCTAATATAACACCACCATATTCATTAGTCCAACTCCAAGCATGTTTTAAAAACTCTTCACGGGTTAAATCTTGCTTATTTATTCCCTCCTCTTTTAATTTTTCAACAACTTTAGCTTCAGTAGCTATGGAAGCATGATCTGTTCCAGGAACCCAACATGCATTATAACCTTTCATCCTTGATCTTCTAATTAAAATATCTTGAATACTGTTATTTAGCATATGCCCCATGTGAAGAACACCAGTAACATTTGGAGGAGGAATAACTATCGTATAAGGAGGTCTTTTGTCAGGTACAGACTTAAAATATTCATTTTTCAACCAGTAAGAATACCACCTGGTTTCTATTTGATTGGAATTAAATTTTGAAGGAATTTCCATAAGTTAAAGTAATTATTTACCCCCGGACAAAAATAATAATATCAGTTGTCATAACCTATTTTTAATAAACCCCTAATTAGTTAAATAATAAAGATTTTTCTTTAAAGATTAATAAGAGAATTAAAAATTATTAATATTTTTGCAAATTAAATTTTTATAATGCCTAAATTATCAAACAAAGGGATTGAATTACCTTTTTCTCCAATCAGAAAATTGGTTTCTTTTGCAGATGATGCTAAATCTAGAGGAGTTGAAATTTTTCATTTAAATATAGGTCAACCTGATATTGAGTCACCAAAAGAAGCATTAAATGCTGTTACTAAATCAAACTTAAAACTACTTCCATATGGACCATCGCAAGGATCTCTTTCTTATAGAAAAAATCTTTGTAAATATTATAATAATCATAATATTCATACTAATCCAAATCAAATAGTAATCACTACTGGGGCAAGTGAAGCATTAACATTTTGTTTAAATGTTATTTGTGATGCAGGTGACGAAATAATAATACCAGAACCCTTTTATGCTAACTACAATGGTTTTGCCACAGCTGCAAATGTAAAAGTAGTGCCAATTATTCCTGATAAAGAGGAAATCTTTGAAATTCCATCTACAAAAAAAATTATTTCCAAAATAAACAAAAAAACAAAAGCAATACTTATTTGTAATCCAAGTAATCCAACTGGTTATGTTTATAAAGAAAAAGAAATCGGATCACTTTGTGAAATTGCTTTAAAAAATGATATTTTCATAATTGTAGATGAAGTTTATAGAGAATTTATTTATGATAAAATAAAACACTATTCTGTTTTAAAAAATTCAAAATACAAATCTATTTCAATTATGATAGATTCAGTATCTAAAAGATATAGTCTTTGTGGTGCTCGAGTTGGTTTTATTGTCTCTAAAAATAAATCTTTTGTTAAAAATATTTTAAAATTTGCTCAATTAAGATTATCTCCTCCTACATATGCCCTCATGGCAAGTGAAGCTGCTCTAAAGGCTCCAAAAAGTTATATGTTAAATGTCTTAAAAGAATACTCTAATCGTCGCAAAATACTTCTTGAAAATTTAAATAAAATTAAAGGTGTTTCAGCAACGAAACCTATGGGAGCATTCTATTGTATTGCAAAATTGCCTGTCAAAAATGCAGAAAACTTTTGTCGTTTTTTACTTAAAGATTTCAGTGATTTAAATCAAACTATTATGCTTGCTCCTGCACAAGGATTCTATTCAACCCCTGGATATGGTATTGATAAAGTTCGCTTTGCTTTTGTTTTAGATAGTTCAAAACTAATTAGAGCCACTCAAATTCTAGAAAAAGCTTTAAAAGTTTATCCAAATTAATAAGAGTTTACTATATTCAAAGTATGCTTTCAATTAAAGAAAATGTTTCACTTAAAACATTCAATACATTTAAAATTGATGTTTTATCTAAAGGTTTAGTTTTAGTAAAAAATTTTGAAGAACTAAATGAAGCATTAATAAATAATAACTATAAATTATATAGAATCTTAGGTGGAGGAAGCAATACACTTTTTACTGAAAATTTTGAAGGTCTAACAATTCATATTGCTAACAAGGGTATTTCAATAATAAAAGAGTCTAAAAAGGATGTAATAGTTGAGATTCAAGCTGGTGAAAATTGGCACGATTTAATTTTATGGGCATTAAAAAACAATCTTGGAGGTGTCGAAAATTTATCATTAATCCCTGGAAATGTTGGTGCAGCACCTATTCAAAATATTGGCGCTTATGGAGTTGAATTAAAAGATGTTTTCTTTAGTTGTGAAGCACTGAATATAAATACTAAGAAAATAAAAAAATTTTATCTTGATGATTGTGAATTTGAATACCGAAGTTCGATCTTCAAGACAAGAGAAAAAAACAACTATGTAATAATGAAAGTTTGTTTAAAACTTTATAAAGAGCCTCACAAATTTATCACTAGTTATGAAAAAATAAAAGAAGTAATTAATAACAAAAAAGTGTCTATTCAAAATATTGCAAAAGCAATTATTAAAATTAGAAAATCTAAATTACCAGATACAAAAATTATAGGAAATGCAGGTAGTTTTTTTAAAAACCCCATTATTGACTTAAATCATTACCTAAATTTAAAGAATAAATATAAAGACATTCCAGGATTTAAAACCTCATTTAACAAAATTAAAATACCAGCTGCTTGGTTAATAGAATTTCTTGGATATAAAGGTTGTAAAATTGGAAATGCTGGCATATATAAAAAACAAGCTTTAGTTCTCATTAATTATGGAAATGCCTCTGGAAAAGACATTTTTAATATTGCAAAAAAAATCAAAAATGATGTTAAAAATAAATTTAATATCACATTAGAATTTGAGGTTAATATTCTATAAATCTAATATTTTATTTTTTAAAGTTTTACAACCATTATACTATTCTCTTCTTTTTGAATCTATAACAATAGTTACTGGTCCATCATTTATTAAACTAACCTGCATATTTGCACCAAATTCTCCTGTTACCAATAACTTTTTAATAATAGCTGAGCTTTTTTCAATAAAATAATCATAAAGAGGAATTGCATGATCATGCTTAGCAGCATTTATATAAGAAGGTCTATTACCTTTCTTTATTGAGGCAAATAAAGTAAATTGGCTTATTATCATAATCGATCCATTTATATCCTTTAAAGAAAGATTCATTATTTCAGAATTATCATTAAATATTCTCATATCAACAATCTTATTTACAAGCCAATCAACATCATCTTTATTATCATTATTTTCAATCCCCAATAAAACGACGAGACCAAAATCTATGGTTCTTTCTTCAATATCATTTATGATAACTTTAGCTTTCTTAACTCTTTGAATTACAGCTCTCATTTAATTAATTTCTATAAGTTAAATTTTCATCTATTAACTTTAAATAACTTTTATATCTTGATTCTGATATTTCATTATTGTTTAAAGCATTAATTATTGCGCACTCTGGTTCATTTAAATGTAAACAATTATTATACTTACAATTTTCTTTTAGTTTAACAAACTCAGGGAAAAAATCTCCAACCTCATTCGGGCTTATATCCACTAAACCAAACCCTTTAATTCCAGGAGTGTCTATTATTCTAATGTCATTTTTTAAATCAAACATTTGCGAATAAGTTGTGGTGTTCTGACCTTGATTATATAAGTTAGAAATCTCACCTGTCTTAAGAGATAAATCAGGAGAAATCGAATTAATTAAAGTTGATTTACCAACTCCACTATGACCTAAAATCATATTAACTTTTCTCTTCATTAGTTTAGAGATTCTTTTTACTGAAATTGAATTTATAGCAGAAATTTTTAAACATTTATAACCTATTGATTCATAAATATTTTTCAAACTTTCTATTTCTTTTATTTCTGATAATGAATATATATCCATTTTATTAAAAACCAGATTTAAAGGAATTTTATAGGCTTCTGAAGTCACCAAAATTCTATCAATAAATTGAGTAAAAGTAATTGGATATTTTAAAGTAACAATTAAAAAAATCTGATCAATATTTGATGCTATTATCTGAACTTGCTTAGATAATTTAACAGACTTTCTGATAATATAATTTTTTCTTTTTTTGACTTCAACAATAATTCCTTGATTAGGTTTTTTCTTACTTTCTAAATTAAAACTTACTTCATCTCCAACAACTATGGGACTAGTACTCTTTATATTTTCTAGTCGAAGTTTTCCCTTAATTCTGCAATTAAAAAAACTATTACCAGATTTTACAACATGCCAAATACCTGTTGATCGATAAACAATTCCTTTTTTCAATTTTTTTCTTGCAAAGTAAGATTTACAATTTTTTTTACCAAATCATTGAGATTCTTCATATTCTGAATTTGTATCTTTACAAAAAAAATAATGTCAAAAAAAGGGATTCTAATGATTCTAGATGGATGGGGAATTGGAAAAAATCCGGAAGTCTCTGCTATTGAATTAGCTAAAACTCCAAATATTGACGAACTATACAAATGCTACAACAATAGTAATCTTAGAACCGATGGTAAATATGTTGGTCTTCCAAAAGGGCAAATGGGAAATAGTGAAGTTGGTCACATGAATATTGGTGCTGGCAGAATTGTTCACCAAGACTTAACAAAAATAAACATTGCAATTAAAGAGAATAAATTAATAAACAGAAAAACTTTAATTGAAGGATTAAATTTTGCAAAAAATAATAATAAACCTATTCATTTTATTGGTCTTTTATCTGATGGTGGTGTTCACTCCCATATTAGTCACCTTGAAGAATTAATAAAAATAACATCAAAATATAATGTTAAAAATATTTTTATTCATGCCATTACTGACGGAAGAGATGTTGATCCAAAATCAGGAATAAAGTTTCTTAATCTTACAAATAAAAAATTTAAAAAGTATGGAGCTAAATTAGCTTCTGTAATTGGAAGGTATTATGCTATGGATAGAGATAAAAGATGGGTAAGAATTAAAAAAGCATATGATCTTTTAATAAACGGAATAGGAATCAAATCTGAAAATTTAGAAAAAAGTGTTGCTGATAGCTATAGAAAAGGAGTAACTGACGAATTCATTGAACCTCATTATAAATCTGATAAAAATGGAAACCCAATTGTGAAAATTAAACAAGATGATGTAGTACTTTTTTTTAATTATAGAAGTGATAGAGCTAGAGAACTAACTGAAGTTTTAACTCAAGATACAAAACAAAAATTTAATATGTCTCCTCTAGATTTACATTATATAACTCTAACTAATTATAATAAAAACTATAATAAAATCAGAGTTATTTTTGATAAAGAAAATCTTAAAGAAACTTTAGGAGAAACACTTTCTCTCGCAAAAAAAACTCAATTAAGAATAGCCGAAACTGAAAAGTATCCGCATGTTACATATTTCTTTAATGGGGGAAGAGAAGAGTGTTTTCTAGGTGAAAAAAGAATATTGTGTCCATCTCCAAAAGTCTCAACATATGATATGCTTCCAGAAATGAGTGCTTTTAATGTGAAAAATGCCATTATAGAAAAAATTGAAATAGATAGTCCTGATTTTATTTGTATAAATTTTGCAAATCCAGATATGGTAGGTCATACTGGAAACTTAAAAGCTGCAATAAAAGCTTGTGAAACAGTAGATAATTGTGTTGGAAAAATAATTGATAAAGCTCTTTCCAAAGACTATTTTATTTTAATTATAGCGGATCATGGAAACTGTGAAACAATGATTAACGATGATGGAACTCCAAACACAGCTCATACTACTAATCCTGTACCAATTATATTAGTAGATTCAAAAAAAAGAAAAATTAAATCTGGAATTTTAAGTGATATTGCTCCTACAATTCTTGATTTAATGAATGTTAATAAACCAAAGTCTATGAACCGAAACTCATTATTGATATAAATTTTAAGGTATATCCATAATAATATATGTCTAAAATAATCATAAAAAAATTTGATGAAATTGAGTTAATTAAACAAAGTGCTCAAATAGTTTCTAAAACTCTAGGAATGCTTGCTAATGAAATTAAACCTGGGATTAATACTCTTAAATTAGATTCTTTGGCAAAAAATTTTATTAGAGACCATGGAGCTGAACCTGGCTTCTTAGGTTTATATGACTTTCCAAATACACTTTGTGTTAGCCCCAATGCGCAAGTTGTCCATGGATTACCTAACAAATATCCTCTTAAAAATGGAGATATATTGTCAATTGATTGTGGTGTTTTATGTAATGGCTTTTATGGAGACCATGCTTATACCTTTGAAGTGGGTGAAATTAAACCCGAAATAAAAAAATTACTTAAAATTTCTAAAGAATCTTTGTATCATGGTATTTCAGAATTTAAACTTGGTAACAGAATTGGAGACATTGGTTATGCTATTCAAAAACACAATGAAAAAGAAGGTTACGGAATTGTAAGAGAACTTGTTGGACATGGATTAGGGAAAAAAATGCATGAAAAACCCGAAGTGCCAAATTATGGAAAAAGAGGAAGAGGAAAAAAAATTCAAGAAGGAATGGTAATAGCTATAGAACCTATGATAAATATGGGTACTCATAAAATTAAACAACTAAATGATGGTTGGACAATATTAACATTAGATGGAATGCCAAGTGCTCATTTTGAGCATAATATAGCTTTAATAGAAGGAAAACCAAAACTACTCTCAACTTTCAAATATATCTATGACGCATTAGGTATATTTTCAAATGAAGAATCAAAATTTTTGTAAAAAAGTTATCATGAACTTTATACTAAATTTAATTTCACGAAAACATTTAATAAGAATTAGTATTATTCTAAGACCTTTACTTAAGATTTATTTTAAGGGATCAAAATTTATAGACCCAATAGACAATTCAAAATATCGAAAATTCTTACCCTATGGATATGGACAAAATATAAGAAAAAATGCATTATGTCCAGGCACATTGTCTCTTGAAAGACATCGATTATTATGGATTTTTTTTAAAACAAAAACAACTTTTTTTTCTGATAAAATAAAAGTTTTACATTTTGCTCCAGAACAACCCTTTTATAATAAATTTAAATCAATTAAAAACTGGGATTATATAACATCTGATTTAGATTCTCCAATAGCTGATGTTAAAGCTGATATATGTAAATTACCATTTAAAAATTCAGAATTTGATTTAATTATATGTAATCATGTCTTAGAACATATCAACGAAGATATTAAAGCAATGAAAGAGCTTTATAGAGTTTTAAAAAAAGGTGGGACTGCTATACTTCAAGTTCCTTTAAACGAGAATAAGGTAAAAACTTTCGAAGATTTTAATGTAATTGATCCTAAAAAAAAATCTGAACTTTTTGGACAATATGATCATGTAAGAAAATATGGTTTAGATTATTATGAGAGATTAAAATCTGTTGGTTTTCTAGTCAAAAAAATAGATATACTAAAAGATTTATCTATTGAAGAAAAAATAAAATTTTGTTTGCATAATTCAGAAAAAATACCAGTTGCTATAAAAAATTAAAACTCTGACCAATTAGAAGAAAAAATTTCTTTATAACCTAAAGAATCTGATAAAATCCAATAAGCATCAACGTCTTCAAATGATTCAATTATAGGTATTGAAAATTCAATTGGCATAATCATTAAAGCTGTTGCCCATCCATCCGCTGTCATGCAATCAGAAGCAATGACAGAAACACTTAAAATATTTGACTGGATTGATTGTCCATTTTTTGGATTAATAGAATGTACATATTTGATACCACTTAATGAATCGATTCTGTACTTTCTGTAATTTCCAGAAGTAGCAATTGCTTTATTTTTTAAAAGAATTGTTTTAATAAATTTCCTGTTCTTTTTTTGATCAGGAGTATCAATTGCAATTTTCCAATATTTTCCAGAATTTGGATTTATTCCCTTAGCAATTATCTCTCCTCCAATCTCAATTAAATAATTTTTTATTTTATAATTATCTAATAATTCTGAAATAACATCTACCATATAACCTTTTCCAATTGCATTAAAATCAAAATAAATGTTATGAAATTTCTTCTTTATAGTTCCTTCTAAAGTCATAGAAACTTTTAAAAAACCTGTTAATTCAATTAGACTATCTATTTGTTTTTTTGAAATATTATTAATTTTTATTTCTGGACCAAAACCATAAGCATTAACCAAAGATCCAACAGTCGGATCAAAAAATCCATCTGAAATATCCCATATTTGATGTGATTTATTAAATACTTTTTTAAAATGTTTATCAACAACTAATAACGAATCACCGCGATTAATTTTAGAAATATCAGAGTCCGAAATATAAGTTGAGAGTGATTGATTTATTATTTCAAAAAGTGAATCAATTTCCTTTTTTATTTTTTCATCATTATTAATACCTCCTTCATATTGGATTGAATATGAGGTTCCTAATGAATATCCATTAATTGTTTTTTTTTTATCTATATATTTATTACAAGAAAAAATAATTAAAGAAAAAAAAACAATCAATTTAATTCTATAATTTAAAATTGAAAACATTGTAATAATTTATTTATAAAAAATTTATTTGTTTTAAGTATTAAAATATCCTGTCTAAATTTTATTTCTGAGAAAAATATTTTAATTAAAGGGCTTTTATTATTTTTAAATTTAACCACCAAAGTCATCAAATCTTATATTTTCTGGAGGAATACCAAAATCATCTGCCATTTTTTCTACAGCCTGATTCATTAATGGAGGTCCACAGAAATAAACTTCAATATCTTCTGGAGCTTCATGTTTAGATAAATAATTATCAACTACAACTTGGTGAACAAAACCAATAAATCCATCTCCATATTTATCATCCAAAGATTTCTTTTCTTTCCAATTATCTTCCTCAAGAGGTTCTGAAAGGGCAATATAAAATTTAAAATTATTAAAATCTTTCTCCAAAGCTTTAAAATGATCAACATAAAAAAGTTCTCTTTTAGACCTTCCTCCATACCAAAAAGTTACTATTCTCCCAGTTTTTAATGTCCTAAACAATTGATATAAGTGAGATCTCATTGGAGCCATTCCAGCACCACCTCCAACATACATCATCTCTGAATCAGAATCATTAATAAAAAATTCGCCATAAGGTCCTGAAATTGTAACTTTATCTCCAAGCTTTCTGGAAAAAAGATAGGAAGATGCAATACCAGGATTTACAGTCATCCAATTGTTTTTACTTCTATCCCATGGTGGTGTAGCAACTCTTACATTTAACATTATTTCCTTACCTTCAGCAGGATAAGATGCCATGGAATAAGCTCTCTCAACGGTTTCAGAATTTTTCATGTTTAAATTCCATAAATTAAATTTATCCCACTCTAATTTAAATTTTTTAGAGTCATTTGGATGTTCCTTAGGATGAGCAGAAATATCAATATTATTATAATTCACTTCACATTTTGGTATTTCAATCTGAATGTATCCTCCTGCTTTATAACCCATTTCTTCAGGAATCTCAATAACAAACTCTTTAATAAAAGAGGCAACATTCCAATTTCTTGCCACCTTTGCTTCCCACTTTTTTATACCAAAAACTTCCTCGGAAACCTTAATCACCATATCTTCTTTAACTTTAACCTGACACCCTAATCTCCATCCTTCAGATACTTCTTTTCTAGAAAAATGAGGTTCTTCAGTAGGAAGAAGCTCTCCTCCACCTTCTAATACCTGACACCTACATTGAATACAAGTTCCACCACCTCCACATGCAGAGGGTAAAAAAATTTTATTATTCCCAAGTGTACTTAATAAAGTTCCCCCAGACGAAACCTCAACTTTTTTTTCACCATTAATCAACAATGCAACTAGCCCTGATGGTAAAAGTTTAGCTTTTACACCCAATAATGCTCCAACTAATAATAATGTTATTATTAAAAAAACAACTATGCTAGAAATTATTGTTAATAAAGTTAGATTCATTTATTTAAAATTTAATTCCCATAAAACTCATAAAACCAATAGCCATAAGACCCGTTATTATAAAAGTTATTCCTAATCCCCTAAGTGGAGCAGGGACATTAGAATATGAAATTTTTTCTCTAATGGCAGCAATAGCAACTATTGCCAATAACCAACCAACTCCAGAGCTAAACCCATAAATTCCAGATTCTAAAATTCCTGAAAAATCTTTTAGTTGCATAAACAATGAACCTCCTAAAATTGCACAATTAACTGCGATCAGAGGTAGAAAAATTCCTAAAGATCCATAAAGTGCTGGCGCAAATTTTTCAACAATCATTTCAACTAACTGAACCATTGAAGCAATTACAGCAATAAACAATATGAAAGTTAAAAATCCCAAATTTACATTTGCAAATTCTGGTCCCAACCAATTTCCAAGAGCACCATCCTGTAAAATATATGTGTCAATTAAAAAATTTATTGGTACTGTAACTGTTAAAACAAAGATTACTGCAAGCCCGAGTCCAAAAGCAGTCTTAACAGTCTTAGAGACTGCCAAATAAGAACACATTCCAAGAAAATATGCAAAGATCATATTTTCTATAAAAATACTTTTTACAAATAAATTTAAATATCCTTCCATTATGCATTAATTTTTTTCAATTAATTTTCTATTTCTAGACCTTTGAATCCAAATAATAATTCCAACTAATATTAGAGCCATAGGAGATAATAACATTAAGCCATTATTCTCATATCCCATTTCATAAAGTATATCAGGAATAATTTGAAATCCAAATAAATTTCCAGAACCAAATAATTCTCTAAAAAATGCAACTGCAATCAATATCCATGCATAGCCCAAAGCATTCCCAACTCCATCCAAAAAAGATCTCCAAACATTATTTCCTGATGCAAAAGCCTCTAATCTTCCCATTATAATACAATTTGTAATTATTAATCCAATAAATACACTAAGCTCTTTACTAACATCGTAAACATAAGCTTTTAATACTTGATCTACTAAAATTACCATCGAAGCCACAACTACAAGTTGTACGATAATTCTTATCCTATTTGGAATAAGATTTCTTAATATAGATATAATTACATTACTAGCAGCCATTACAGCTACTACAGATATACTCATAACAATAGCGGGTTTTAATTGTACGGTAATAGCTAATGCAGAACAAACACCTAATACTTGAACGGTTATAGGATTATCATCATCTAAAGGATCAGATAATAATTTTCTATTTTTTACTGATAACAATGGCTCTGAATCCTTATTGATAAAAAATATTAATGATCTGTTTTTTTTTTCAATTTTTTTCTTTTTCATAATTAATTAATTTAATGCCAAAGCATTATTATTATTATTAAAAAAAGGTAGATAATGTTGAAGTCTTTCAAAGATCATTTCTGTTACCCCGTCCCCAGTTATTGTAGCCCCGGAAATAGCATCAACTTCATGATCTAACTTATCTAAATTCTGAGGATCATTATTATTTTTAGAAATATTTATCCCAACTAATTTACCATTATTATCCATAACTTTCTCTCCAACAAACCTATTTTGAAACCATTCTTTAGTAATCTCAGCACCAAGACCAGCTGTTTCAGCTTTATGATCAAAAACAGCACCCTTTATAGTGCTTTTATCTTCCTTCAAAGCAATATAACCCCAAATTACATCCCATAAACCTGCTCCTCTTAATGGGATTATATAGTATTTATTCTCTTCAACTTTTGCTATATAAATCGGAAATCTTTGATTCTCAAATGGCTTCTTTATTTCTTTTGCTAAATTAATCTTAAAAGCATCAATCTGATTATCAATTGATCCATCAGACTTAAGAGATAATGCATTTGTAATAAATTTATTATATAGATTTTCAGAATTTTCCCTATTAGTTTCGACTCCAATAGAAGATAAAATATTTTGCATTTTTTCTTTTCGAACATTTTCACTTTGTAATTCTTTTAACAAACTTGCAGCTGTAGCCAAAGCAATCGCAACTACCAAAACCATTATTATTGTAAATAAAAAAGTATAAATGTTACTATCTCTATCCATAGACTATTCTAATTTAAGTAATTTTTCTTTTGACCATCTCTTCTTTCTTTTACTAATATTAGCATTTACAACGTAATGATCAATTGTTGGAGCAAAAACATTCATAAGTAATATTGCTAACATAACACCTTCAGGATAAGCAGGATTAAAAACTCTTATCATTATACAAAATACACCAACCAAAAAACCATAAATCCATTTTCCTTGATTGGTTTGAGCAGCAGAAACTGGATCAGTAGCCATAAATACAATTCCAAAAGCAAAACCTCCCACAATCAAATGATTTATCCATGAAAATTCCATTAATGAATTTAATCCTAATAAATTAAATAAAAGACCCATAAAAGCTCCTCCTAAAATTCCTGAAACTATAATTCTCCAACTTCCAACACCAGATAAAATTAGAATTAATCCACCAACAATTACCCAAAAAGTTGATGTCTCTGCTATAGATCCTGGTATTGAACCTATAAACATATCAATCATAGAGTAATTCACCTTTTGACCAGCTGCAAGTGATCCAAGAATTGTTTCTCCAGAAATAGAATCAATATTTGAAGCTTCAGAAACCCATACTTTATTACCTGACATATATGTTGGATAAGCAAAAAAAGCAAATGCTCTAGCAGTAAGGGCAGGATTTAAAATATTCATTCCTGTTCCTCCAAAAGCCTCTTTTGCAATCAAAACAGCAAATGCTACTGAGATTGCTACCATCCATAAAGGAATATCTACAGGCATTATCATAGGAATTAATAAACCTGTAACCAGATAACCCTCATTAACGTCATGACCTCTATAAACTGCAAAACCAAACTCAATTCCTAAACCAACTATATAAGAAACTATAATCATAGGAATGATTTTTAAAGACC
This sequence comes from Bacteroidia bacterium, assembly GCA_963580575.1. Classification (GTDB taxonomy): domain Bacteria; phylum Bacteroidota; class Bacteroidia; order Flavobacteriales; family Flavobacteriaceae. Next base: position 47,719 of record CAUZKB010000001.1, on the reverse strand, counting down.
CGTGAAAAAATGCATCGAAAAAAGTAAAACTTTCTCCTAATTGTGTATAATATTGATAACCTGTATTATAAATACCATATATCAATGCAGGCATAAGTGCAATGATAACTGTTACCATTGTTCTTTTAAGATCAACAGCATCTCTAATATGAGAACCTTTTTGAGTAGTGTGATTTGGTACAAATAAAAAAGTGTCGAATGCATTTAAAGCAGGAGCAAACTTTTCAAATCTTTCACCTTTTTGAAAGTTTCTTTTAATTAAATCTAATCTATTTCGAAAAAAATTTTTCATAACATTTTTCAACCCACCTCTTTTATCATCAATTCTATTCCTTCTCTAATAATTTCTTGAGCTTCAATTTTAGAAGTATTAGAAAAATCAATTAAACCAAAATCCTCTGGTATAACCTCATAAATTCCTAAACCTTCCATTTTTTCAATATCCCCAGCTAAACAAGCCTTAATTAATTGCATCGGGTAAATATCCATAGGAAAAAACTTTTCCATTTCTCCAGTTACAACAAGAGCTCTCTCCTCTCCATTAAGATTAGTGTTTACTTCAGATCCTTTACGATTAAATAACCATGATAAAGAAGTATTATTTAGACTTAAAACTTTATTATTAAAAAAAGGAAGCCACCCAAACATTCTATATTCATTTCCTTCAGGAATTATACTTACAAGGTTATTGAAATAACCAATAAAACCTTTAGAAGATTCTGTTTTTCCATTTAAAATATTTCCATTAATACATCTTATTTGAACATTTTCATCAACTTTAGAGTCTTTTAAAAAACTTTTTAATTCAGATCCAATAATAGTTTCATAATACTTTGGATTTTCAACTACATTTCCAGCTATGGCAATTGTTCTTTTAGGAGAAAAATATCCAGTTTTAAAAAAAGAACCTATGTTTGAGACATCTTCTGGATTAATCGTCCAAATTTTTTCTCCTGGATTAATTGGACTAATTCTCTGAATATGAAAACTAATATCTCCAGAAGGATGAGGTCCCTTAACATCATAAATTTTTACATTTTTTATATTTTCAAAAAATCCTGGATATTTACTATCAACTCCCAAATAAATATTACCATAAAATAATTGATTTAAAACATTTACTCCTCTTTGAAAATTTTCGATATCAGATTTTAAAATAAACTCATAGTCAATACCCAAGGGTGATTTATCAATTGTGGATATAAAAATTCCTTTAGGTGAAATTTCAGGATCAGCTAAAATTCCATATGGACGTTGTTTTAAAAATGGCCAACATCCACTCTCAAGAAGAAGGTTTTTAATCTTTTGACTGTCAATTTTTTCATTATTCCCAAAACTAACGTCATACTTAATTTTTGAATCTTTATTATCAGAATCAATAATCAATTCTAAAATTTTTCTCTTCGCTCCCCTAACAATAAATCTAACAGTACCCGAAACAGGTGAAACAAATTTAATCTTTGGGTTTTCTTTACTATAAAATAGTGGTGTTCCCATTTTAACTTTATCTCCTTCTTTCACAAAAAGCTTTGGAGTAATACAAAAAAAATCAGTTGGCTTGATTGAAAATGAAGAAGAAACTATATTTTTTTTTAATATTTTAGAAGCCTCACCTAAAATCTTAATATTAGCCCCTTTTTGAATTCGAATACTTTTAGTTAAATTCATTAAAACAAATTATTCTAAAATCGATGCAAATTTAATAATAAAGCAGGTTTTGATTAAGTTAAATTATGAAGAAAAAAATTATTTATAATAATTCTAAATAAGAATACTGTTAATTTAAAATATACAATGATAAAACCTTGGCAAATAATTCATTTGATACTAATTTTACATTAAATGAAATACACTAATTTTTTTATATTTTTTTTCTTTACAAGCTTCTGTAATTTTTTACATAGCCAAGTTGCAAAAGAAGTCTCTGAACCAACAAATATCAAAACTATTATTTTTAAGGGTGATCAAAATAATGATCAATTTCCAATTATTCCTCTTAATGGAAATATTTATTTAAACTTTGACGATTTAAATGCTAATGAAGAAGATTATTATTATAAAATAAAACATTTCAACAATGATTGGCTACCATCAGAATTGTTTCCGAGTGAAATCATTAAAGGTTTTGATAATGTTAGAATTATTAATTATTCCAATTCATTTAACACTCTTCAATCTTACACTCATTATAATTTAAAACTTCCAAATGACCAAACACGTCTCTTAGTTTCAGGAAATTATATTATTGAAATTTACAATTCTAAAGATGATTTAGTTTTTTCTAGAAAATTTTGTGTTTTTGAGAAAAAATCCGATGTTAATGTAAGTGTCTTTAGACTTCAAAATATGAAATATTTTCAAACTCATCAATCAATCCATTTTACTATAAATCCTTTAAATATGATTTTTCGTGAACCTGAAAAAAGAATTCACACCACTATTTTAAAAAATTACCAATGGACTTCAGTAATTAAAAATTTAAAACCTCAATATATAGTAAATTCTAAACTTGAATATAAATATGACACTGAAAGTAAATTTGAAGGAGGTAATGAATATTTATATTTTGACACAAAAGATATTAGATCAATTGGTCAAAATATAAGCTATGTTAATAGGTCTAAATTATATGAAACTTATCTTAATTTAGATAATGATAGACGTTACAATAATTACAGATATACTCAAGACATAAATGGAAATTTTGAAATAAGAACTATAAATGGTTCTAGAGATTCAAAAATAGAAGCCGATTACAGCTGGGTTCATTTTAGTTTAACATCAGATTTAAATCTTGATGGAAATTCAATATATATCTATGGAAAATTCAATAATTATAAATTGACAGAAAACAATAAAATGTATTACAATCCTTCAATGGAATTATATGAAGGTGTCTTGCTTTTAAAGCAAGGTTTTTATAATTATAAATATATTTCAAAAACCAACACATCTACAAACAAAACGATCATAAGTGGATCTCATGCAATAACAGAAAATGATTATTTAGTTCTGGTATATTATAGAGATATTGGATCAAAATTCGATGAACTTATTGGTTATGGAAAAGCTAATTCATTCGAACTTAAAAATTAAAAAAATATATTTTATAAAAAGTCTTTTTTACTATATTTATAAATATTATTTTTAATTATAAGCTTATAAATTTATGATTCAGCAAATTACAAAAGGAATAAAAGTGTCTGTGGACACTAAATTTGAAAATTGTTTTCTCAATAATAATGTTGTTAATTATGCTTTTTCTTATTTTATAAAAATTGAAAATAAAAGTAACGATACTGTTCAGCTCTTGACAAGAAACTGGAAAATAACTGAATCAAATAATCAAACACAATACATTAGTGGAAATGGTGTGGTAGGTCAAAAACCAATAGTTAAACCAGGTGAACATCACAAATACTCCTCTGGATGTTTGATCACCTCGACCATTGGTTCAATGTCTGGAGTGTATACTATGATAAATTTTTCAAATACTAGTAAATTTAAAGTTAAAATACCCTCTTTTAAGTTAAATGTTCCATTTATTTTGAACTAATTTTAAAATTTTACAATTAAAATCATGTCTAATAGTAACTATAAAGTTCCTTTCCCTAAAAATGAAAAAGTTTTGTCCTATAAAGATGGCAGTAAAGAGAAAAAACTAGTTCTTACAGAATACAAAAAAATGTATGAGGAGAAAATTGAAGTTCCTTTTTTTATTGGAAAAAATAAAATTTTCACTAATGATACTGAAAAAATGAGTCCTCCACATGATCACAAGCATGTGTTAGGGATATATCATAAATGCAATTCCTCTCATATTAAAGACGCTATTAATAATGCTTTAGAAGCAAAAATAAAATGGTCACAAATGCCGTGGCATTCAAGAGCTTCTATATTCCTGAAAGCTGCTGAACTAATTGCTGGACCATACAGAGCGAAAATTAATGCAGCAACAATGCTTGCTCAATCAAAGACAATTCATCAAGCAGAAGTTGATGCTGCTTGTGAATTCATTGATTTTTTAAGATTTAATGTTTATTACATGCAAGAAATTTATAATAAACAACCTGAATCAACATCTGAAATTTGGAATAAATTAAACTACAGACCCTTAGAAGGATTTATTTATGCTATAACTCCTTTTAACTTTACAGCAATAGCGGGAAATCTCCCTAGTTGTGTTGCAATGATGGGGAATGTAGTTGTTTGGAAACCGAGTGATTATCAAATTTTTTCATCAAAAATAATTATTGAAATTTTCAAAGAAGCGGGTTTACCCGATGGCGTTATTAATGTTGTTTTTGGAGATCCTGAAATGATTACAAATTCAATAATGGAATCTCCAGATCTATCAGGAATTCATTACACTGGTTCAACTAAAGTTTTCAAAAATATCTGGAAAAAAATTGGTGAAAGAATCGATTTGTATAAATCATATCCAAGAATAGTAGGAGAAACTGGAGGAAAAGATTTTATTATTGCTCATCCATCAGCAAATCAAGAAGCTCTTGTTACTGGAATAATTCGTGGAGCTTTCGAATTTCAAGGTCAAAAATGCTCTGCTGCATCTAGGATATATATTCCAAAATCTATATCTAAAAATATAATAAATCTTTTAAAAAAAGAAATGAAAACATTACATATGGGGCCTCCTGAAGATTTCAAAAATTTTATTACATCAGTGATACACCAAAAAGCATTTGATCGAATAAAAAGTGCTATTGAAAAAATTAAAGTTGACAAAGATGCAGAAATAATTATTGGTGGGAAATATAAATCTGATAAAGGATATTTTATTGAACCAACAATCGCACTAACAACAAACCCAAAATATTTCACTATGGAAAAAGAACTTTTTGGTCCTTTAGCAACAATATATATATTTGAGGACAGTGATTGGGATTCTACACTTAAATTAATCGACGACACTTCAATCTATGCTCTTACTGGAGCTGTCTATTCACAAGATAGATATGCTTTGGAAAAGGCTATAAATGAACTAGAAAATTGTGCAGGCAATTTTTACGTAAATGATAAACCTACAGGTGCTGTTGTTGGTCAACAACCTTTTGGAGGAGCACGAGCTTCAGGAACTAATGATAAAGCAGGATCTCTATATAACTTATTACGTTGGACTTCTCCAAGATTAATTAAAGAAGTTTTTGTTCCAGAAAAAAATTATAGATATCCTTTTCTTAAATAAAAATTCAAAAGGGTATATATAAAACTTTCTTAGATTCAAAAAATTTATTTTTAAAATATTCTTTAAGTTTAAATTCTTTTAAATTTGGATAAGTTTCCATTTCATTTTTTACCTCTCCTCCTTTAAGATAAATCAAACCATTTTTAAATCTATGAATGTTATTTTTAAAAATATTATTTTTTATTGAAGGAACTAAATTATCTATTTTAGTAACTGCCCTGCTTACTACAAAATCAAACTTTTTATCAAAATTTTCAGATCTAATTTGTTTAACAATCACATTTTTTAATCCAATCTTATCAACTATATCTTTAACTACCATTATTTTTTTTCCAATTCCATCGATTAAATAAAAAAAAGAGTCTGGAAACATTATTGCCAAAGGAACCCCTGGAAAACCACCCCCAGTTCCTACATCTAAAATCAAACTTTTTTTATTAAACTGAAAAATTTTTACAATACCTAATGAATGTAAAACATGTCTTTCATAAAAAAAAGAAAAATCTTTCCTTGATATTAAATTAATTTTTGAATTCCAAAAATGATATAAACTATATAATTTTTCAAATTTAATTAATTGATCATTAGTTAATTCAGGAAAGTAAAATTTAATATTATCCAAATTTAAAAAGTTTTAAAATTTTTTTTGACTAATAATCTTTATTAATATATATATATTTACAAACTTTATTAATATCTATACAAATAAAATCTTTTTTATGCAATCAAAACAAATAATAAGATTTTCAAGAAAAGGATCTCAAGATTTTTTTAAAATCTTAAACAAACGAGTTAACAAACATTTTAAAAAAAATCAATTACTAAAAACTGGTAATTGGAAATTATATATAAAATCAATTATCATGTTTTCATTATGGATTATTCCATATGTGTTAATTTTTTCAATTGAAACAAACCAATGGTATAAACTTCTATTATGTGCTATTATGGGAATTGGAATGGCTGGTGTCGGAATGAATGTTATGCACGACGGAAACCATGGTTCATTTTCTAAATATTCTTTCATAAATAAAATTATGGGTGGAACTATGTATTTTTTGGCTGGTAATGTTTTCAATTGGAAAATAAAACACAACATTTTACATCATACATTTACAAATATTCACGGTCATGACGAAGATCTTGAAGCTGGAATAATTTTGCGTTTCTCAAAACATGCAAAATGGAAACCTTATCACAAATTTCAACACTATTACTCATTATTTCTTTATGGACTTTTAACTATTAAATGGGCAATTTTTTCTGATTTTAAAGAAATGTCTAGTCACCTAAAAAGGAAACTTTCATATAATAACAGTAAAAAGCCCTTCTTTCAATGGACAGGTCTTATAATTACAAAAATTATGTATTTCTCAATATGGTTAATAATTCCCATTTTAGTCTTAAAAATTTCCTGGTGGAAAATTTTAATTGGTTTTTTTATAATGCACTACATTGCTGGAATAATTTTAAGCTTAGTTTTTCAATTGGCGCATGTAATTGAATATGCAGATATGCCTCTTCCCAAAAAAGATGATAAATCAATTAAGAATACTTGGATAATTCACCAACTTCTTACTACAGTAAATTTCTCTACAAAAAACAAATTTATAAATTGGTTTACAGGAGGTTTAAACCACCAAATTGAACATCACATCTTCCCAAATATTAGTCACATTCATTATACAAAAATCAGTAAAATTGTAAAAAAAACTGCTAAAGAATTTAACCTACCTTACAAGGAATATGCATCAACAAAAGATGCTATTTTCTCTCATTTTAGATTTTTAAAACAAATGGGAATGAACCCTGTTTAAAAACTCAAATAAATGGAAATTCTTTCAGAAAAAATTAAAAGGCTTCCCGTGTCTGCAACTTTAGCAATGGCTGATAAAGCTCGCGAATTAAAAGCATCAGGTATTGATATTATTAGTCTAAGTTTAGGGGAACCTGATTTCAACACACCTGACTTTATTAAAGAAGCTGCAATTCATGCTATAAACGAAAATTATAATTCTTACAGCCCAGTTGATGGATATTTAGATTTAAAAAAATCAATCTGTAAAAAATTTAAAAGAGATAATGATATTAATTATAATGAATCACAAATAGTTGTTTCAACTGGTGCAAAACAATCCATAGCTAATGTTTGCATGGTATTACTCAATCAAGGAGATGAAGTTTTACTGCCAGCACCATATTGGGTAAGTTATTCTGCAATTGCAATTTTATCTGAAGCAAAATTTAAAGTTATACCATCAACAATTGATACTAATTTTAAAATTTCTCCCAAGCAACTTGAATCAGCAATATCAGATAAAACAAAATTAATAATTTTCAATTCTCCAAATAATCCCAGCGGAACTGTTTATTCTGAAGATGAATATAAAGCTCTTGGTGAGATTCTAAAAAAACATCCAAATATTTTTATAATTTCTGATGAAATTTATGAACATATTAATTATGGTATTAAACACTTTAGCCTTGCTAGAATAAAAGAACTTTATAATAGAACAATAACAATCAATGGTATTTCTAAAGCATATGCTATGACTGGTTGGAGAATAGGATATATTGGTGCGCCAGAATGGATAGCTAAAGCATGTAATAAAATGCAAGGTCAAATAACAAGTGGGGCTAATTGCATTGCACAAAGGGCAACAATAACAGCCGTTGAAGCTCCTATATCAAAGATAAAATATATGATTGATGAGTTTTATAGAAGAAAAAAACTGATTATAAATTTACTTTCAAAAATAGAAGGGTTTAGATTAAATAATCCTGATGGAGCTTTCTATGTATTTCCCGATATTTCTTCCTTTTTTGGAAAAAAAATTGGTGATAGACTAATAAACAATTCGACAGACTTTGCCTTTTTTCTATTGAAAGTTGCCCATGTAGCAACTGTTTCAGGAGAAGCATTTGGAAATAACAATTGTATTAGAATTTCTTACGCAGCATCTGAAAAAGAGATTACTGAGGCTATAAAAAGAATTAAATCTGCAATTAAATAAATGCTACTTATTAATAACTTTTTCTTGACGATTAATTGACTCTTGATGAATAGCTTTGAAAAATTTTAATATAAACTCTTCACTAAGATATAATTTTTCACCCTCTAAAATCATTTTTCCAAGAATCTCATTCCATCTCTTATTTTGAAGTACAGCTACATTATTTAATCTTTTTATCTCACCAATATTATCAGAAATTTTCATTCTCTTACCAAGATTATCTAGAAGCGTTTGATCAATAATATCAATTTTTGCCCTCAAATCAGATAATTGATTCTGATATTCTTCTTCATCTGTTGTGACTTTTCTCATTTTTAAATTCTTCATTATCTCAATAAGTCTATTTGGATTTACTTGTTGATTTGCATCACTCCAAGCATTATCTGGATCACAATGAGTTTCAATCATTAAACCGTCATAATTAAGATCCAAAGCTATTTGAGAAACATCAAAAATTAAATCTCTTTTACCTGAAATATGAGATGGATCACAAATCATAGGTAAATCAGGAAACCTATTCATGACATCTACAGCTATCTGCCACTCAGGAATATTTCTATATTCGCTTTTTTCATAAGTTGAAAAACCTCTATGAATTAAACCAAGATTTTTAATATTTGATGAGTGTAAACGTTCAATCCCTCCTAACCATAAAGATAAATCTGGATTTACAGGATTTTTTACTAATACTATTTTATTTGTACCATTAAGAGCATCAGCTATTTCTTGAACTATAAAAGGGCTTACAGTAGATCTAGCTCCAATCCATAAAATATCGACATCATGATCAAGAGCCAACTTTACATGATTAGCATTTGCAACTTCAGTTGCTGTTAATAGACCTGTTTCTTTTTTTACTTTTTGTAACCACTTTAATCCTGTTGCCCCAACTCCTTCAAACATACCAGGCTTAGTTCTAGGTTTCCATATACCTGCTCTAAAAATACTAACATCAGTATCTTTCAACTGGTTAGCTATATTTAAAACCTGATCTTCAGTTTCTGCACTACATGGTCCTGCTATAACTAAAGGATGATTAAGATTAAAGTTATCTAACCATCTTCGCATTTCTTTTTTATTTTCCATTTTTATTTATTATTAGTTTTTATTCCATTAAGGATTTTTTCAATTTTATTAATTGATTTTAGTTGGTTGTACATTTCTGACTTCTGTTCATTTTCAAGTAAAATTTTAAAAGATTTTAAATTTTCTATATACTCAGACAATACACTAACAATATTTTTTTTATTTTCAATTAAGATAGGAGTCCACATTTCAGGAGAACTTTTCGCAAGTCTAACAGTCGAAGCAAATCCACTGCTAGCCATATCAAAAATAGCTTTCTCATCTTTTTCTTTTTCAATTACAGTCTTACCAAGCATAAATGATGAAATATGAGACAAATGAGAAACATAAGCTATATGTTCATCATGCTCATCTGGACTCATCTTAAGAACTCTCATCGACATTTGAGAAAACCAATTAATAGCCCATTCTAATAGATCAGGTCTAGTTTTATGAGATTCACATATAATTTGACTTTGTTCGTTAAACAATCCTTCAAAAGCAGCTTTTGGTCCTGAAAACTCTGTTCCAGCTATAGGATGAGTTGCTAAAAATTGGTTCCTTTTTGGATGTAATGAAACTCTATGACAAATATTTTTTTTTGTTGATCCTACATCAATAATTAAAGAATTATCATTAACCTTATCAAGCAAAGAAATTATTTTATTATTGGCTATATCAACAGGAATAGCCAAAATTAAAACGTCCATCAAACTATATTTTTTTTTATTTAATATTTCATCAATATATTTTAACTCTATAGCCTGATTCAAATGATTTTTATCAATATCTTCTCCATAACATGTACAATTTGAAATATGTCTTTTTGCAGAAATTGCAAAAGATCCACCTATCAAACCTAAACCAATTATTCCTATATTCATTTTGTCAATCTTTTTATAGCAGTTTTAATCAATTTTTCATCAATACAAAGAGAAAATCTAATAAATCGAGAGCCTTGAGAACCAAAAATTGATCCAGGTGCAATGAATATATTGTAATTATACAAAACTTCATCAATAAATTTTTCTGAGGACTTAATGGTTTTAGGAAGTTTTGCCCAAACAAATAATCCCACAGTATTTCTATCAAATTGAGTATTCAATTTTAATGCTAATTCATAAACAATTTCTCTTCTTTTCAAATAAACTTCATTTAAAGACTTAAACCAATTTTTTTTTAAATTCAATGCAGCAATAGCTCCCTTTTGAATTCCATAAAACATTCCAGAATCCATATTACTTTTAATCTTTAGAACATCCTTAATGAAATTTTGATTTCCTGATAACATTCCAACTCGCCATCCAGCCATATTAAAGGTCTTACTTAAAGAATTCAATTCTAAACAGACTTCAAAGGCTCCTTTTCTAGATAAAATGCTTTCAGGGTTATCGTTCAAAATAAAACTATAAGGATTATCATTAACTAAAATAATTTTTCTTGACTTAGCCCAGTCAATTAATCTATCAAATGTATCTAAAACAGTTTTTGCTCCAGTAGGCATATTTGGGTAATTTATCCACATCATTTTAATCCTTTTAGTATCAATTGAATCAAGTAATCTCCAATCAGGTTGCCAATTATCATTTTCAACTAAATCATAATATATTGGTTCAGCTTCTAATATTTTAGTAACTGAAGTATAAGTTGGATAACCAGGATTTGGAATTAATACCTTATCTCCTTTATTTAAAAAAGCCATTGAAATATGCATAATACCCTCTTTAGACCCCATTAATGGGAGTATCTGTCTATTATAATCTAATTCTACGTTATAATGATATTTATAAAAATCAGCAATAGCTTTTCTAAGTTCTGGTAGTCCCTGGTAACTTTGATACATATTAGCTTTTGAATGAGATAAACCTTTTCTAAGTGCGTCAATTACAGTTTTATCAGGAGAAAGATCCGGATTCCCAACAGCCATATTTATAATTAGTCTTCCTTCTTTTTCTAGAGAAACAACTTCTTTTAGTTTCTTCGAAAAATAATATTCTTCAATATTGTTTATTCTGTCAGCTCTTAAAATCATTTTTTACCATTTAAATATTCACCTAAAATTTTAAAATGTGAAGCCATTATACTAAGTATTTTTTTTGCCTTGAAATAATCATTAATATTATCAAAAATCACATCAACAAAAAAAGCATATTTACCAGGCTTTTCTATAACTGGTAAAGACTGTATTTTTGTTAAATTTAATTTACAATCACTCATAGCATTCAATACAGCAGCTAAACTTCCCCTTTTATCATCCAAAATAAATTTTAATGATGCTTTATCAATTTTCTTAATGTTTATTTCATCAGAATCCTTCTGAATTATTACAAACCTTGTAATATTTTTTTTTATAGTCTGAATTGATTTATATAAAATATTTAAACCATAAAGTTTAGCCGCCTCAGGACTTCCTATAGCAGCTATTCCATTAAGTCTATTTTTTGAAATTCTTCTTGCTTCATCTGCAGTATCCTCAGATTCTACCAATCTGATATGAGGATAATTGTTAAAAAAACTCTTACACTGTAATAGTGCCATTGGATGAGAATAAACTTCCTTTATTGTCCGAATCGTTTCTCCTTCTAAGGCCATCAAATTATGATCAATATTAAAATAACTTTCTCCAACAATTTTCAACTCATTTTGATCAATCAAGGCATAATTAGGAATTATTGAACCTGCTATTGAATTTTCTATTGCCATAACTCCTTTATCTATCTTTGTTTTTAAAATTCCATCAATTAATTGATCAAAACTATAACACTCCTCAATAAGAAAATTTTCTTTAAAATAATTTTGAGCGACAAGGTGATGATAAGACCCCTTTACTCCTTGTATACCAATATTTAATTTATTTTCATTCATATTTATAAAAAAAAAGTCCCGAAATTCAGGACTTAAATACGATTCTTACAAATAAATTAATACTAAGCCATATCCACATTAAAGTAAAAGTAAAAGCTAAAGATATTTAATTTATATGTTTTCACAGTTTAAAAAAAGCAAATGTAAGATAGGAATAGTCAAAAACAAATTTTTATATAACTTTTTTTCTTTAATTTATTTTACTTACCTGAATTTAAATATATTAATAAATCTATGAGTCTTAAAATTAAAAATCTTTTCAATAATTTTGAGGACTTTAAAGTTTTAAAAAATATTTCCCTAGAATTAAAAAAAGAAGAAATAAATGGTCTTTTAGGAGTTAATGGTGTTTGAAAATCTATCCTAATGAGAATCTTAACTGGCTATTATGATTTATGGAATGGCAAAATAATTCTTGATGGCATAGATCTAAAAAAAGAATTAAACAAAGTTCAAAGATTAATCGGGTTATCTACCAGAAAATAATCCCTTATATAAGGAAATGTATGTAAAAGAATACCTGAAATTTATTAGTAATTTATATAAAGGGGATATAATAAATTTTAATAAAATAATAGAACAAACAGGTTTAAATAATGTTCAAGATAAAAAAATATAAATTTTATTTAAAGGATACAAACAAAGGGTAGGAATAGCAGCATCAATAATTCATAATCCTAAACTTCTATTACTTGACGAACCTAAAACAGGTCTAGATCCAGTTCAGTTAATTGAAATTCGAAAACTAATAAAAAAGATTAATAAGGAAAAAATAATATTATTCTCATCTCATATTCTTCAAGAAGTAAATTTGATATGTGATAATATTATAATAATTCATAATGGAAAAATAGTTTTAGATGAAACTAAACAGAAAGCTTGATCTTATATTTTAAAGAGATAACAAAATAAAATCTATTCTAAATGTATACCATTTAAAACAACTTTATGATTAATATTAGCTGTCTTTTCCAATATTTTTGAAACTGAACAATATTTTTTATATGATAAATTTGCAGCTCTTAACGCTTTATCTTTTCCTATATTTCCCTCTAAAAAAATTATAATATCTATTTGATAAAATAATGAAGGAATTTGTTCGGGTTTTCTTAACCCATTGACTTCCATCCTAAGTGAAGAAGGATTAATCTTCTGTTTATTTAAGATTGATATAATATCAATAGCACTACATCCAGCAACTCCCATAAGCAACAATTCCATTGGACTTGCTCCCTCAACTTTACCAGTAGTTTTAGAATTATTATCTAATAATACAGAATGTCCATTTTTATTTTTTACTTCAAATAAGTAATCATTATTGACTCTTTCTAAAACAACCTTCATGAAAAATTATTTATTATTCTTAAATATAGGTTTTAAAATTTTAGAAATCTTCTCATTTTCAATTAAAAAAGCATCATGACCATGAATCGATTTTATTTCATTATAAGTGATGTTTTTCTTTAATAGTTTTACTTTTTCAAAAGTTAATTTATCTTCAGAAGATAAAAAAAACAGATCACTATCAATTGCTATCAAATGAATTGAAGATTTAATCTTTCCAATAACTTCTTCCAATGAATTAATTGACCTTGTTATATCAACTGAAGCAAGTAGGTGATTCATGAAAACATAAGCATCTAATTTAAATCGATTTTTTAATTTTTTTCCATGATGTAATAACCAATTTTCAACGTTATATAAATTATTTTCTTCATTCTTACTTCTGGCAAATCTATCATGAAACGAATTTGGTGTTCTATATGTTAACATTGCATGAATTCTAGCATCTTCAAGAGGTTTTGAAGAATTTTCAAGAATTCTTTTTTGTAAAAACGTATTAGCTATAATCCAATCTGACGCTTTCCAATCAGCAGCAACAGGAATTAAATGTTTTGCAAAATTTGGATATTTTGCTCCCATTTCCCATACAATCCCACCCCCAATTGAACCACCAATTATTGCATGTAACTTTTTTATACCAAGAAGTTTTAAAGCCTCAAAAAATAACCTAGCAATATCACCAGTATGAAAATGATTATATTGTTTAATCATTGACCCTTTAACTCCATTTCCAGGTATATTAAAAGCTATAATAGAATAATAATTAGTATCAATAGTAAGTCCAGGACCAATAATTTCTGACCACCATCCATTATTTCCCGAAACATTAGAATCGCCAGTTAGTGAATGATTAACTAATATAACTGGAGCTGTATTATAATCTTTACCAAAATGTTGATAAAACAAATTTAAAGGACTATATACGGCTCCAGCTTGAGTTTTAAAATCATTAATAGAAACCTTAAGGATTTCTGACATTATTTAATTTTATATTGTACCAAAAGCCTCTTCTAAATCTGATTTTAAATCAATTATTGACTCCAAACCAACAGACAAACGAATTAAATCTGGAGTAACTCCAGTACTTTTTTGTTCTAATTCCGTTAATTGTTGATGTGTTGTACTAGATGGATGAATTATTAATGACTTTGAATCACCTATATTAGCCAATAAAGAAAACAACTTAGTATTATCAGATACTTTTTTTGCGGCCGCATATCCCTTCTTAAGTCCAAATGTAACAATTCCACTCGCACCATTAGGAAGATAATTATCGGCTAAAGACTTATATTTTGATGATTCCAAACCTGGGTAATTTACCCAATTTATCTCTTTTCTTTTCTCAAGCCATCTTGCTAATTCTATAGCATTTTGAGAATGATTTTCCATTCTTAATTTCAACGTTTCAACTCCTTGAATTACTTGAAAACTATTAAATGGACTAGGAGCACTCCCTAAATCTCTTAACCCCTCAATTCTAACTTTTGCGATAAAAGCAATAGGACCCAAAGCATCATGATAAACTAAACCATGGTACCCTGGTGAAGGTTCAGTAAATTCAGGAAATAACCCATTTGACCAATCAAAAGTACCTGAATCAATAATTACACCTCCAATTGAAGTTCCATTACCAGTTATATATTTAGTCAGGGAATGAACTACAATATTTGCACCATATTCAATTGGATTTAAAAGAGCTGGGGTGGCAATAGTATTATCAACAACAAAAGGCACCTTTGCTTTTTTTGCTTTTTCACCAATAGCTCTTAGATCTAAAACATCTAATTTTGGATTTCCAAGTGATTCAGCAAAAAAAACTCTTGTATTTGGTTTTACTGCCTTTTCAAAATTATTTACATCATCAGGATCAACAAAAGTGGTTGTAATTCCAAATCTGGGTAAGGTAACTTTTAACAAATTATATGTTCCCCCATATAGACTATTAGAGGTAACAATGTGATCGCCAGATTTAAGCATTACCAATAAAGTAGTGGCAATTGCTAATTGTCCTGAAGCTGTAGCTACTGCTGCAACACCTCCTTCAAGTATAGCTAAACGTTGTTCAAGAATATCATTTGTTGGATTATTTAATCTTGTATATATAAATCCTGGTTCAGCCAAAGAAAATAAATTAGCCGCATGATCAGAATCATTGAAAACGTAAGAACTTGTTTGATAAATAGGAACTGCTCGTGTTCCAGCTGTATTTTTTGTATCATGACCTGCATGAAGAGCATTAGTTTCTAATTTAGAACTCATAATTTAAACATTTTTTTAATGTTTGAAATAAAATCTAATTTTTCCCAGGTAAAAAGTTCAACTTTTTTATTAACTCTACCTGAATAGTTTGACACGAATGTTTTATTAATATATTGAGGCTTTCGCCCCATATGACCATAAGCAGCTGTCTCTAAATAAATAGGATTTCTTAATTTAAGTCTCTGTTCAATTTCATAAGGTCTCATATCAAAAATTGAAACTGCTTTTGATGCAATCTCCGCATCAGAAAGATCAATTTTAGATGTTCCAAAAGTATCGATTGTTATTGAAGTTGGTTCAGCAATACCTATTGCATAACTCACCTGTACTAAAAGCTGATCTGAAATTCCTGCAGCGACTAGATTTTTAGCCATATGCCTTGCTGCATAAGCGGCACTTCTGTCGACCTTACTAGGATCTTTTCCGCTAAAAGCTCCACCCCCATGACCTCCTTTTCCTCCATAAGTATCAACAATAATTTTCCTTCCAGTTAGACCCGTATCTCCGTGAGGTCCACCAATTACAAATTTTCCAGTTGGATTTATATGATAATTAATATCTTCTCCGAATAAATCTTGAATACTTCTAGGTAATGAATTTTTTACTTTAGGAATTAAAATATTAATCAAATCTGATTTAATTTTATCTAACATTAAATTCTCATCATTATCAAACTCATCATGTTGAGTAGATATAACTATCGTATCAATCCTTTTAGGTTTATTATAATTATCATATTCTATTGTAACCTGAGATTTTGCATCTGGTCTTAAATATTTTATCTTATTATTTTTTCTTAAATCAGCAAGCTCTATAAGAATTTTATGAGAAAGATCTAGTGTTAATGGTAAATAACTTTCTGTTTCATTAGTTGCATAACCAAACATTAGACCCTGATCTCCTGCACCTTGATTCTCTTTTGTTTCTCTTTCTACCCCTCTATTAATATCCTTTGATTGTTCGTGTATTAATGAAATTACTCCACATGAATCACCACTAAACTTATATTCTGACTTTGTATATCCTATTTTTTTAATAGTATCTCTGGCTATTTTTTGAACATCTAAATAAGCTTTACTTTTCACTTCTCCTGAAAGTATAACTTGACCCGTAGTTACAAGTGTTTCACAAGCAACTTTACTGCTCGAATCAAAAGCTAAAAAATTATCTAAAAGAGCATCACTAATTTGATCAGCAACTTTATCAGGATGACCCTCGCTAACTGATTCTGATGTAAAAAAATATGACATAATTCTGTTGCTTTTGTGAAGGATTCAATTAAAATTGATTAAAGCAACACTGCTTTAGCATTTTTTTATTGAGGTTGCAATCAGTCAAATCCTTCCTCACCCTACGATGGCTAATATAATATTTTTTTAACAAAATTTCAAAGTAAAACAATTTTTTTTTTTTTTAAAAAACTATTACTTTGCAATCATATATGAATTTCCAAAATCTTAAAACAAAAACATGCATATAGCTATAGCTGGAAATATTGGTGCTGGTAAAACAAGTTTAACAGAACTTTTAGCAAAACATTACAAGTGGGAATCAAATTTTGAAGATGTAATTGACAACCCATACTTAGATGACTTTTATAATCATATGGAAAGATGGTCTTTTAACTTACAAATTTTTTTTCTTAGAAGTAGGTTTAAACAAATTGAGTCATTTAAAGGAAAAAAGATTAATGTAATTCAAGACAGAACTATTTATGAAGATGCCTTCATATTTGCCCCAAATCTTCATGCAATGGGTCTTATGAATTTAAGGGATTATGAAAATTATAAAAGTCTTTTTGAACTAATGGAATCCTCTACTAAAGGACCAGATCTATTAATTTACCTAAGAAGCTCCATTCCTAACTTAGTTAATAAAATTCATAAAAGAGGTAGAGTTTATGAAAATTCAATTAGTATAAATTATTTAAGTAGATTAAATGAAAGATACGAAGCTTGGATAAGTAAATATGATAAAGGGAAATTACTTATAATTGATGTCGATGATATAGACTTTGTAGAAAATAAAAAAGACCTAAAAACTATAATTGAGAAAATAGATAAAGAAATAAGAAAATAAAATTATTTTAAATAATTATCTCCAAACAAGAAAATCTTATCTGAATTATTGTCAATTTTTACTTTTTTATTTAAAACAAAGATATCTTCTTTAAAATTATCAAAATTAGTCTCGTAGTGAATAGGATTCTTTTCAAAACTATAATTATCAGAAATTTTATTTGAATCAAGAGAAATACTAGGCGCTATTACAAGTGCAACCACTGACATTAATTTTAAAAGAATATTCAAAGAAGGTCCTGAAGTATCTTTAAATGGATCACCTACAGTATCTCCTACTACAGCAGCTTTATGAGCATTACTACCTTTTCTGCCATCTGATTCAATCATTTTTTTTGCATTATCCCATGCCCCACCAGCATTTGATTGAAAAATTGCCATTAAAACACCACAAGTTGTTACACCTGCTAGAAGACCTCCTAACATTTCTGCCCCACCAACATATCCAATTGTTACCGGAACTGCAATAGCCAGTAAACCAGGTAACACCATTTCTTTAATTGATGCCTTTGTTGAAATAGCAACGCATTTTTCATAATCAGCGCATCCATCAGCCGCGTCAAAAATTTCTCTATCGGATTTTGAAGCTTTAGACATATCGGCATTATATTTTCTCATTACTTCCAGAGCTGCTTTTAATTTAGGGATATCATTAAACTGTCTTCTAACTTCTTCAATCATAGCCATTGCTGCTCGACCAACAGCATTCAGCGAAAGAGCTGAAAAAACAAAAGGTAACATACCTCCAATCAAAAGACCTGCCATAACTTTAGGTTTTGAGACATCAATTGAACTAAGATTAGCAACCTGCATATAAGCTGCAAATAATGCTAAAGCAGTAAGAGCAGCAGAGGCAATAGCAAATCCTTTCCCTATTGCTGCTGTAGTATTACCAACGGCATCTAATTTATCTGTTCTTTCTCTAACTTCATTTGGAAGCTCAGCCATCTCAGCAATACCACCAGCATTATCAGAGATTGGTCCATAAGCATCTACGGCTAATTGAATTCCTGTATTTGACAACATTCCAACTGCGGCAATTGCAATACCATACAAGCCAGCAAAATGATGAGATACCAAAATAGCAGTTGCTATTAAAATAATTGGAATCATTGTTGACATCATTCCCACCCCTAAACCTGAAATTATATTAGTTGCAGCTCCAGTTTCAGATTGTCGAACAATTGAACTTACAGGTTTAGTTCCTGTACCTGTATAATATTCAGTTATTTTACCAACACCAAGACCAGATGCCAATCCAGTTATTGTAGCCAAAAAAATTCCCATTGCCCCATAAGGCAAACCATCAATCGAACTTGGAATCAATGCATTTATTATAAAATATGATACTATAATCATTAATCCTGCAGAACCAAACTCGCCAATATTTAAAGCTTTTTGTGGATTTCCTCCATCTTTTACTTTAACAAAAAATGTTCCAATAATTGACATAATAATTCCAACTGCAGCAAGAACTAAAGGAAGATATACAGCTCCCAACCCAGAGAAATTAGGAGTTACAATAAATGCTCCTAAAATCATAGTTCCAATTATGGATCCTACATA
The DNA here is from genome assembly GCA_963580575.1 of Bacteroidia bacterium. Taxonomy (GTDB): domain Bacteria; phylum Bacteroidota; class Bacteroidia; order Flavobacteriales; family Flavobacteriaceae. Next base: position 28,322 of record CAUZKB010000001.1, on the reverse strand, counting down.
AGATTCAAAAAGATCTGCTCCCATTCCTGCAACATCGCCAACATTATCACCAACATTATCAGCAATTGTTGCTGGATTTAGAGGATGGTCCTCAGGAATTCCTGCTTCAACCTTACCAACCAAATCTGCTCCCACATCTGCAGCCTTAGTATATATTCCTCCACCTACACGGGCAAAAAACGCAATTGATGAAGCTCCCATGGAAAATCCTGTAAGAACATTTAATACCATTGATAGATTTTCACTTCCAGGCCAGATTTCTATATATATTAAAAACAAACTGCTAAGACCTAATACTCCAAGACCAACAACACCCAAGCCCATTACTGAGCCCCCAGCAAAAGCGACTTCAAGAGCTTTTCCAAGTGATTGCCTTGCAGCTTGAGTTGTTCTAACATTTGCTTTAGTTGCGACTTTCATTCCTATAAAACCAGCTAAAGCAGAACATATAGCTCCAACAATAAAAGAAAATGCAACCATACCATTTGATCCAACTTCATTACTTCCTTTTATGTATAAAAGAACAGCAACTAAGAAAACAAAAACTGAAAGTATTTTATATTCTGATTTAAGAAAAGACATTGCACCATCAGAAATATTCTTAGATATTTTTTGCATCTTTTCGTTTCCTGCATCTTGTTTAGATACCCAAGCATTTTTTATTAAAACAAATAACAAAGCTAAAAGACCAAAAGCGGGTAAAATTTTTACTATTAATTCCATGTTTAAATTTTTTAAAACGGCTGTAAAAATAATAAAATGAACCAAAATAAAAAAAAATAATCAAGTGATAACTTTATTATTTTCTTAAATCAAAGATTATTTTTTATAAAGTACTTTATTAACAGATGAAATTACATCTTTACTACTTGGTAACCACTCTTGGAGTAGAACAGGTGAAAATGGTGCGGGTGTATCAGCTGTATTAATTTTTTCAATAGGCGCATCTAAATAATCAAAAATCTCATTTTGAACTTGATAAGTTATTTCAGTTGCAATATTTCCAAAGGGCCATGACTCTTCAAGAATTACTAATCGATTAGTTTTTTTAACAGAATTAAAAATTGTATTATAATCCATTGGTCTTATTGTTCTCAAATCAATTATCTCACATTCTATACCATTTTTTGATAACTCTTCAGAAGCAATTAATGCTTCCTTTAAAATTTTTCCAAATGAAACTATCGTGACATCGTCTCCAGCTCTTTTTACATCTGCAACACCAATAGGAATTATATATTCATTCTCTGGAACTTCACCTTTATCCCCATACATTTGCTCAGATTCCATAAAAATAACAGGATCGTCATCTCTTATAGCAGATTTCAAAAGTCCTTTTGCATCATATGGATTTGAAGGCACAATAACTTTTAATCCAGGACAATTAGAATACCAACTTTCAAAAGCTTGAGAATGAGTTGCGCCTAATTGACCAGCCGAACCGGTAGGTCCTCTAAAAACTATCGGACACGGAAATTGACCTCCAGACATTTGCCTGATTTTTGCCGCATTATTAATTATTTGATCAATCCCAACTAAAGCAAAATTAAAGGTCATAAATTCAATAATTGGTCTATTTCCTGTCATAGTTGATCCAACACCAACTCCAGCAAATCCTGATTCAGAAATAGGAGTATCAATGACTCTTCTTTCCCCAAACTCATCTAACATACCCTTAGAAGCTTTATAAGCGCCATTGTATTCAGCAACTTCTTCACCCATAAGATAAACTGATTCATCTCTTCTCATTTCTTCACTCATAGCCTCACAAAGTGCTTCTCTAAATTGAATAATCTTCATAAATTAACTTTATGCAACAAATTTAATCATTAATTATATATAAGCTCCACTCAATAAATTATGAAAAATTACGTTAATGTAAATACCTGAATTTATTATTAGAATTTAAATTGACATGGAATTAGTAACACTAACAGTAAAAGGTATTTCATATAGCGAGACACAATCAGGTGCTTATGCACTAATATTGGGTGAAAATAAAGGAGATCGAAAACTACCTATAATAATAGGTGGGTTTGAAGCCCAATCTATTGCTATAGCTCTAGAAGATGAAATAAAACCCTCTAGACCATTAACTCATGATTTATTTAAAAACTTTTCTAATAGGTTTAATATCTATGTTAAAAAAGTAATTATTCACAAGCTAGTTGATGGAGTTTTTTATTCTAACATTATATGTGAAAGAGATAAAATAGAAGAAATTATTGACTCTAGAACTTCAGATGCAATAGCATTAGCTCTTAGATTTGATGCCCCAATACTAACATATGAATCAATATTAAAAAAAGCCGGTTTTACTGCTTCAGTATCATCTAGTAAAAACATAAAATCTTTCAGTGATAACTGGATTCAAGATTTTGTTTCACAGGAATTTGATAACAATTTACTACCTGAAGATCTGAAAAAATCACCAACCTCAAAGCTCAAGTCCTTGTTAAATAAAATGGTAGCAATGGAAAATTATGAACAAGCTGCTAGGGTCAGAGATGAGCTATCAAAAAGAAAATTCGAAAAATAAAGTTAAAATTGTTAATCAATTTTTAAAATTTTCAAATAATTTAAGTTACTAATTAATTAATTGATTTTATTTTTGGATAAACTTAATTAAAAATGGTGCAGTATTTTAATCTTATTAATAAAATAATTAAAGAAGGTGTTTTAAAAAAAGATAGAACCGGAACTGGAACAAAAAGTATTTTTGGTTATCAAATGCATTTTAATCTTTCTAATGGTTTCCCATTAGTTACAACAAAAAAAATTCATGTTAAATCTGTAATTCATGAATTGCTTTGGTTTTTAAAAGGGGATACAAATATTAATTATTTAAATAAAAATGGAGTTCGAATTTGGAATGAATGGGCAAACAAAAACGGTGATTTAGGTCCAATATATGGTTATCAATGGAGAAATTGGAATAATGAAGGTATTGATCAAATTAAAGAAGTAATTAAAACAATTAAAAAAAATGCAGATAGTAGAAGAATGCTTATTTCAGCTTGGAATCCTAGTGTTCTTCCCAATAATGAAGTATCCTTTGCTGAAAATGTAAAAAATAATAAAGCAGCCTTGCCTCCTTGTCATGCTTTTTTCCAATTTTATGTGTCAGAAAGTAAATTATCATGTCAACTATATCAGAGAAGTGCGGATGTTTTTTTAGGAGTGCCTTTTAATATAGCTTCTTATTCACTTTTAACACTAATGGTTGCTCAAGCTTGTGATCTAAACCCTGGAACTTTTGTTCATACTTTTGGAGACGCTCATATATATATTAATCACATGAATCAAATTAATGAACAGTTAAAAAGAAATTTTAAACCTTTACCGAAAATGATTTTAAATCCACAAATAAAAAATATTTTTAATTTTAAATACGAAGATTTTGAATTAATTGACTACAATCCACATCCATTAATTAAGGGAAAAGTCTCTGTTTAACTTTTTTAAAAGTGAAATAAACCCTATTACATCTTGTTTTGAGTTGTAAAAATGTAAAGAGACTCTTATTCCATTACCTCTTTTCACACATCTAACATTATTATCAATTAAAAATTTGAAGTCGTTATTATTTAATTTTATGTTAAAAATACTACTATGAATTTTTCTTTGAGATGATAAAGAATCTAATAAACCAATCTCTTTTAATGATTTTTTTAAAATTGAAGTAAGCTTGTTTTTTTTATCAATCAATGAATTAAAATCCGCCTTTAACAAACTATTAATTGAATAATTTAAACTTTCTAATCCTAATAAATCAGTATGACCATCATATATTTTCTCTAAAAAAATTGATTCATTAGTTTTCGTAAACTTGAAAAAATTATCTGAAACCATAAATAATCCATTACCAAACCCTGATAGAAGCCATTTATATCCACTCGAAGCAATAAAATCAAAAGGAGAATCTTCAAAATTAAAAACATGACCTCCCAAAAACTGGGTTCCGTCTCCAATAATGATAATTTTTGGGTTATTCTGTTTAATTTTTTTTAAAAAATCTAAATCTATTAATAAACCTGATATATATTGAACAACACTAACTGCTATAACGTCAATTTTTTCTGTCTCTAAAAATTTAAGAATACTGTCTTCTAAATTAGCAGATATAGGAATTTTATGAAATTTAAATGCTCTTTCTTCAATTAAATCAATTATAGAGGGATAATCTTCTTCTAAAACCAAAAAATTTGAATTTTGAGGTATATATTTTAAAATATTTCTTAGAGCAGAGGAAAAATTTGAAGAAACAAATGTATGATTAAGTTCTGACCCAAAAAATATAGAAATTGAATTTCTAGCTCTTTCAATTATTTCATGTCTACCCATATGAATATGATCCCCTTTATTAATATAATCTAAATCATATTTTCTTCTAAAATGATAAAGCCCTTGTGACATAAGTCCTACATATGCGGTATTTAAATAAATGCTATTTTTTAATAATGGAAAATCATCAAACATAAATCAATAATAAAGATCTTATTTAATTTAAAGTGTAATTTTGCCCAAAATTAATCTTTATTATTTAATTGATTGAAATGTCAAAAAAAAAAGAGATAACTATTATTGCTGCAGCATCAGAAAATAATATTTTAGGAAAAAATAATAAATTAATCTGGCATATTCCGGATGATTTGAAGAGATTTAAAAAACTAACTCTTGGACATTCTGTAATAATGGGAAGAAAAACATTTGAATCCATGCCAAAACCGCTTCCAGAAAGAAAAAATATAATTTTAACAAGAAATGAAAATTATAAAGCTGATGGAATATTTATAGCTCATAATATTCCGGAAGCATTAAATTATTGTCAAGATGACAATCAACCCTTTATAATTGGTGGTAGTGAAATATATAATTTGTTCATAAATATTTCTAATAAAATTGAACTAACAAGAATACATAAATTATATAATGGGGATGCTTTCTTTCCTGAAGTTGAAGAAAATGAATGGCAATTGATAAATACAAAAAGAAATAATTTTAATGATGATAAAACTTTAATATTTTCATACTTAACATATAAAAAAAAATGACTGCATATATTTATCCAGGTCAAGGATCACAGTTTTGTGGTATGGGAAAAGATCTATATGACTATTCTGAAGATTCAAAAGAACTATTTGAAGATGCAAATAAAATTTTAGGATTTAAAATAACTAAAATAATGTTTGGTCAAGACGAAAACGCATTAAAAAAAACCAATGTAACCCAACCAGCAATTTTCACTCATTCCGTGATATTAACTAAAATTTTAAATTTAAAACCTAAAGTTATTGCAGGTCATTCACTTGGAGAATTCTCTGCTTTAGTTGCATGTAATACCCTAAGTTTTGAAGATGGTTTAAAATTAGTCTCCAAAAGAGCTAAAGCAATGGAAGATGCATGTAAAAAATATCCTGGAAATATGGCTGCTATTATTGGTCTTAAAGATGAAGTGGTTGAAGATGTTTGTAGCAAAATCAATGGAGTTATAACTACAGCCAATTTTAATTGTCCAGGTCAAATTGTTATTTCTGGCGAAAAAAAATCAATTCAAAAAGCATGTAAATCACTAATAAGTATCGGTGCTAAAAGAGCACTCATTCTACCTGTTGAAGGAGCCTTTCACTCCCCTTTAATGGACTCAGCTAAAGAAAAACTAGCTAATGAAATTAATAGAATAGTATTCAAAATTCCAATTTGTCCTATATATCAAAATTTTTCAAATAATGCAGAAACTGACCCTGAAAAAATAAAGTTTAATCTTATCGAACAAATAACATCTCCAGTACAATGGACCCAATGCATTGAAAAAATAATTAAAAATGGAACTAAAAAATTTATCGAAGTTGGTCCAGGTAAAGTACTGCAAGGTTTAGTTAAAAAAATTAATTCTTCAGTTAAAGCATCTTCTGCCAATTTTTAAAACTATTTATCTAAAAAACCTGTAATTTTTTCACAAATAAATTTTATTTGAATATATGTCAATTCAGTATGCATTGGTAAAGAAATCACCTCATCCACAACTTTATTGGTATTAACAAAATTATTATTATCATATTCATTCCTAGAATAAGCTTTTTGAAGATGCAATGGAACTGGATAATATATACCAAAAGGTATTTTATTTTTTTTTAGATGATAAACTAATACATCCCTTTTTTGATTCAAAATTCGAAGAGTATATTGATGGTAAACATGAGAATCAGATTCTCCTTTCGTAAAAGGAAGAATTATATCAGTTTTTTTTTTAAGAAATGTATTATATATTTCAGCAGCATTTTTTCTTTTTTCATTAAAAGAATCTAAGTACTTTAATTTAACTTTTAATATTGCAGCTTGAATTGAATCAAGTCTTGAATTAACCCCAACAAAGTCATGATAATCCCTTTTAATCATACCATGATTTACAATTGCCCTAATTTTTTTTTCAAAAAAACTATTATTAGTAAAAATTGCTCCACCATCTCCATATGCCCCTAAATTTTTCGAAGGAAAAAATGAAGTAGCTGAAATATCTCCTATGGCACCTGTCTTAATTTTTTTTCCTTCACTATTAGTGAATTTTGCACCAATAGCTTGAGCATTATCTTCTATTACATAAATGTTATTTTTTTTTGCAATTGCCATTATTTCATGCATATCTGCTACTTGACCAAAAAGATGAACAGGTATTATTACTTTTGTTTTTCTTGTAATCGATTTTTCAATTTGCTGAGGATTAATATTAAATGTATCAATATCAATATCAACAAGTACAGGTTTTAATCGTAAAAGTGTTATTACCTCTACTGTTGAGATAAAAGTAAAATCTGTAGTTATAACTTCATCTCCAGGTTTGAGTTCTAAAGCCATGAGAGCTATTTGAAGTGCATCAGTTCCATTTGCACAAGGAATTACATGTTTTACCTTATTGAATTCTTCTAATTTTTGTTGAAATTGATTTACAACAGGACCATTTATAAAAGATGTACTTTTTAAAACTTTATAAATTTCTAAATCAATTTCCTCTTTAATTGATTCATGTTGACCTTTGAGATCAACCATTCTAATATCTTGCATTTTTATTATTATAGATTGCAAATTTATAAAAGGTTTAGACTTTTATCTCAGGTATAAAAAACTATTTTTGAATAAATTTATATAATGTTATTAATATATAATTTATTAGTTGAGTTAGCAATTGCTCTTCTGCGAATCATAAGTCCTTTATCATCAAAAATTAAATTTCTAATAGTAGGACATCGTAAAACATTAAAAAAATTAATCAACTTCAATATAAACCTTTATGATAAAAGATTATGGTTCCATTGTGCATCTTTAGGTGAGTTTGAACAATGTAAACCTTTAATTCAAAAAATCAAATCAAAACATCCAGAATCAAAAATAATAATTAGTTTTTTTTCACCTTCGGGTTATGAAATTAGTAAAAACTATAAATTTGCTGACTTAGTATGTTATCTGCCTTTTGACACCTTGAAAAATGTGAAATTTTTTTTAAACAAAGTTAAGCCTACAATAGTTTTTTTTATAAAATACGAATTTTGGCCAAATTATATAAATCAAATTACAAAAAACAAAATACCAATTTTTTCATTGTGTACTAGACTTTACGCAGATCAATTCATCTTTAAACCCTATAGTAATTGGTTGTTAAAAATAATTAGAGAAATTAATCATTTTTTTGTACAGGACATATCTTCTCAAAAGCTTCTAAATAAAAATAAATTTAAAAATGTAACTCTTGTAGGAGATATAAGAATGGATAGAGTAATTGAGAATATAGAATCAATAAACGTCTTTCCAAAAATTGAAAAATTTATTGATTCTAAAAAGTGTTTTATTGCTGGAAGCACATGGTCAGAAGACTATGAAGTTATTCTATCTAAAATTAAGAGATTAAATAACGTAAAAGTAATTATCGCTCCACATAAAATTGACTTGAAGTCAATCAATTTATTAACTTCAAGATTAAATAATTCATATACCCTTTATAGCTCTTTAAAAACTACTGAAGAATTTAAAAAGGATGTTTTAATTATTAATTCAATTGGAATACTTTCAAAAATTTATAAATATGCAAATCTTAGTTATGTTGGTGGAGGTATGGGAAAAGATGGTCTTCACAATATTTTAGAACCTGCAATTCATGGATCACCCATTATTATAGGAAAAAATTATTCTAAATTTTCTGAAGCTAAAGATTTAATATCTCTTGGAGGAATTACCTCTATTAAAAATAATAATGAATTCGAAAAAGTTTTTGAAAAAATAATTTCTGACAATGAATTATCAAAAAAAATTGGAAAAATTAATAAAGAATATATTTTCAATAACAAAGGAGCAACAAATAAAATTTATTCTAAACTAATAGATTATTTATAGATATTAAACTTAATTTTACAAAAAAACACAATGCGAAAATTTTTATACTTAATACTATTTTTTACATGCTATATATTTTTTTCATGTAAAAAATTTTCTCAAAGTAATAATCCAATTAATATAATTTTATTGATAGGTGATGGCATGGGACTTCCTCAAATTACTGGAGGTATGTACGCAAATAACAATAAAACAGAACTTGAGAATTTTAAAAGTATTGGTTTATCAAAAACTCATTCAAATGATGATTTAGTTACTGATTCAGCTTCTGCAGGAACTGCATTTGCTTGTGGAGTAAAAACAAATAATGGGACTATCGGAATAGATTTTAATGGAAAAAAACATCCTAGTATTTTAGAAATTTGTCAAAAGCTTGGTTATTCAACAGGTCTAGTTGTAACATCAAGTATAACTCATGCTACTCCAGCATCATTTTATGCTAAAGTAAAGTCAAGAAATAATCACGAAGAAATAGCAAAACAATTAAGTTCTAAAAATATTAACTTTTTCGTTGGGGGAGGTGAAAAATACTTTATTAGTCGAAAGGATGAAAGAAACTTAATCAGTGAAATGCAAGACTATGATTTTGTAAATAATATTCTTGAATATAAAGAAAGTACTTCCAATAATATTGGGTTTTTAACCTATGATGATCAACCCCCATCTCTCTCAGAAGGTAGAATACCTTCATTAATAAATCTATCAAAAATCACAATTGACAAGCTTTCTAGTCAATCAAAGCCTTTTTTTCTTATGATTGAAGGTTCACAAATTGATTGGGGATCTCATGATAATGACATAGATTATTTTATAGAAGAATTTAATGAATTTGACAAAACATTGAAAACTGTTTTAGATTATGCGAAAAATAATGAAAATACCCTAGTGGTTGTAACTGCAGATCATGAAACTGGAGGATTTCATGTTCTTGGGGGTAGATTGGGTAATAAAAACAGCTATATTAAAGGTGGCTTTTTAACAACAGGTCATTCTGCAGATATGGTCCCTGTTTTCAGCTACGGTCCATATTCCGAAAATTTCAGTGGTATATATGATAACACTGAAATTTTCAAAAAATTATCTGATATTATAATAAAATAATTACTTAACTCTTGCTCCGTCTACAATTTTCTTTTTAAAAGATTTATCATCTTCAATTACTTCAAAAAATGAATTCAAAAACTTTTTACTTTCGGCAAATTCTTTTGGATCCTCAAAATCCTTTTCATAAGAATTTAAAAGTTCAACCAAAGTGTTTTTATTTGATAAAAACTGGTCTCTAACTTTATTAAAGACTTCAACATCCCTTTTAAAACCCCTATATTTTCTATCTTTTACAGAATTAATATTTAATGTTTCATTAACAACCTGATAACTAGGGTTAACCCAGCCTGTCATATCAAAATCATAAGGCAACGGGATGATTAACTTATTTATATATAGCAACTTACCATTATGTTGATATGCAGTAGAAAAATCTGTATTTCCAATCATAAATTGGAAAAAAGCATTCTGAACTGATGTCATAGCATCCATGGCCATTGGATGCATATATCTTTCAAGGACTTTACCCTCAAATCTTTTAGCAACTCTTTTATCATCTTCAATTAAAAACCCATTAAGCTGGAACTTTTTAACTTTTTTACCTTTAGGTTCAGAAAAATCTATTTCTACCAATCTAGTTTTAAAGTGATAAGGTGAACTTAATTCATACATCTTATAAGCAATGTATTCCTGTAATACATTATCATTTTTTTCTTTCTCCAGCTTACATGGCATAACTAACTTCATAGTCTTATTACCATCAAACAAAGTGTTTTCAATAACATCTTTTTTAATTTTCATCTTAATTGGAGGAAAATAACATTGAGATCTTCTGAAATTTCCTCTTGCCCGAAGAGAAACTTCAAGTGTATTCCATTTATCCTCATGGAAAAATTCCATTGGAACTTTTATAAAAGTTGAATCATTGGTCTTTTTATTCATCTGCTTATTTGAATATCCAAGGTTGATCTTTAAAGGAAATTTATCTTCAAATAATTTATCTGAAGTCAAAGAAATTTGAGCGCTTAAAGTCAAAGAACCCAAAAAAAGTATTGAGAATATAGTCTGTTTTATCATAATTATATAAATTTAGCCTAAATTTAATAAAATAATTAAATGACAAGTAATTCCTTAGCAAGATATTTAACAATTATAAACTACAGAACTTTAATTACTATATTTCTTTCTATAGTTGTCCCTTATATTGCTTATAGATTTAGGATTGTTTACAATCTAGATTTAACTCTTATAAGTATAGCAATAATTTTTCCTTTAGTTTTTACTATTAGAGGAGCTTTTAGAAGAAGAGAAAAAGCCCTAGAGTATTTAAGCAGGTTTAGATCATCACTTAAAACCGTTGAAAATCTGATAAATATGAATACCAATCTAACTGAAAAGGAAAAATCAGCTGTTATGAATATTATTAAAGAAACAAACCATGGTTTGTTTCTTTATCTTGAGACTTCTTCTGAAGATTCTTCTGCTTTTGATGAAAAAGTAAAAAAATTGATTGATTTTATTATAAAAAATAAAGAATCTATTTCAGGAGGGACAAAACAAAAAATATTTAGATTCACAAAAGATGTTGTTGAGTCATCAGATAATCTAATTGCTATTCACACTCATAGAACCCCAATCAGTCTCAAAGCTTATTGTTTAATTTTTATCTATATTTTCCCCGTAATATACACTCCTACAATAATAAATAAATTAGGTGAAGGTAACCCAGAATGGTTAACTTATTTTATTGTTATTTTAAGTGAATTTATTCTAATTTCATTATATAACATCCAAGATCAAATGGAGTATCCATTCGATGAAGATGGTCTCGACGATATTAAATTAGATAAATTTAAAGTCGATAGATAAAATTCATTTGACTTAATATTTCTTTTTTATTAGATAATATTTCTTGTAAATTAAAACTCAAAAATTTTTTAAATTGAAAAAATACCTTTTAGTCCTTGTATCCCTATCAATATTAAATTGCGGCTCTGAAGGTGAGTTATTTGATATAATTATAACTAATGGAACCATCTATGATGGAACAGGAAAAAAATCATATAAAGGAAGCATTGCAATTCAAGGTGATAAAATAGTTTATGTTGGAAAATCTAAAAACCTAAGGGGGACAAAAACAATTGATGCCAAAGGAAAAGCAGTCTCTCCTGGATTTATTAACATGCTAAGTTGGGGTTATAACTCACTATTAAAAAATGGACGTTCTTTAAGTGATCTTAAGCAAGGGGTGACTTTAGAAGTGTTTGGAGAAGGAACTTCACCTGGTCCGAGAGGAAATCCTGGAGAGAAAACATATATTTCATTTTTTAATTCTATGGATTCTCTTGTCAAAAAGGGAGTTTCAACAAATATTGCGTCTTTTATTGGAGCTGCAACTATAAGAATAAATACTATAGGTTACGAAAATAGAGATGCGACAAAAGAAGAATTAGATGAAATGAAACAAAGCGTAGAAAAAGCAATGAAAGAGGGTGCAATGGGAATAGGTTCCTCATTAATTTATGCTCCTGGTGATTATGCTAATACATTTGAACTAGTTGAACTCTCGAAAGTTGCTTCAAAATTTGGAGGAATGTATATTTCTCATATGCGAAATGAAGACCACAATGTTTTAAATGCGCTTGAAGAATTAATTTATATCTCTCAAAAAGCTAACATCCCAGCTGAAATTTATCACTTAAAAGCATCTAGAAAACCAAATTGGCATCTACTGGATAGTATAATTGAAAGAGTTGAAATAGCGAGAGAAAAAGGTTTAAAAATTACTGCTGACATGTATACCTATAATGCAAGTTCAACTGGTCTTACGGGAGTTATTCCTACTTGGGTTCAAGAAGGAGGTCATAGATCATGGATTAATAGAATGAAACAACCTGAACAAAGAAGAAAATTAGTAAAAGATATTAGAAAAGAGTTGGAACAACAGCCTCCTAATGGAATATTAATGGTTGGTTTTAAAAAAGATTCTATAGCTAAAATTTATCTTGGTAAAACTATTGAACAAGCTGCTCAAATGAGAAATCAATCTTCTGAAGATGCTATTATAGATTTAATAATAGAAGATGATAGTAGGATTCAGTGTATTTACTTTAGCATGTCTGAAGAAAATATCAAGAAAAAAATACAAATACCTTGGTTGTCATTTTGTTCAGACGCTGGTTCATATTCTGATATTACTAAAGATTTTAGAACTCATCCTAGGGCCTTTGGAAGTTTTGCCAGAGTTTTAGGGAAATTTTCTAGAGATAAAGGTCTAATTTCATTGGAAGAAGCCGTTAGAAAATTAAGTGGTTTCCCTGCAACTAATTTAGGTCTTAATAAACGTGGATTTCTAAAAAAAGGATATTTTGCTGATGTTGTTATTTTTGATCCTCTAAAAATATCAGATAAAGCTACTTTTGACAAACCACTTCAATACGCAGAAGGTATAAATCACGTTTTTGTTAATGGAGAACAAGTAATTGAAAATGGAAATCACACTGGAAAATTTTCTGGAAAATTTATAAAAGGTAAAGGAGCGTACAAAAAATAGTTATGAAAAAATTTTTGCTAATTATAATACTTACTTTTTTTAGTTGTAATCAAAATAATTCAAATTCTCAGTTAAAAAAAATTATTAACCAATTTGAAAATTATAAATCTAATTCAAAAGAAGAGCATCCGTTAGGAAATTATAGTGAAGAAAGTATACAAAAATATGCTTCTTTTTGCCAAAATTTATTGATTGATTTAAAAAGAATTAATGAAAATAATTTATCAAAGGATGAAAAAATATCTTATGAGCTATTAAAATTCGTTTTAAAATTTAAAAAATTAGATTATGATTTTAAAAAACATTGGAATCCAATACTATCTGATTCAGGATTCCACTCTAGTCTCACCTATAGAGTTCGACCTCTAACAAATAAAAAATCTGCTTTAGAATATCTTAAAATTTTAAAAGCAATTCCAAAATACATTGAACAACAAAAAAATCTTATTAAAAAAGGTTTAGAAACAGGAATGGGGCAACCTTTAATAATATTTAAAGGCTATGAATCTACTTATAATCAACACATTACAGAAAATGCAGAACAAAACTTTTACTTTTCTCCTTTTCTTAATTTACCGAAATCTCTAGGGCAAGAAACAATTGATTCATTAAAAAAGGCTGGAAAAAATATTGTCGAAAAAATGATTATACCAACATTTAAAGATGTTAAATTATTTTTTGAAGAAGAATATTTTATAAAAACAAGAAGAGAAATAGGAATCTCTGAGACGCCAAATGGAATTGAATATTATAAGAATAGAATCGAATATTATACTACTCTTGACTACACACCAAAAGAAATACATGATATTGGATTAAATGAAGTTAAAAGGATAAAAAAGAAAATGTTAGACATTATTGATAAGATAAATTATAAAGAAGGTTTCGATTCATTTATAAAATTTTTAAGATCAGATCCTAAATTTTATTCAAATTCTGCTGAAGATCTTTTAATTAATGCTAGAAATATTTCCAAAAAATTAGATGAACAATTACCAAGATATTTTAAAACTCTACCTAGAAAACCATATGGAGTTGCCCCTGTCCCTCAATCCATTGCTCCTAAATATACTGCTGGGAGATATGTTGGAACAAGTGCAAATAGTTCAGAACCTGGTTATTATTGGGTTAACACCTACAATTTAAAAAGCAGGCCACTTTATTCTCTACCTGCATTAACTGCTCATGAGGCAGTTCCTGGACACCATCTTCAAGGATCTCTTAATAATGAACTTTCAAATAAAATTCCAAAATTTAGAAGAAATTTATATTTATCTGCTTTTGGTGAGGGCTGGGGACTTTATAGTGAGTTTTTAGCAGAAGAGATGGGTATATACAATACTCCTTATGAACATTTTGGCAAATTAACATATGAAATGTGGAGAGCATGTAGACTTGTCGTTGATACTGGAATTCATGCATTTGGGTGGTCAAGAGAAGAGGCCGTTAATTTTATGAAATCAAATACAGCCTTATCTATTCATGAAATTAATACTGAAGTTGACAGATATATCTCTTGGCCAGGTCAAGCATTAGCATATAAAATTGGTGAATTAAAAATTAGATCTTTAAGAAAAAAAGTTGAGGAAAATTTAAAACAAAATTTTGACATTAGAGAATTTCATGAATTAATACTTGAAAAAGGAACAGTAACCCTTCCTATTCTTGAAAGAAGAGTAAACCAATATATAGAAAACTATAATGACTGAAAATAAATTAAAATCAATTCTTGGAAAAAATTATGATCAAACATTTTTTAATTCAAGTACTAATTATTCTATAGAATTAGAAGAAAAAGGAATTCTAGTCTTTAGATCCTTCATAAACTCTAAAGGAATTAAAGAAATAGTAGAAGAAGCAATTAAATTAAAACCTAAATCTCATAAAAGTTCTTCTGAATATAATGTTTATGTTTCACCATACGATTCCAATTTTTCAAAAAACAGTGCGAGAAACAGAATTATGAAAACCACAAAAGAATGCATTCCAAACGATTTAATTTCAAAAAATTCAAATCTATTTAAGATATATGATTCCAATATTGTTCAAAAGTTTTTTTGTAATATTTTAAAAGTTAAAAAATTATATCCCTATTCTGATCCACTTTCAAGTATAAACATAAACTATTACAATAATGGAGATAGTCTTGGATGGCACTTTGATAACTCTGATTTCACTATCACTCTTTTAGTAAAAAATTGTTCAAAAGGTGGAGATTACGAATATTTTAATAAAAGCAGATATAAAAATGGTAATGAAAATTATAAAGAAGTAGAAGAAATCTTAGATGGCAAAATCAAAGGTCAAAAAGTCGAAAGTCTGGTTGGAGATTTAATGATTTTCAAAGGTAAAGAATCCATTCACCGTGTTACAGAAATTTTAGAAGATGAAAGAATATTAATTACGTTTAATTACAATGTAAAAAAAGGAGTTCCACTTTCTAAGCAATCCAGAAAAACATTCTTTGGAAGAATAAATTAAAATTTGGTAAATGGATTTGTATTAAAACTTTAATACCAAAAGAAATTTGTGATATTGATGATGAATTAAAAGCTATTTATCATAGTGAAGATTGTATTTGCATATGGATATTTAAAAATAGATATGAAAAAAATAAATTCATGAATGAAACTATTGGGATGTTAAAGACAGAAAGAAAAAATTATTACAAATAAAACAATTTGAAAAAAAAAGACTTGGATTGAAAATTAAATGTACCTATTGAAATTAAAATTAAGACAATAGAAAAAGGTTTTACAGATATTTTACCTGGAAGTAAAATGTTAGTTGTTAATCCAAAAATTATTAATGATTATATAAAAAAATAAGATATGGAAAAAATGTTAATCTAACAAAAATCAGGGAAGACCTATCTAAAAATTATAATACTGATAAAACTTGTCCAGTATCAACAGGGATATTCTTAAGAATAGTAGCTGAAGCTTCTTTTAAAAATTTTCAAAATGGAGAGAAAATAGAAAATATTACACCATTTTGAAGAACTTTTGATCCAAAAATAAATTTAGCAAAGAAACTTAATTGTGGAATAGAATTTATTCAAGAGCAAAGAAAAAAAGAAAATAATCCCCACATAAAGTGAGGATATTTCTGTGCGGGTGAAGGGACTCGAACCCCCATGCCGCAAAGCACTAGATCCTAAGTCTAGCGTGTCTACCAATTTCACCACACCCGCAAAATCAAGTTGACAAATATAAATAAGTTTTCTTATAAAAATTATATGTCTAAAAATAAATACAATGTATAAATTTGAAGAAAACAATTAAATTAAATTTAATGAAGTTATCAAATGATCAAAAAAGGTATGTTAAAGAATTAATAGAATTATTAAAAATTCCCTCAATCAGTGCTGACTCAAAATTTAAAGAAGATATCATTAAGGCAGCAAACTGGATAAAAAATTCTTTAATAAAAGCAGGATGCGACAAGGCTCAGATAATAAAAACAGAAGGCCATCCCATAGTTTATGGAGAAAAAATAATAAATCTCGAATTACCTATGGTACTAGTTTATGGTCATTACGATGTTCAACCTCCTGATCCTATACATTTATGGGATAACCCTCCATTTGAACCAATAATTAAAAAAACTAAATTACATCCCAATGGAGCTATTTTCTGCAGAGGAGCTTGTGATGACAAAGGTCAAATGTTTATGCATATAAAAGCTCTGGAATTAATGACCAATAAAAAAAACTTAAGGTGTAACATAAAATTTATGATTGAAGGTGAAGAAGAAATCGGAAGTGAAAACCTTGAAAAATTTATTAAAGAGAACAAAAAAAAATTAAAATCAGATATTATTTTAATTTCTGATACTGGAATCATATCAAATGAACAACCCTCAATAACAACTGGACTTAGAGGTCTAAGTTACATGGAGGTTTCTATAAAAGGTCCTGATAAAGATTTACACTCAGGGCTCTATGGTGGAGCAGTTCCAAACCCAATTAATATCTTGTGTGAAATGATTTCAAATCTTAAAGATAAAAATAATAAAATTTCAATTCCTGGATTTTACGATGATGTTTTAAAATATAATAAAAAAACTCGCGATCAAATTAATAAGGAACCTTTTAATTTAAATGAATTTAAAGAATCAATTAAAATTTCTGATATTCATGGAGAAAAAAATTATTCAACAATTGAAAGAAAATCAATAAGACCCACTTTGGATGTGAATGGAATTTGGGGAGGATATACTGGAGAAGGTTCAAAAACTGTCATTCCAAGTGAAGCAAACGCAAAAATTTCAATGAGATTAGTCCCCAATCAGAATTGGAAAAAAATTAGTAAAATTTTTGAAAATTATTTCATATCTATTGCTCCAAAAAGTGTCAATGTGAAAGTAAAGACTCATCATGGTGGATTTCCTTACATAACACCAGAAAACCAAGCTGGTTATAAAGCTGCTTATAAAGCTTATTATAATACATTTGGGGTAAAACCTATTCCCAGCAGAGGAGGGGGAAGTATTCCAATAGTTCCAATGTTCGAAAAAGAACTAAATATAAAATCTATACTTATGGGATTTGGTTTAGATAGTGACGACATTCATTCTCCCAATGAACATTTTGGTTTATTTAATTTTTTTAAAGGAATTGAAACTATTGAAAAATTTTATGAATATTATTCTAAATTGACATAATTAATCTCTCAGAAAAAAAAGATCTGAAGATAATCCATCGGTTAGAAATTTAAACTTTTTAGAGATTTTTATTGTGTCTCCATCTAAAAAAATGTGCTTATTTATAATATGTTTCTTTAGTTGTTTTTCGATATATTTTTTATATGTCTCTCCAAATCTATTTTTAATTTCGTTAAACGAAATCCCTTCTTCCTTTCTTAAACCAGTCATTATATATTCATTATACAAATCATTTATTTTCAATTTTTCCATCTTTGCAGGAAGTCTATTTTTCATAATAGATTTAACATACTTTGAATTATTTGAAATATTCCAGCTTCTTATTGATTTACCATTGTAACTATGAGCTGAAGGGCCAATTCCTATATATGCTTTTCCATTCCAATAATTTGAATTATTAATTGAATTATAACCAGGTTTAGCAAAACTTGAGAATTCATAATTTACATAACCTCTTTTACCTAATTTTTGAATTAAATAATCATATTGTTCCTTAACCAATTCTTCTTCTAATAATTCGATATCTCCATTTTTTACTTTATATTCAAGTGCAGTATTAGACTCAAGTGTAAGAACATAACATGATAAATGAGGTGGTTGATATTTTAATGTAATTTCTAAATTTTTTCTCCATTTTTCGATCGAACTATAAGGAATTCCATAAATAAGATCAATTGAATAATTATCATATAAATTAGAAATACAATCTAAGGCTTCTAATGATTGAACTGAATTATGATTTCTATTTAAAAGTTCTAAATCAAACTGATTGAATGATTGAACTCCTAAACTAATTCTATTAATTCCAAACTTTTTTATTTCAACCAAGTACTCTTTTGAATAATCATCTGGATTTAATTCTAAAGTGATCTCAATTTTCTTTTTTACTTTAAATTGACTTAAAATTTTATTTATAATTTTTTCTAAATACTTAGTCTCTAAAATAGATGGAGAACCTCCTCCAAAATATATACTCTCCAGTGAATCATTAATCTCATTTGATCGAATTTCGATTTCCTTTAATATTGCATCTAAAACAATTGTTTGATTGTTAAGTTTAGTGGAAAAATGAAAATTACAATAATGACACGCTTTTTTACAAAATGGATAGTGAACATAAATATTAGCCATTTTGACCAAATAAATTATTAAGATTTTATTCTATTGGGGTTCTTACTAAGATATGAATTCCAATTACTGTAAACCTTATTTTCAGTTTCAGTTCCTTTATTATAAAAATGGCAAACTGCAGCTGCTAGACCATCAGTAGCATCAAGATTTTTTGGCAACTCAGAAATATTTAGTAAACTCTTCAACATTTTTGCAACCTGCTCTTTACTCGCATTACCATTTCCTGTAATGGACATTTTAATTTTTTTAGGAGAATACTCAGTTATAGGTACTTCTCTTGAAAGTCCTGCAGCCATTGCAACACCCTGAGCTCTTCCCAGCTTTAACATTGATTGTACGTTCTTACCAAAAAATGGTGCTTCTATTGCTATTTCATCAGGATGATATTCATCTATAATTTCGATTGTCCTTTTAAAAATTTGATCCAACTTAAGATAATGATTTTCATATTTTTTAAGATGTAATTCATGAAATTGTATTAATTGCATTTCATTATTTTGAATTTTTATTAATCCGAAACCCATTATAGTGGTTCCAGGATCAATGCCTAAAATAATTTTCCCGTTGGGCATTATAAAGATTCTTGAGATAAAATTCTAATAGGTAATTCAAATTTTGTGTTTACATACTCCTCAACATTAACTTTTACTGCAGGTAAGGCTTGAGGTATACTATAGACTGCATTCTCAACAAATTCTTCTAATCCTTCAATCTTATCTTTAATAAAATCAGATGCATCAATACTCAGCAAAGAAAAAAAACCTTCTTTATCAACCTTAATTACAACTTTAATTTCTTCATCAACTTCTTCATTTATCTCAAGAATTTCATTTGAAAGATATTTTAAAATTGTTTCAGAAACTATTGATTCAAAGCAATCAAAACCCTCATCATTATTAATATCTTCACACTCATTAAAACTTGGTCTTTCATCATTAGAAGTCCATGATGATGCCGTTTTAATCTCACTAGAAGAAAATTTATTCGATTTAAAAATATCACAACCGTTTAAAATTATAAAAGGTAAAAAAAATAGAATTTTAAAGAAATTAATATAGTGCATCATTGATAATTAATATTCAATAAAATTACGATATTTTTATGCAAATATGTAATTAAAAAATAAAGAGATTAAAATTTAAAATTCTCATATAATATGGAAACGATAATAATAATCACAGGGTTTATTCTTGTTTTTTTAGGAATTATAGGAAGTTTTTTACCTGTTTTACCTGGACCAATTCTAAGTTGGCTTGGTCTACTAATTTTATTCTTGTCTGGTAATTTTCAAATCACACTTAGATTTACGATAATTACTTTTATTATTGCAATTACTATTTTTATTTTAGATATCATAATATCAATATTAGGAGTTAAAAAAAAAGGTGGTGGTAAAGGAAGTATTATAGGAAGTAGTGTTGGTTTAATCATCGGGTTAATTTTTTTAGGACCAATTGGAATGATCCTGGGTACTATAATTGGTGGATTTTTAGGTGAATATAAAACTCATAACAATTTTAAAAAATCATTAAATGTTTCTTTTGGTGCTTTTTTTGGTTTTTTAAGTGGAATCTTTATAAAATTTTTAATGAGTCTAATTTTTTTAGGCTACTACTTAAAATTTGTATGGATTAGATTTTTTAACTAAAAATTTAAACTTTTTTACTTATTTAATTTTGTATTTTCGTTCACGTTATGAAACTTTTTCTTCTAACATTTTTTTTTCTTCTTCTTGCATTTTCTGGAATAGCAATTAAAATTTTATTAAAAAAAAATGGGGAATTTTCAGGAACATGTGCAAGTCAAAGTCCTTTTTTAAATAAGAACAATAAAGTATGTGGAATTTGTGGAAAATTACCTTCTGAAAAATATTGTAAACAATCTAAGATTTTAAATAATTAAAATTAAAAACCATAATGGATTCTTTTGATTATAAAAATGTAATTGAAAAAGCCAAAAAAAATGATCAAAAAGCTTATAATCAATTATTTGATATTTTTTGGGACTCCTTATTTAATTTCTTGTTGAAAAGAACTAATAACAAGAATCAAGCTGAAGAACTATCTATCGAAACATTTGCAAAAGCCTTTGATAATCTTAATTCATATAACAAAAAATTTAATTTTAAAAATTGGCTGTTTTCAATTGCAAAAAACCACCATATAGACCACTATAGAAAAAAAAATGTTTTAGATAAGTTAACATCCAATATTGATGATCCATTACATTCAGATTTAATTAGTTTAACTCAAAACCCAGAAGATCAACTAATCAACACACAAAATATTGAAAGTATATTATCACATTTAAAAAACTTAAAAAAAGATTATCGTGTTTTACTGAAACTAAGGTATTTTGAAGGGATGGCATATAAAGAAATAGAAAAAAAACTTAATGTTCCATTAAATACCGTCAAAGTAAAATTATTTAGAGCAAAAAAAATTTTAATTCAATCCATTGAAAAAGATAAACTTTGATCTAAAGAAACTTGGTCCTGGATTACTTTTTGCGGGAGCAGCTATTGGAGTTTCTCATTTAGTTCAATCAACAAGAGCTGGAGCAGATTTTGGATGGGGTCTAATATGGGCTTTACTTATAATAAATCTTTTCAAATATCCTTTCTTTCAATATGGACCTCGATACGCAATTTCAACTGGAAAAACACTTTTAGATGGATATTATAAATTAGGCAAAGGATATTTATGGTTTTATTTTATTCTAAATTTTGCCACCATGTTCACTATTCAAACTGCAGTAACAATTGTAACAGCTGGGCTTGCATCAGAATTATTTGGTTTTACTGATAATATGATTACATGGAGTATTGTAATCACTATTTTCTGTAGTTTAACTTTAATTATTGGAAAATATAAAACTCTCGATAAAGCGATTAAACTAATTATGATAGTCCTCGCGGTTAGTAGTATTTTAGCTATATCAATTGCTTTCTATAAAAATGACACTTCTATTTCTATAAAACAAATTTTTCCTCAAGGAGAAGGTCTTCTCTTTTTAATTGCATTTATGGGTTGGATGCCTGCTCCTCTTGATATTTCAATTTGGCATTCAATTTGGTCTTTAGAAAAAAATAAAATTCAAAAGAAAAAAATAAAACTAGTTGACAGCTTATTTGATTTTAATATAGGTTATATTACAACTGTAATTTTAGGGCTATGTTTTATTGGTCTTGGAGCTTTAGTTATGAATGGTACAGGAGAATCATTTTCCAATCAAGGTGGAATTTTTGCCAAACAATTGATAAAACTTTACACACATAACCTTGGTGAAAACGCTTATTTAATTATTGCTGTTGCAGCTTTTACAACAATGTTTAGCACAACCATTACAACCTTAGATGCTTCTCCTAGAGCAATGTCTAGAACTGTTCAATTACTTTTCAAAAAAGAAAAAGATTATTATACAATTTGGATAATCATACTTGCCGTTGGAACAAGTTTAATTTTTATTTTTCTTCTCTCTGAAATGGGGAAATTAGTTCAAATTGCAACAGTTCTATCATTTATAACAGCTCCCCTGTATGCTTTTCTTAACTATAAATTAGTAATTAGTGATCAAATGCCCAAAGAACTCCAACCTAAAAAAGGCTTAAAATTAATGAGTATTCTAGGATTAATATTTTTGACTGGTTTCTCTTTATTTTATCTTTTGAGTCTTACTTCTTAGTTCGTATCTTTGAAAAAAATCTAATGGAAGTTCTAACAAAACATAAAAAGAAACCTAATTGGATTCGGGTAAAACTCCCTGTCGGAAAAAAATATAAATTATTAAGAGGTCTAGTTGATAAATATAAACTAAATACTATTTGCACCTCTGGAAGTTGTCCAAATATAGGAGAATGCTGGGCTGAAGGAACTGCAACCTTTATGATTTTAGGTAATATCTGTACTCGCTCATGTGCCTTTTGCGGAGTCAAAACTGGAAGACCAAATGTTATAGATTGGGAAGAACCAGAAAAAGTTGCTATGTCAATTAAGATTATGAAAATTAAACATGCTGTTATAACATCAGTCGATAGGGATGATCTTAAAGATATGGGTTCTATTATTTGGGCAGAGACTATAAATGCAATTCGAAGAATAAATCCAAAAACAACATTAGAAACACTAATTCCTGATTTTCAGGGTAACAAAAGAAATATTGACAGACTAATTAAGGTGTCACCAGAAGTTATTTCACATAATTTAGAAACAGTTAAAAGACTTACGCGTCAAGTTAGAGTTCAAGCAAAATATGAAAGAAGTCTAGAGGTTTTAGGATACTTAAAAAAGAAAAAAGTAAATAGAACAAAATCAGGAATAATGTTAGGTCTAGGTGAAGAAAATCATGAAGTCATTGAAACAATAAATGATCTAAAAAATGCTAAAGTAGATGTGTTAACTATTGGTCAATACCTTCAACCATCAAAAAAACATCTTTCAGTAAAAAAGTTTATCACTCCAGAAACATTTAAAAAATATGAAAATTATGCCCTAAATATAGGTTTTCGTCATGTTGAAAGTGGACCACTAGTTAGATCATCATATAAAGCTCACAAACATATCCTTTAATTTAATAATTTTTTAATATGATTGTCAAAATGATCTTTTTCTTCATTTGAAAAAAAAGACATTTTAATTGGCAAAAAATACAATAAAAACTCCTTGTTTAATGAGTTTAATCTCCAGTAATCTTTTTCAGTAGTTAAAACAATTTTATTTTTATCTTTAGAATTAATGTATTTTATATCCGAATTATTATAATTGTGATGGTCAGGATATTTTAAATGTTCAAATTTTAAATTTTTTGAATTTAGATAATTCACCAGTGGGGATGAATTAGCAATTCCTGTAACTAAAATAAAGTCAGAATTTCTAAGTGATAAAAGATCAATTTTTTTATTTTGAGAATATATGTTTATTGAATAAGAAATCTTAGTAAAAAATATTTTTTGATAAGGCTGTAATTTTAATCCCTTTAAAAACTTTTCACGATCAGTTTCGGTTAATTCCTTAGGGCATTTGGTAACTAATATTACATCTACCCTTTTATGACCACTTCTTCTTTCTCTTAAAGTTCCTATAGGGAAAATATAATCTTTAAAAAATGGAGAAGAAAAAGTTGTGGTTAAAATTCTTAAATGAGAATTTAGTGACCTATGTTGCAAAACATCATCAAATAAAATTAATTGAGTTTTAGGATTATTTATTAAAACTTTACTAACTCCTTCATTCCTATTTTCAGAAACTGCAACTGTAATTTGGGGAAATCTTTTATGGAATTGATAAGGTTCATCTCCAATTAATCGTGCAGAGCTGTTATTATTAGCAATTAAAAACCCTTTTGTTTTTCTTTTATATCCTCTACTTAATACAACTATATTATATTTAGATTTAAAAAATTCAACTAAATAAATAATTAAAACTGATTTACCAGTTCCTCCCATAGAAAGATTCCCCACTCCTATATTTGGAATTTTATAATACTTTGATTTTAATATTTTAAAATCAAAAAATATATTTCTAAAAAAACTAACTAAATAATAAATTACCCCAATAGGAAAAAGTAAGAATCTAAGTATTTTCATGCCGATGAAGATAAATATTATATTTGTAATCTATCATTAAAAAATGCTTGTTAAAGATATTATAAAAATACTCGAGGAATGGGCTCCCTCTGTATATTCAGAAGATTTTGATAATGTCGGACTTTTAACTGGAGATCCTGAATCCAATTGTACAGGAATACTTGTTACATTAGATACCATAGAATCCATAATTGATGAGGCCATTGAAAAAAAATGTAACCTCATAGTTAGCTTTCACCCAATAATTTTTTCAAGTTTAAAAAAAATTTCAAAATCTGACTATGTTCAAAAAACTATCTTCAAAGCTATACAAAATAATATTTCCATATATGCCATCCATACAAGTCTTGATAATCACAAGTATGGAGTTAATCATAAAATGGCAGAAAAATTAAATTTGATTAACACTAAAATTCTAATTCCAAAAAATGATACTTTAAGGAAACTAATTGTTAATGTTCCTAAATCTAATGCAAATAATTTAATAGATGCTCTACATAATACAGGTGCTGGTCTATTAGGAAATTATGAAAATTGTAGTTTTTCATTAACCGGAAAAGGAACTTTCAAAGGAAATAAATTTAGTAAACCTAATATTGGTGATCCAGAAAAAAAAACATATATAAAAGAAAAACAAATTCAATTAGTTTTTCAAAAACATTTAGAATCTAAAATTTTAAAAACACTTTTCGAAAATCACCCATATGAAAGTGTAGCATATGATATTTTAAGTTTAAATAATATAAATCCTGATATAGGAATGGGTTTGTTAGGATCATTAGAAAAATCATTAAATGAAAACGAATTTATATCACTTATAAAAAAAACTTTTAAAACACCTACAGTTAGGCACAGTAAACTTTTAAATAAAACCATAAAAAAAGTTGCATTACTTGGTGGTTCTGGAAGTTTTGCAATAGACTCCACAATAAAACAAAATGCTGATGTTTTTATAACATCTGATCTTAAATATCATAATTTTTTTATGGCTGAAAATAAAATTGTTGTGATGGATATTGGTCACTATGAAAGTGAACAGTTTACTAAAAATTTAATATATGATTTTCTTAAGAAAAAATTAAGTAATTTTGCAATCGTTTTATCAAATATAAATACTAACCCTGTTAATTATTCTTAAAATATGGCCAAAAAAAAAGATATCACAGTAGAAGGCAAACTTAGAGCTCTTTATGACCTTCAATTAATCGATTCTCGTATAGATAAAATAAAAAATATTAGAGGAGAACTTCCTTTAGAAGTTGAAGATTCAGAAAATGAAATTGTTGGTTTAAATAAAAGAATGGAAAAATTTGATGATGATATAAAAAATTGTGAAACAGGAATATCCGATCAAAATAATGTAATTGAACAAGCAAAAGAACTAAGAAAAAAATACGAAGAAAAATTAAAGAATGTAAGAAATAACAGGGAATATAATTCAATTGTAAAAGAGCAAGAATATCAAGACTTAGAAATTGAACTTGCAAAAAAAAAAATAAAAGAGTTTAAAACACTAATTGAACAAAAAAATGAATTAGTTGTTGAACTTAATGAGAAAATAAAAGAAAGAAATGATCATCTAAAAGGAAAAAAGAAAGAATTAAATTCCATTATGAAAGAAACAGAAAAAGAAGAAAATATATTAATTAAAAAATCCTCGGAATTTGAAAAACTAATTGAAGAGCATTTAATTCAAGCATACAAAAGAATAAGGGGAAGTGTTAAAAATGGTTTAGCAATTGTTCCTGTTCAAAGAGGTGCTGCAGGTGGTTCTTTTTTTGCTATACCTCCTCAAGTTCAATTAGATATTGCTTCAAGAGATAAAATTATAACTGATGAGCACAGTGGAAGAATTCTAGTAGACCCTGAACTTGCAGCTGAAGAAGAAAAAAAGATTAAAAAATTAATTTGATCTTAAATCTTCATTAATCCCAAAAATCATAAACTAGTATATCCTCTGTATGAGGTCTAAAGATTCCCGCAAACTCTTTATGAAACGGATGAGGTAGATATATACTATCCATGTCAAAAGAGTTTTTGAATCTCATGGATATAATATGAGTAAAACCTTTATCAGAACCTCTTAAAGATATATTTTCTCCATAATAGAAATCCCTTATCTGCTCTATTTCTTCAAGTTTATATGAAGCATTTTGTATCATTTTAAGAGTATCATTGGAAGTATTTTCTTTAAACTTAATTAAAACTACATGGTTTAATAAATGCCTTGAAGAATTTGATTCAGTGTTAAAGTCGTCTCTTTCATAAAAAAAATATCCTACAAAAATAGTAATAACGTAAAAGGTGAAGAGCATAAAAAAAGAAACCTTATCTGTATTTCTGAATACCATGGAATTTTTATTTTTATAAAAATAATATAATTATTATTGTATTGTATTATATTAATAAAATTTTAAAATTAAAGGGTGTCAAACTACACTATAGAATTTTTAACCCAAGAATGGATAAGGAATACTATCGTAACATTGTTTTTAATTCTTGGTGTTATTTTAATTGGAAAATATAACAATTTCAATAGAAACATTTTTCTTTTAAAATTAATTAGTATTGTATTAATAGTTGTTACAATAATTGCTCATATAATTGATGTAAATAATAAAAATTGGACAATTACCAAGCACCTTCCTCTTCACCTTTGTGCAATGAATCAATTGATTTGTTGTTTTATTCTATTTGTTCCAAAAAAACAATTTTTATTTGAATTTCTGTTTTATTGTGGAGTAATCGGAGGAATTCAAGCCATTTTAACGCCTCAAATCAACTATTATGACGGAAGTTATTTCATGTACTTTAAATATTATTTTGCCCATACCCTGATAATACTAATACCTTTATTTCTTCATTTCAATCTAGATTTTAAACTCACAAAAAAATCATGGTTAAAGACCTTTATTCTATTAAATATATTAATGTTATTTATCATGCCTTTAGACTTTTTAATTGATGCAAACTATATGTATTTGGCACAACCACCAGAAATTGATAACCCATTAGTTATTGGTAAGTGGCCATATTATTTGATAAATCTGGAGTTTATTGTTGTAATATTATTTTACCTAACTTATATTTTATTTAAAAATAAGCTTAAACCTAATTTTAAAAGCTAAATTTTCAACTCTTCCCCTATTTCCAATAGTGTAAGATTTTTATTTTTTTGAGCAAACTTATTTTTGGCCTTTTCATGATCTATCTCAATAAAACCAAAAGTATCATAATGATAACCTAAAACATTATTACATTTTACAAAATCACTTGCTAAAATAGCATCATCAATTCCCATCGTAAAATTATCTCCAATAGGTAATATTGCAAGATCTAAATCAAATTGATTACCAATTAACTTCATATCATAGGTTAGAGCAGTATCTCCAGCTATATAAACTGTTTTATTTCCAGCTATAAGAATAAATCCACCGGGCTGGCCTCCATAACTTCCATCGGCAAATGAAGAAGTGTGAATAGCATTAACATATTTTAAATATCCAAAATCAAAATTCCATCCTCCTCCATGATTCATTGGATGAGCTTTAAAACCTTTATTTTGATAATAAGTTACTATTTCAAAATTTGAAACAATAGTTGTATTTTCTTTATCCGCAATTTTTTCTACATCTAATGTATGATCCTGGTGAGCATGAGTAAGTAAAATATAATCTGCTTTAATTTGATCAACATTAATTTTATTTTGCTTTGGGTTTCCTGAAATAAATGGATCTACAATTATTATTTTATTTCCAATTTTAATTTCAAGAGTTGCATGTCCAAGAAATCTTATATTCATATTGTCAGAAATTTTAATTTAATTTAATTTAATTTAGTAAACTTATACAAAAAAGATTGACTTCTTTATAATAAAAAATTTGATAGATAAAATCATAAAATATAATTACTATTTATTATTATTTTTTCTTAGTAATCTAATATATTCTCAAAGTTGGT